>DAHVNW010000021.1 GCA_027319095.1 bacterium | reverse complement strand
TAAAAATAGGCATTTAAAATGCTATACTCATAATAATATCTGTTTTTATTGGAGTTACCTCACTAAAACCGTTAGTTTTAATATAATTTATTATTACATGTCATTTTATACCGTAAAACTAAGAGACGACGACGTCGTCGAAATGATAGACCAGAGAAAACTTCCTTCGGAAGTAGTTTATTTAGAGTTAAAGACGGATGCCGAAATTTATTATGCTATAAAAGATATGGCAGTAAGGGGCGCTCCGGCTATCGGCGTTTCTGCCGCTTTTGGTCTGTATCTCGCCGCAAAGTTCCTGTTGGATTCGTTCCGAAGCGCCGTAAAAGGCATAGGCGGAAACGCCGGCCTTAAATCTGATATTGCGAGCGTTTCCGATTTCAAAAAAAAGTTCGAAAGTATTTGCAGTTTTATGCTTTCGGCAAGACCTACCGCCGTAAACCTTAGCTGGGCCGTCGAACGGATTAAAAAAACAGCGAAAAAAGCCTCGGAAAATAAAATCGCAGGCGATGCAGCCGGTCAAAAAGAAATATTGAAAAATATTGAAAATATCGTAGGACTCGTCAGGTTAGAAGCGCTTAAAATTTATGAAGAAGATATCGAGATAAATAAACAAATGGGCAAATACGGGGCAGAGCTTTTAAGGAACGGAGATACCGTGCTGACCCACTGCAATGCGGGAGCGCTTGCTACAGCGGGCTACGGAACGGCTCTTGGGGTCATAAGGGCTGCCGTGGCCGAAAATAAAAAAATATCGGTAATTTCCGACGAAACGAGGCCGTTTCTCCAGGGAGCAAGGCTTACCGCATGGGAACTAATGGAAGACGGAATTCCCGTTACGCTAATCGCCGACAATTCGGCCGGCCTTTTGATGAGAAAAGGCAAAATAAACGCCGTGATAGTGGGAGCGGACAGGATAGCTTCCAACGGCGATACCGCCAATAAAATCGGAACTTATCAGGTCGCCGTCCTCGCTAAGGAAAATAAAATTCCGTTTTATGTAGCGGCGCCTCTTTCCACTATAGATATAAATATAAAATCAGGCGCCTCTATCCCCATAGAAGAACGCGGGGAAGATGAAGTCGTTTCGATGTTTGGAAAAAGGATAGCGCCGTTGGGCGTAAAAGTTTTAAATTTTGCTTTCGACATTACCCCCTCCGAATATATCAGCGGCATTATAACCGAAAAAGGAATACTATATCCCGATTATGAACAATCTATCAGCGAAGCGTTTAAGAAATAATAATCTTAATCATGAGGATAAAAAAAATAAACGGAATTATGCGCTTGAAATTTATCAAGAGCATAATTCCGAAAGTAAAAATTAAAATGAAAATACTAGTTACCGGTGGAGCCGGATTTATCGGGAGCCATATAGCAGATAAGCTTATATCTAAAGGGCAGGACGTCGTAATAATCGACAATCTTTCCACAGGTTTCGAATATAATATTAATCCTGCCGCAAAATTTATAAAAGCCGATATTAAAGATTTTGGAACGATAGAAAAAATATTTATGGAGGAGTCTCCGGAAGCGGTCTATCACCTTGCCGCCCAAATCGACGTCAGAAAATCGGTCTCCGACCCAATGTTCGACGCCGAAACCAACATAATGGGAACGTTAAATTTGATTAAGCTTTCGGCCGGACATAAGATAAAAAAATTTATTTTTTCTTCCACGGGCGGCGCTATTTACGGCGATACGGAAATAAGGCCTACGCCGGAAAATCATCCCGAATGGCCGTTGTCTCCATACGGCATAGCAAAGCTTGCGGCGGATAAATTTTTAAATTATTACAACAAAGTATTTGGGCTTAATTACGTTTCCCTCAGATATTCAAACGTTTACGGTCCAAGGCAAAATCCTTTCGGAGAGGCCGGAGTCGTAGCGATATTTTTAAATAAGATGCTAAACGGCGAACAGCCCGTCATTAACGGCGACGGCATGCAAACACGCGACTATATATATGTCGAAGACGTAGTCCTGGCGAATTATTTAGCGTTGAACAAAGCGGGCGCGACCGGAATTTATAATGTCGGAACATCCGTAGAAATCAGCGTTAACGATTTATTTAAAGAAATTAATAAAAATTTCGATAATAAATATAAAGAGGTTCATGGACCGGCTAAAATGGGCGAGCAAAAAACAAGCAGTTTAAGTTGCGATAAAATTAAGAAAGAATTTGATTTTATACCGGAAACAGCTTTTAGAGCCGGCATCAAAAAAACCTACGAATGGTTTTTGCAAAATACCCAATATAATACAATATAATATATAATAATATAATATAATACAGTATAATATATAATAATAGTTCGATAACCAACCGGAGGTGAGGACGAAATGGCAAACAAGCCGATTAAGAAAGAAACAAAAAAACCGTCAACAAAAAAGAAGTAACGTAGCGAGCTTCAAAAGTAAAAAAAGGTGTCAGATTAATTTATTTTCATATTACTATATTTTTGTAGTAAAGTTATTGTCTGAAAATAAAAAAACCTGGCACCTTTTTTGAAGTTAACTACCCGCAAACGCAGTCAGGAGCGAGCGAAAAATAAATACTCTTTTTGCCTTTGTTTTTTGCTTTACCTGCTTACGCTTTTGTTGCCTCTAATTTTAAAGCGCAACGGCAGGAGGGCGTGCTCTTCGGCATAATCTATACCTATTCTTGCGGTTTCGACTATATCTTCTCCGCCAAGGTTTATATTCCTGTCTTCAAGCCAAATACTTAGCTTTTCGGCTTTTATATCCCGATTATTATTTTTCTTGCCGCCGATGGAGTTTTCGCATATCGGAATTCCGTTATGCCTTAAATCGATGCCGAGGGCGATAGTAAGAAGTCCGGGTCCCGAAGCGACCCTGTTTTTATTAAAATTTAAGTTTTTATTTTTTGATTTTAACTTTTTTTCTCTTCTTGCAATCATTAAATCCTGTCCAGTTTCCGGTTCGACAGCTCTGATAAGTACGGCATCCGCGTTGTTTTTCCTTCCGGTAACGACGTTAAAAAGGCAATACATTCCGTAAATAAAATAAACGTAAGCATGCCCGCCTTCTTTATATAAATTTTTATTTCTTTCGGTTTTCCGGTTCATGTATCCGTGGGAAGCTTTATCTATAGTTCCAAGATATGCTTCCGTTTCCACGATTTTACCCCCCGTTATTCCTTCGCCGCCGATATCGGTCATCAGGTATTTGCCGAGGAGTTCCTTTGCTATTTTTACGGTGTCTTCCCTTAAGTAAAAAGATCCGTCTAATTTTTTATAGCCGCTGTCCCGTTTCGAATCGGGCGTTTCAACTTTTTGCATTTTTTGCGGTTCCGGACTTCTAAGATATATATTTGTTCTTATTTAAAAATATTTGGAACAGTTCTATCAACATAGGGAGCGAGTCCGCTACTATGTTAACGTGTCCGCCGGGCTTATGCCGCCAATCCACGCTTGCCTCTTTGACTTTTATGCTATTTAAAAGAGCTATATAAAGTATTTCGACGTCGAACGAAAAGCCTTTAATTTCCGATTTTCCGAAAATCTTTTTTGCGTCCGGCATTCTGAAGGCTTTAAATCCGCACTGGGAATCGTAGAAATTTATACCGAGAAGTTTTGATTTTATTAAGCTGAACGTTCTGCCGACTAAATTTCTAAAAGCAGGCTGGACTATAACCGAACCTTCCGGCAGATAGCGGGAACCGATTATAGCGCCGGTTTCCGGTTCTTTTTTGAATATGTCGATAAAAGAGCCGATTTCACTGACGCTTGTGGACAAGTCGGCGTCCATAAAGAAAACAAAGTCGTTTTGGGCGTCTGCAGATAAAATCCCTTCTTTGACGGCGGCGCCTTTTCCGCTTTTTGAAATGGTCAATACCCTCAAGTCCGCCTTAATGGTATCTTTTAATACGTTTAAAGTTCCGTCCGTGCTTCCGTCGTTAACTGCTATAATTTCGTAAATAAATTTTTTGGATTTAAGATAAGACCTGAGCTCGGCTATAGTCTGCCTTATCCTTTTTTCTTCGTTGTAAGCCGGGATTATGACGGATAAGGATGTTTTGGCGTTTTTATTTAAGCCGTTATTATTATTAAGCTTCTGTCCGCTGTCCAAATTTTCTGCCGCCATATATTTTTATTCCTTGTCTTTATAAATATATTATAATGTTTTAAAAAGTTATACAAATATAATTTAAAAAAAATACAATTATAGTATAATGTATAAAAAGCATGATTAAAAGACCTAAGTTTATAATTCTTTTATACCATAAAATCGGCAAATATCCCCAACATGCCAAATTTCCCGGACTTTACGTCTCAGGCGAAGATTTTGACAGGCAGATTAAATATTTAAAAAAATCAGGTTATTCTTTTCTAACCTTGTCAGAATTAAAAAGCCTTTACGATTACTATTACTGCGCGCCTTTATCTCCGGCGGCTCAGAATTTAACTTCTAAGGCGGATTTAATTAACGAAAGCGGCAAATACGCATCTATTACATTCGACGACGGGTCGAAATCAGTTTATTCCGAAGGCTTTAAAATTATGAGCTCCAATAAGATAAAAGCTGCGGTTTTTATGGTTTCGGGACTTATCGGGGGGATTAACGAATGGGACATGAAAAACGGAGAAAATAGCGATGAAATGTTGAACTTAACGGAACTCCAAGAAATGTCGCAATACGGAATAGAAATAGGCGCGCATACGCTGACGCATCCCCGCTTGACAAAAATCACCCGGGAAGAGGCTTATAAGGAAATACTTCTTTCTAAAAAAAATCTTGAAAAATTAACGGGTTCGGACATAAATTTTTTTGCTTATCCTTATGGGGATTATAACGAAGAAACCGAAAAACTCGTTAAAAAAGCCGGTTTTTACGGGGCATGCGTTACTAAAACGGGATTAGTGAAAAAAGGAGCCGATTTTTTTGCCTTAAAAAGAATAGCGATAAGGCATAATACGGATTTTCTTAAATTTAAAAGGAAAATCTTTAAAGTCCGCCTCTTTTACTAAAAAAATAAAAAAGCAGGAAAATAAACATGGAAAAGACTGGCAAGCCTGTTGAAAATATTTTAATAATAAAATTAAGCTCTATAGGCGACTGCCTTCTGTCCACGCCCGCCGTCGAGTCGATCAGGAAAGGGTATCCGGATAGCTTTATTACGTGGCTGATAGAAGACAAGGCGAAAGATATCGCGTTTTTAAACCCCTACGCAAACGAGGTATTGGTTATCGATAAAAACAATTTTAAATTTAAAGACTATTTATCTTTAATAAAAAAATTAAGGAGGCGCCGTTACGACCTGTCCATAGATTTACAGGGCGTCGACAGAACGTCCATTTTTGCGTTTTTAAGCGGAGCGCGTATTAGATGCTACGAAGAATATGCAACGCTTGGATTTCTGGGCAATAAAAAAATTATAAGAAAAGGAAGGCCGTTAGAGCACGCGGTTAAATTTTATCTATTTTTGGCCGAAAATTGCGGCGGCGCCAAAGTAGAAGAGCCTGAACTCAAGCTTTTAACCTCGGAAGAAGATAAAAGGTTTGCCGCTGATTTTTTGGAAAATAATTTTAACGCCGACGACGACGTAAATAAAGGTATCTTTATTGGAATAAATCCGGGCGGGACATGGAAAACTAAAAAATGGCCGGTAAAATATTTCATAGAGCTTTCCAAAAAACTTATAGATTATTTTAATGCAAATATTATAATATTCGGCGGGAGCGGGGAAGAATATTTAGCCGGCGATATATTAAAAGCGCTGAACAGCCGGAAGGCGGCAAGCGCCGTTGGGAAAACAAACCTTAAGCAGGCAAAAGAACTTCTTGCCAAAACGAGCTTTTTTATAACGCCGGATTCAGGACTTATGCATATTGCGTCGTCTATAGAAAGCCTTAAGACCATTGCCTTATTCGGGCCGACCGACTCCCGGCTTACCGGCCCGGTCGGAAAAAATTGGACCTTATTAAAAGGCAACCTGATGTGCATACCCTGCTTTAAAAAAGACTGTCCTTTAAATAAGTCCGATAAGACGGATAATAATAATCATGCAGAATGCGTTCTGTGCATGAAAAGAATTACCCCGGATTCGGTTTTTGATATAATTAAAAAAGATTTGGAAAAAACCCCGTTTAAAATTTAATTTTACTTATGAAGGATTCAAACGATATAAAAATAAAAGATTTTTTAATTTTCGGGCATAATTATATCGGCGACGCATTAACGCTGACCCCCGCCGTCAGGGCATTAAAGATTAGGTTTCCGGAAAGCAGGATTACGGCCGTAGTTTCAAAAAACGCTTCGCCCGTTTTGCGGAGAAATCCCGATATATATAATATCGTCGAAACGGATAAAATTAACGGCCTCAATGGCATCGCTGGTTTTTTAAGATTGCGGTCGGCCCTTAAAAGCATCAATAAGGCTAACGGGCATAAGTTTTATGTCTGCGTTAATTTTTTAACTTCTTTAAAGTTTTCGGTTTTAGGGTTTCTCCTTGCCGAAAAACAAATCGGCGAAGAAAAATTTTTTAACGGCTTTTTTTTCCGAAATATTATAAAATTCGATAAAAACATTAACAATATAGACAAATCGTTAAAATTTATCGAACCGTTTTATATAAATCCGGACGAAAAATACTTTGCCAGGGATTACGTTTATAACGTCTCCGAAACGGATATTAAAAATGCCGTAAATATTTTAAGGAATTCGTTTAACCGTATAAATGAAAATTTTAAGTTTGTTTTGTTTTCTCCAGGCTCTACGAGGAGGTCGAAAGAAGCCGATCCCAGCTTGTTTTCTCTTTTTGCCGATTTTTTAAATAAAAAAGGATTTTATGTCGTTATTACCGGAAGCAAAAAAGATGCTGGGATTTCGCAAAAAATATACGATAAGATAGAAAATAAGCATAAGAGCGTCAATTTAACCGGCCTAACCGACCTTTTTACGCTTGGAGGGCTGATTCGCGAATCGAGTCTCGTCGTTACGGTAGATAACGGAACGATGCATTTATCGTCCGCCATAAAAACTCCGGTGATCGCCCTTTTCGGTTCTACCGACCCCGCCGTCTGCGGGCCGTTGGCCGGAGACTTTTACGCAATAGATAAAAAAACCGGCTGTTATCACTGTTTTTATAAAAATTGTCTAAAAAACGGTTCCGGCGCAGGCGGCTATCCCGATTGTATGCGGTCTATAAAGACGCAGGACTTGATTGACGGTTTTGAGTTTTTTTTAAATTCAAATAAAATTAAATATTAGATTAGAATCCGGCGGCTAATGTAATTATAATGAAAATTTCGGGATTTACTTTTATCAGAAACGGCATCATTATGGGATATCCTTTTAAGGAGTCCATAAAGTCCGCCCTTCCGTTAGTGGACGAATTTATAGTCGTAGCATGCGAAAGCGCCGACGATACGAAAAATGAGCTTGAAAGGTTAAAAGATGAAAACCCCAAGATTAAGCTAATAGGCTCCGATTGGAATGTCACAAAAAAAAGCGGGACTATTTTATCGGAAAAAACTAATATCGCAATCAAAAATATTACCGGAGATTACGGATTATACGTGCAATGCGACGAAGGAATA
The DNA here is from genome assembly GCA_027319095.1 of bacterium. Taxonomy (GTDB): domain Bacteria; phylum SZUA-79; class SZUA-79; order Acidulodesulfobacterales; family Acidulodesulfobacteraceae; genus Acidulodesulfobacterium_A. Next base: position 18,633 of record DAHVNW010000021.1, on the reverse strand, counting down.
CACGAAAAGGACTATGAAAAAATAATAAAAACCCTCGAACAAAATCTAAACAATAAAGACGTAAAAGGATTCGTTTTCGATTATATCCATTTTTTCGGAGGCTATTTTTCGTACGCTAAAAAATCGGAAAAAAGATTTTTTTACGATAAAGAGACGAGGGTAATCAGAAACGACGGAACCGTCTTTTCGTGGGGGGACGCAATGGGCTTTAAAGACTTAAACGGCGTTAAAATCAATATCGAAAACAAAAACGCCCTGCCGTTAAACGTCAGCATGTATCATTACGGCAGGGCAAAAAATCCGGCCGGTATGTATAAAAAAGACAAGGAGATGGAAAGGCTTTATAATTTTCGAATAATAAACAGGCTAAAAAACTGGGTTTCGAATTACGATCCAAGAATCGACAAATACATATATTCCGATTTCGGCTGGCTCGAAAGGATAGACAAGAGCGATTTAAGTTTTCATCCGCATGCCTTCAGGAAACTCGCATCCATGCAAAATTGGGATATAGACGATTTTAAAACCTTTATGAAAGAAAAAAAAGGCGCTCCACAATTTTTTAAAATGCTTTTATACAGGTTAGTAAAAGATTCCGTAAACGAAACGTCGAATGCGATAAAAAAAACAAAAGATTTTTTAAAAAAAATACGATATAAAAAATGAAAATTTTAGAGTTCATAACTCCTTCCAACATCGGAGGCGCGGAAAACTATGTCGTTAACATTTCTAAGAAATTTATCGGGAAAGGCCACGAAGTTTTTATTTTATCTTCCCACGCGTTAACCGAAAAAAACCAAGATTTGCATTTTTTGCCGGAAAGCGGGGTGCCGTTTAAAATAATAAACGCGGATTTCAAATATAGTCCTTTTACGGTATTACGGGTCGCAAGTTTTTTAAAGAAAAACGGTTTCGACATAATCCATACGCATCTTTCCAAGGCAAATTTTATAGGCGCTTTAGCCGCAAGAATTGCAGGCATAAAATCGGTTTCGACGGCACACGGGCTTAACAAAAAATCGCAGTATAAGTACGCGGATTACGTAATATGCGTATCCGGCGCAGTTCGGGAAAACCTTATTTCGCAAGGCATGAAGGAGGAAAAACTGGGAATAATTTACAACGGAATAGATATAAATAAATTTAATCCAGATGCGGAAAGCCTTCAGGGAAGAAAAGAAGATTCAAGCGATTTGGCAAAATCTTTTAACGCGGGAATAATTGCAAGGCTTTCCCGCGAAAAAGGGGTCGATTTATTTTTAGAAGCCGCAAAACTTGTTTTGGTTAAAATACCGGACGCCAAATTTTTTATCGCAGGGGCCGGGGCTTTAAAAGAAGCTCTTGTTAAGAAAGCCTCGGATTTAGGCATATCCGATTCGGTTTATTTTCTTGGGTTCGTAGGGGGCGCAGGCCTTGTTTCTTTTTTAAACGAATTGGACGCCGTAGTTTTTCCTTCGTTAAAAGAAGGACTGCCCCTATCGTTACTGGAATCTATGGCAATGAAAAAAATAGTGATAGCGTCGGATGCCGGAGGCATGCCGGAAGTGGTCGAAGACGGCAAAAACGGCTTTATAGTAAAAAAGGGGGATATAAATTCTATTTATCAAAAGTTAATTTTTGTGTATAATAACTCGAATACGCTTAAAAATGTGAGGGACGAAGCCCGAAAAACCGTCGCGGAAAAATTTAACATAGAAAAGTGCGCCGATAAAACGCTTGAATTGTTTTCAAAATATGTCTAAAAATTTTATCGATATAATAAAAAAATTTAACAGGGTAAAAATACTTGTCGTCGGCGATATTATGGTGGACCATTTCGTTTACGGGACGGTTTCCAGAATATCTCCAGAGGCTCCCGTTCCGGTGGTCAGCGTAAAGTCAGAAAAACTTATGCCCGGAGGAGCCGCAAACGTAGTAAGTAACCTGGCAAAACTCGGAGCCGGAGTTTACGTCGCCGGAGTCGTAGGCGACGATTATAACGGAGATATATTAAAGAGTCTTATCGCAGATAAAGGTCAGATAGATGCTTCCAATATTTTAACTTTAAAAAACTTTCAGACTATAATTAAAACGAGGGTAATAGCGCATAACCAGCAGATAGTCAGGTTCGACAGGGAAGATAACGGAAAGATTACGGATAAAGTTTACGATGCCCTGATGCGCGGAATTAAAAAAATTGAAGGCGATATAGACGCCGTTATAATTTCCGATTACGGCAAGGGACTGATAGGAAGAAAATTTTTTTCTTCCTTAGTAAGTTTTTTAAGGGAAAAGAACAAATTTATCGCGCTAGACCCTAAAGTCGAAAATTTTAAATTTTATAGGAACGTTTCTATCCTGACTCCGAATATAAACGAAACTTCCGGCGGATCCGGAATAAAAATCTACGACGAAAAAACTTTAGAAAAAGCAAGAAAAGTCATTATGAAGAAAGTCAAGCCGGAGTATCTGCTTATAACGAGAGGAGAAGATGGAATGTCCCTTTACGGCGGGGATAAATCCATACATTTGCAGGCGCGCTCTAAAGGAGTTTACGACGTTACCGGAGCGGGAGACACCGTTATTTCTACTCTTACCGTCGCTAAAAGCGCCGGAGCGAGTATTCCGGACGCGTGTTATATGGCAAATGCAGCCGCAAGCATTGCCGTGTCGCAGCTCGGCACATACGCCGTAGGAGCCGGCGAATTATCTGCCCTGTTAAGTGCGGGTTAAGTTAAATATATATAATCATATTATTTTAGATGCAAAAACTTATTAATATAGGATTTGGAAACGTAGTTTTACAAAGCAGGGTGGTGGCCGTGGTCTCTCCGGGTTCGTCGCCTATGAAACGACTGAGGGAAACCGCCAAAGACGGAAATCATTTAGTCGACGCAACCGAAGGGAGAAAAACCAGGTCGGTGATAATTACCGATTCCGGGCACATTATACTTTCGGCTCTAAACACCGCGACTATTATTGCGAGGCTGGAAGGAGACAAGAGCTGAATAATGGCAAGAGTTAAACGAACATGCAGGCCATAAAACTGGAAGATAAAAATTTTCATTCTGACGGCAAACCGAAAGGCTTAATTTTAGCGGTTTCCGCACCGTCGGGAACCGGCAAGACAACTTTATGCAATATGCTTTTAAAAGAATTTAAAGATATAAAGCCGAGCGTTTCTTATACCACGAGGGCAAAAAGGCAGGGGGAAAAAAACGGCGTAAGTTATCATTTTATTAACGACGCGGAATTTGATAAAATGGTTGAAGGAAACGAATTCATAGAATGGGCAAACGTTTTCGGCAAAAGGTACGGAACGGCATATAAATCGGTTTTTAACTCAAATCGTTCGTTCGATATATTGTTGGAAATAGACGTTCAAGGGGTCGAAAATCTTATAAAAATATATAGAAACTCTAGAAATTCTAAAGATATTAACGATATCGATATAGGCATAGGCGCTGCCGGTAAACCGTTTAATATAAGCCGGCTCGTCAACGTATTTATCGCTCCGCCCTCGTATAAAGACCTCTCGATCAGGCTTAAGAACAGGGGAAGCATGGACGATAAAGAGGCGGAAAAAAGATTAAGCGCCGCATCGGAAGAAATTAGTAAAAGCAGGATTTACGATTATATTATTACTAACGATAATTTGGACGAGGCTTATTTAAAATTAAAATCTATCGTTATTGCCGAAAGATGCAGAAATTTAGAGAAAATATAATAAACAAAAAAGCTATATATAATATTTGAAACCGGCTGTCTTACAAATAAAACAGGATATCCGAAAAATAACAAAAGGAGAAAAATTTAAATGGCGAGAGTAACTATCGAAGATTGTCTAATTAATGTAGAAAACAGGTTTGCGCTGGTAATAATAACGGCAAAGAGGGCAAGGCAGCTTATGGAAGGAGCCCAAACTAAAATAGTTTCCAAAAATAAACCTATCGTGGTAGCGCTCAGGGAAATTGCGCAAGGTTATATAGGGGTAAAGCAGAAATAACCGCGCTTAACGCTTAACGCGATAATAAATCATGAATCCCGCGAATCCCATTAACAATCCAAATAATTTCGTTACCGTAAATCCATCCGGCGATTTCGGTTCCCTTAATAATCTTTTAGAGCTGTTCAGATACAGCATAAACGGTATCGACGACGTCGGTATTGATGAAATACGCGGCGAAAAGTTCAAACTGTTTAAAAAAGCCTATAATTTTTCCAAAAGAGTTCACTACGGGCAAAAAAGAATATCCGGAGAACCCTATCTTACCCATCCAATAGAAGTTGCGGCCATCGTTTCCTGTTTGAGGATGGACTGCGCTTCCATAGTCGCCGCGCTCCTTCACGATACGGTCGAGGATACGCTGGCCACTTTGGAAGACATAAGGCGAGAATTTGGGGAAGAAGTCGCCTTTATAGTCGACGGACTTACGAAACTAGGAAAACTTAACTTTAAAAGCTCGGAAGAGCTCGAAGCAGAAAATATCAGGAAGATGATCGTTTCAATGGCTAAAGATATAAGGGTCATAATTATAAAATTAGCCGACAGGCTGCATAACTTGCAGACGCTGGACTTTTTGAGCAAAGAAAGGCAGGTTAGAATAGCGCAGGAAACTCTCGATATTTACGCTCCTTTAGCCAACAGGCTGGGGATATTTTTTATAAAAAGCGAACTGGAAGATTTATCCTTTAAATATTTAAATCCTCATGCCTATAAAGATTTATCTTTTAAAATAAATAAGAAAAAAACTGAAAGGGAAAAATATATCGAAAAAATTACCGGTATTTTAAAAGAAAATTTAGAAAAACATAATCTAAAAACCGAAATATACGGAAGGCCGAAGCATTTTTACAGCATTTATAAAAAAATGATAGAACAGCACGTGAGTTTCGAAGATATTTACGACTTACTGGCTTTAAGGGTTATAGTAGATACCGAAACCGAATGTTACGAGGCGCTCGGTATCGTCCACTCGATTTGGAAGCCTATATCCGGAAGGATTAAAGATTACATCGCCATGCCCAAGGCAAATTTGTACCGTTCCCTCCATACTACCGTAATAGGCCCTGAAGGCATGAGGGTCGAAATTCAAATAAGAACAAAAGAGATGCACTTTATAGACGAATTCGGCATAGCCGCGCATTGGAAATATAAAGAGAGCATGATCGTAGAAAGAGAGGACCTAGAGCGTTTCAACTGGCTGAGACAGCTCGTCGAATATCAAAAGGAACTTAAAGACCCCCACGAGTTTTTAGACAGCGTTAAGATAGACCTTTTTCAGGAAGAAGTTTACGTTTTTACTCCGAAGGGTAAAGTCATAGCGCTTCCTAAAGATTCGACGCCGATAGATTTCGCATATTATATACATACCGAAATCGGAGATAAGACGAGCGGGGCGATCGTCAACGGAATTATGGTTACCTTAAGGCAGAAGCTTTCTAACGGAGACATAGTCGAAATTCTAACCAAAGAAGGACATCATCCGTCTAAAGACTGGCTCAGGTACGTGAAATCTTCAAAAGCTATTTCTAAGATAAGGAGTTATATAAGGCAGACGGAAAGAGACGAAAGCATAAATACCGGCAAGGAAATATTGGAAAGGGAATTTAAAAAGCTCGAAGATAAAACCGTCGATTTGAAGGATTTAGCCGGACAGGCCGTGCAAAAACTTTCTCTTAAGTCCGAAGACGACCTTTTTTCGGAAATAGGATACGGCAAATATTCGCCTTCATACATATTTTCGCTGTCGATGCAAGGTTATAAAAAAACGGATAAGCTTTCTTTAATTACGAAAACTACCGGAAGCGTAATAAATAAAATTCTTCAAAAGATTAAGCCCGGCCAGGGTAAAAACGAAGCCATAGTGTCCCCTTTCGGAGGAGGCCTTCTGTATAAACTTGCCGGATGCTGCCATCCTATACCGGGGGACGGCATAGTAGGCTTTATATCGCGGGGGAGAGGGGTAATCGTTCATAAAACGGATTGTAAAAACATAATAGGCGTGGATAAAAACAGGCTCATAAGCGTCAGCTGGAAGGAAGGGCTGGAAAAGCGGAACTTATCCGGCGGCGAATTTTTCGAAACTAAGATAAGGATTATAACGGACGACAAAAAAGGAATTTTAGCGGACATAGCTTCCCTCATTTCCGGCAAAGGAGCCAATATCTCCAAGGCTCAGGTAAGGACGGTCAAAGACGGAAGAGCCGTTCATTTGTTCGATATAGAGGTTAAGGACAATAAGCAGGCGGATTCCATTATCGACGGCATAAAATCCGTTAATGGCGTAATTAAAGCAAACAGGGTATCTTAACCTAAAAAAAAGGGGAATGGGTGTTGACATTAATAAAATTAAATAATATAATTTAAAACTTAATAAATTTCATTTTTTAATTTCTAATTAATAAATTAATAAAAAGGGGATTATTTATAATGTCCAGGGTTTGCAGCATTTGCGGCAAAGGCATACAGTACGGCAACAACGTATCGCATGCAAATAATAAAACTAAGAAGGTGTCTTTTCCAAATTTACATACGGTTAAAGCCGCCGTTCCCGGCGGGGGCAATAAGAGGATTAAGGTCTGCGCAAAATGCCTTAAAGCCGGAAAAGTCGCTAAAGCGTCCGCCAAAAATAAAAAACCGTTCTAAGAAAAACAAATTATTTTCGCAAATTATTTCCTTAAAAACGCTATTTGCTCCATATGATAGGTTCTGGGAAACATATCCGTTAAATTTATTTGTTCTATCTTATATCCGGTTTCCGTAAAAATTTTTAAATCCCTCAAAAGAGTCATAGTATCGCATGAAATATATATAATATGCTCAGGGTTTAATTTGGCTATTTTAGGAACCAATCCTTTAATGCCTGCTCTTGGCGGGTCGAGAACGACAAGGTCGTATATTTTTTCGTTTCGTTTTATTTTTATACCGGCGGTGTCAAGAAAGCGCCCTGCATCCGATTTTATAAATTTAATATTCTTAATGCCGTTTAGCGTTAGATTTTTTTCTCCGAGTTTTACGGAAAATCCGTTCGATTCGACGCCCGTAATATTGGCTGCGAACTGCGCCAAAAAAAAAGTAATATTGCCGTACCCGCAATATAAATCGAGGGCATTAATGAAATTTTGCCCCCTTTCCGCGGTAATGTTTTTCAGATATTCCGTAACGGCGCTTATGATGTTTTCATTCTGTTTATTATTGACCTGAATAAAAGTCGGAAGGTCGTACGAAAATTTTTTATCCTTAACGGTAAAATAATCCATGGAACGTTTGACCGGATTGCGCGCCGCACCGCTTTCTAAATGGTCATATTTGACGGTTTTTTTATCGGGAAATTCGAAGAAAATATTATCCGCCGGGGCGGCTTTTGCGGCTTCTTTAGCAAAACTTTTCAATTCGGGCGGATTATTTTTAATTTCAAAAATAATATTTTTCAATCCGGCTTCGGTTAAAGTTACCGACGACAGTAAATCGGGGATGGAGCGTTTCCATGCTTTTTCCGATAAAAGACCCCTAATGTTTTTAAGCATTTCGTTTATGCCGTCTTTTGCAAGATAGCAATACTCTACGTCGATTACCCGATGCGTCGATTTTTCATAATATCCTATATGCGGAGGATATATTTTTAATGATATTTTCTGCCTGTAATTCAGGTAATTTTCTTCCGCCCCGTTAACTTTTATATTTATCGGCGCAAAATTTTTTTTAAATTCCGATTTAAAAATTTCCGTTTTCCAATAAATTTCTTCTTCGTAGGGCATATTAAGATAATCGCAACCGCCGCATATGCCGAAATGCCTGCAAACCGGTTCGATTCTTTTCGGAGACGGCTCGATAATCCCTGCTATCCTGCCGAATGCGTAACTTTTATGTCCGCCGTATATTTCTATTTTAAGGGTATCCCCCGGAACGGCATAGCCCGTGAATATAACTTTAGAATTAATTCTCCCTATGCCCCAGCCTCCGTATGCCAGCGAATCTATATATATTGCTTCCAGACGTTTTTCCAGGCGTTTTACCCCCTTGTTTTTTAAATTATTATATTATATTATTTATAGTGTTTTAAATATATAATAATAATTTACAAGGTTGAAAATAGATGAAAATAAGAAAGGCCGCCGTACCCGCTTTATTTATAGGCATATTTGGTTTGGGCTCCGGATTTGTGCTTTCGGGGTGTTCGGGAATTAATAAGTCCCTGGAAAAAGAGCATATTATGAATAACGGCTGCTTTATAACATGCTACAATAATAAAACTAATAAAAAAACTTTTTATAAAAAAAGGCCCCATAGTCTAGCGGTTAGGACGTTGCCCTCTCACGGCAGTAACACGGGTTCGAATCCCGTTGGGGCTGCCATTTATTTATATGGCGGCGCCAAGAAAGCGCCCGGCATCCGAACGCCTTTTTCAAACTAATGAAGCCTTTATTAGGTTAAATGGATAAAAATAAAAAAAGAGGATTATGGGACGAGGCGGGCGCAATAGCCGCAGTCTTTGGATTCATCGCAATTCTTTTTTTTTATTGCTTAATGCCCGCGCGAAACTCCTTTTCCGCCGGCAAAAGGTTCATTCTTCCGTCTAATTCGGGTTTTACGGGAATAATGGGCATCCCTAACGCCTATACCCTGCCGAATAACGTATTGCGGGTAGGATTCAGCATGGAGGATCCTTACAGAAAGTTTTATTTAACATACGGATTATTGCCCAATTTGGAAATTACGGCTCTTCAGACGGAGATAATGGGCGTGGACGGACTTCCGGGCGTTCCCCTAAACGAATACGGCTATTATAAAGACAAGCTCTTCGATTTTAAATATCAATTTTTAGACGAAAGCAAATGGCTTCCAGCTTTTGCCATAGGCATAAACGACCCGATAGGAAACAGGCTTTATGCGTCGCAGTATCTCGTCGCAAGTAAAGAAATCTATCCATTCGATTTTACCGTAGGGTTCGGAAACGGAAGATACGGCACGACCCCTCTGCCGCCGGACGACAAGGGCTTCGGAGCCGAAATTTTCACTCACCCGCGCAGCTGGCTTAAACAGTCCATGTTTTTCTGGGGAATCCAGTACATGCCGTCTAAAAAGTTCGGCTTGGAAATAGCATACGACCCGACCGAATACCAGAATCAGCCGCAGGATCCGGCCGACCAGAATTTTTTTAATAACGACATGCCCGTTCCTTCGAAATACGACTTCGGCGCCGTTTACAGGCCGTGGAAATGGCTGCAAATCCAGGCAAGCTATCAGAGAGGCAATACCGTATCGTTGAATGTCTCCATGCCGCTTAACGTTTCCAAACCTTTTATACGCGTCTTTCATCCGCAGTATGTAAATTATGCCTTTTCCGCGAACGAAACCTTAAGCGAAAAAATTATTAATGCGATGGAATTTTACGATTTCAGCAACATAGGCATGAAAATCGATAAAAAAAGGAAAAGCCTTTACCTGCAGATGGAAAACAACCAGTTTTTCTCCGACAGGACTGCCGCTATATACGCTATAAAAGCTCTGGCGAAGGTAAACGACGGCAAGATAAACAGGACGGACGTGGTAATAGAAGATAATTACGTTCCTATTTTGGAAGCAAAGGCAAATTTAAAGCTCATAAAGTCTTTGATGTCAACTATTAAAGGAGCCAACGAGGCCGGCGAATTCATGCAAATTACCGTAGAGCGCGATATACGCACCGTGCCGGTCAAAACCAAGGACAACAGGATTATAAGCTATAAAATCAGCCCTTCTTTTGCAACCTCGGAAAACGACTTATTCGGCAGGTTCCAATATTATCTTGGCGCGGTAGCTTACGGCATTATTCACCCGTGGACGGGAGGGTCGATAGTTGCGGGAGTCGGAGCCGATATATTGAACAATTTTACTACTATTACAAGCCCGCTGTCTATTCCGGTAAGAAGCGACATGCCGTTTTATATGGAAAGAAGGTTAAACTTAAACAGCCTTATGTTTCAGCAGACGGCATATTTTTCGCATCAGATATACGGCAAAATAGCGGCCGGCCTTTTAGAATATGAATACGGTGGCATAAACGCCCAGCTCGATAAAGTTTTATTCAACGGAAACATAATATTAGGGTTAGGCGGAAACATCGTAAAAAAGAGGTCCGTCGGCGATCCTTTCGGCTTCGGAAGCGTGCCCGGCGAGACGCCTTTAAACCATTACGATACGTACTTTTTAACCTCCGTATTTAATTTTAAAAGGCTGGATATTTCGCTTAAGGTAAAGACTGGCAGGTTCTTGGCCGGCGATTACGGGTCGGAATTTTTCTTAACCAAATACATGCCGAACGGGGTTGAGTTTACCGGATGGTATAGTTTTACGAATACAAGCATGTTTACGGACAGCCTAAACAGGGGTTACCACGATCTCGGCGTTTCGGTTTCTATTCCGCTCAGGATAATCATAGGCATGGAGTCCAAGACGAGGTTTAATTACAGCGCGACGCCATGGGACAGGGACGTGGCCCAGGACGTAAACCAATATTTGGACTTATCAGATTTTTTAACAGGAAAGATTTTTGTTGACAAAAAGTAGGTCCGGTAGTATAAAATAGACATAGTTATAACTTACTCTTAAGGCTGAAAATAATTATCGAAGAAGTTTCGGCTGCGTAAAAATTTTAGGGGGTTTTGTACTTTAAAAATGGGAAAAAAAAATGCCGGCTTATATGTCCTACTTGCTTTTCTTTTAATATTTTACTCGTTTTATCCCCCGTTTTTTAATTCGATATATAGCGGCGTTTGTTCGGCCGCGTCTTACTCATCCTACGGCGGGCACGGCGATTCTACTGCGGCGCAAAGCTTTTCCAATCTCCAGGGCTTGATGGGAAGCCTTCCGTCCGTTCCGTCTGGAACCAACCTCCAAAGTTTAAAATCTAAATATCTCGCGGCTAAGGCAAAAAGCGCTAAGAAAGCCCACAGAAAAAAGAAATCTTCTAAAACCGTCATTCCGCAAAAAAAAATTAGTCCGCTGCTTCTCAAACTCTCCAAAATAGAAAAGGTATACCGCAGGCTTTATCCGTTCGTCAAACCGCTAAAGCAGTTCGGTTATAAGTATTTTATAGGTAAAACCATAAAAACTACGATGGTGGGCGCGGTCGGGAACAGCTACGTCGTCGGCCCCGGAGATTCCCTTAATATTTACGTGTCCGGCTCTCCGGCCGAAGTTCTGGGTATTCCGGGCGTTATAAATAACATTAAGGTCAACAGGGAAGGTTTCATCAACATACCTTATATCGGAACGATTTACGTCTGGAATAAAACGCTCGGCGAAATAAAAGATTTAATAAACGCCAAATTTTCTCAAAGGTTTAAAAACGTTTCCGTCAGCGTTTCGGTAAATAAACTCAGGCAGTTTATGGTGTATGTCTCCGGGTTCGTAAGAAACCCCGGTCCCATTCTTGCCAACGGAACGATGTCCGTTATGGACGCGCTTATTCTTGCGGGCGGAGTATCGCGTGAGGGTTCTTTAAGAAACATCCTTATAACCGTAAAAACCAAAAGCGGAACCTACGTCCGCCGCATCGACCTATACGACCTTCTTTTAAAAGGCATTCCTGTTAATTCGTACCTTAGCGCAGGCGAGGTTATTTACGCATCGCCTATCGGAAGAACCGCCGCCGTTTACGGAAGCGTAAAAAGGCCCGCTATTTACGAGATTAGGAGCGACACAACCAATGCCCAGCTGATTTATTCGATGGCAGGAGGCCCCCAGTTTTTTTCGCATAAAAAAAGCGTAAAAATAATCAAGCTCGTTAACGGTAAATTTAAAACTTTAACCGTAAATTTAAACAGCGAAAAGTTTTTGAACCAAAACGCTAAAAACGGCGAAATTATCGTTTTAAATAATCTATATTCTGCGTTAAAAAATACCGTGTATGTTTTCGGAAAGGTTAGCTACCCGGGGATATATTCCGTAAAAACGACGCCTGATTTAAAAGATTTGATTAAAAAGATAGGCATTATGTTCGATACCAACTTAAACTATGCCCAGATAGTCAGAAAATATGAACGGCGGATAATAAAGTTTTCTCCAAAAGAAGCGCTCGAGGGCAAGTTTAACATAAAATTAAAATCCGGCGACAAGATAGTTTTTTACCCAAAATGGATAAGAAAACCTGTGGAAATAAGCGGCGATTACATTAAAACGCCGGTTTTCGTCAGCTACAACAAAGGACTTACTCTTTTAAAAGCCCTCGGCAACGTTAGTTTCACAATTCCTCCAAAAAATTTAAAAGCGTATGTATTTGCAGGCAATCATTATTATACTTCTTTGAAAAAATACGGCAGGGTCGTTAAGGTAGTTTTCCTCCATAATCTTTTTAACCATCAAACGCCGAAAAATAATGTCGTCCTTCTGCCGGGGGAAAGCGTACTTATAAAGAAGATAAACCCTACCGAACTCGTTTCGTCTGTAACTATTCTCGGGCAGGTCAGCCGCCCCGGCGTTTACCGCCTTAAAAAGGGGATGAGGCTTTACGATTTGATAATAAAGGCTGGAGGCTATACCTCCGCCGCGTATCCCAAAGCGCTTGTTTTTATAAGGCGGTCGGTAAAAAGGATACAAAGTATTCAGTTAAACGAAGCGATTATGGACATACAGAACAATATGTCGGCCGTGCCCGTAACGGGAATAGGCACCGCAACCGAGCAGAGCTTAGCTTACCAGTCGGTTATTACGCAGGAAAAACAATATATAGCGAGTTTAAAAACCGTAGGCTTGCAGGGGCTCGGAAGGATTGCATTAAAAATTCCTAACCGCCTGAGGTATTTAAAATATTCCCGCGAGAATATAAAGCTTAGAAGCGGCGACTTTATATTCATCCCGCCAAAGCCAGATTTTGTCCTTGTAATGGGTTCGGTGTTCAACCAGATTGCAATTCCTTATATACCCGGGAAAACAGTAGGCTGGTATTTAAACCAGGCCGGCGGAGCAAAAGCAAACGCCGACGCAGGTCAGGCATATTTAATACAAGCGGACGGAAGGGCGGTTTCCGCGGCGCAAATGAGTTCGTTCTGGTCGTTTATGGGCATCGGTCCAAATTTTTACGATATGCCCGTGAAACCGGGCGACGCCATAGCCTTTCCTCCAAAGTTCCAGGCGCCTATTTTATGGATGCCTTTAATAAAAGACGTTACGCAGATAATATTTAACTCTATTGCCACCGTAGCTATGGTGAGGTATTTATAAAACACAGTGGACGAAAATAAAATAAGCCGCGAAGACGACGAAATAGACCTGATGCAGTTATGGCAGGTCGTATGGAAAAAACGGAAATTTATCGGCATTTTTTTTGCGGCCGCCGCCGTCCTTTCGGTTATAATAAGCTTTACTTTAACGCCGCAGTATAAGTCTTCCGTCACTATAATCCCAATATCGTCATCGACGGGCGGCGTTTCTTCAGCGCTTGGAGGTTTGGCTTCGAGCTTTTTGGGAATTTCGCTGTCGCATAACGGTACCGACGCAAAAATACTTGCAGTGTTGCACAGCAGGACTATACGCACTGGCGTTATAAAAGACCTTAAATTAGAGCCTTTGCTTATTAAAAATAAGAATTTAAAAGACAGGTTGTACAGGGCATCCGCCGCTTTAAAAAGTATGGTTACGGTTAATATAGGCGTTAAAACCGGAACGATTAAGATATCGGTTTTATATAAAAACCCGTCTATCGCACAAAAAATTGCGTCGGCTTACGTTAAAGAGCTTAAAATTATACTAAATAAAAAAGCTTTTACCGTTCAGAAAATGAACATGCTCTATTTAAAAAAACAGTTGAAAGAAACAAGCAAAAAAATTTACGGCTATACGGAAAAAGTCTCTTCTTTCCAAAAAAAGCACGGACTTATAGTCCCTCCGGGCATTAGCGGCAACAAGCTTTTGTCGTTTTATACGATATTTCAGGCGGGAGGCTCGAAGTTCGGGAATATGCTCGTAAAACTAAATAACGTGCGGGCAAAGTACGAATCTTTGGAAAAAATATACCAGATAGCAAGGTATAAAGCGCTTAAAAATAACCTCTACGTCCAGGTAATAGACAAGCCTATCGTGCCTTATATACCCGCAAAGCCAAATAAAAAGCGTATCGTCGCCGTATCCGCCGTCAGTTCGCTATTCGTCGCTATATTTATCGTGTTTTTCATGGAATTTATTAAAAATTATAAGGAAAAAGTTAATCGGGAAAAGAACCGGAACGATAATAATGACGATAATGCCGAAAAACAAACCGCTTGAAAGCCGATGTCCGCGTGGAAGGATTTTCGCCGTTTCTTTTTTGCTATTGCCGTGTTTTCTTTTTGCCGTTTTACTTTCATCTTCAGCGGCCGCAAATGCCGCAACTTTCTCCGGCATAAGTAAAAAAAACGGGTTAAACGCACCTAAAGGAAAGATAAAAATCGAGGTCGAAGGTTATGTCAGTAAGCCGGGCGTTTACGAACTAAAAAAAGGAGCAAGGCTGTCTTCGCTTTTATTTAATATTTGGCCGCTAAAAAAAGGAGCATACGAAAAAGGGGCATTTTTATCGGGCAAAAGTAGAAGAATAGAACAAAGGGTTATTCTTAAGGGGCTCTTAAGGGATATTTTGCGCCTTCTTAACCGTCAGGATTACGCGCACAGGCATTCGCCGAACCGCCTTCATTACCGCGCTATCGAAAACAGGATAAAAAAACGGTTTAAGACGCTTAAGCCGACGGGCAGAATAACCGGTATCGTCGTAAAAAACCCCATCCTTCTTATGAATACGAAATACGACGCAAAACTTAAAAACGGGGATAAGCTGCTTATCCCTTCTAAACCAAAATATGTGGACGTAGAAGGCGCCGTAAAGAAGCAGGGTAGTTTTAAATACGGCAAAGGGAAACCCGCCGGTTATTATATCGGTTTGGCAGGCGGAGCTGCGGAGCGCTCGGCGCAGGGCCATTATTATCTCCTGAAGGTAAACGGAACGGTCGAAAAAATAAATACCCGTTTTATAGTATGGAACAAGGCAAAAAAAAGATGGGAATTTGCTTTTTTCGAAAAACAGCCGCCATTAAGCGCGGGCGACATAATATTCATACCTTATAATTACGGCAGTATAACAGGCGGGCTTACGCGGCTTATACTTGCGGTCTATAAGAGAACCGGACGTATTCTTAATTATAATCCCGCTAATTTTCGTTAAAACTTGCTGATTACTCCCTTCACGATTTTCCCCATAATCATCCTTCCGTAAAACGTTTCATACAAGCCGAATTTCCATTTGCCGTCCTCTTTGTACATTTTTAGGAAGGTAGGAGCTTTGCCGTATTTATAATTAATTTCTATCTGCGCGGTTTTTGCCCCTATGCTTTTTATCGTCCATACGGAATATTTAATGACCATTTTTGGATTAAAACTTTTAAGGAAGCCTCTCCAGTACGATTTTGAGATAAAGCCTCCGTTTTTCATACTGTTGCTTATTTTTTGCCCGCTTATGTTTTTTATATTATTCTTGGCAAAAGAATTTTCGATTTCATTTATTATAGCAATATGGGAAGATTTGGTAAGAAAGCTCCATGCGTTTTTGTAGTTATGACTGTTTAAATTTACAAAAAAGAGTATGCCGGAAATAACACGGCTCCAGCTTTTTCATTTTTTGCATAAGCTTTTAACGGCAAAGTCAGACAAACCAATGCGCTTATAATTGCAATCGCAACTAATTTCAAAACGCCCCTCCTTTTTAAAATAAATAACTATCGAAAAATTATATCATAAAAGAATAAAAAAAGTAAAAATAGGCCTATACGGTTATACGGCTTATGTTGTAAAATATACTTATAAATATGATAATTAAATATAAATAAAAAAAACAAATGTCGGAGGTCAAAAATAGCTGGATTCTTGTCCGGCACCGGCAGCCCTTAAAATATCCTCCACCACTAAAAGGGTATCCGTCAGAGGAAATAGCTTAATTTGCAGGGGTTTAAGGGGAGGGGGGGGTATTGACAAAAATAATTTAATGCTATATATTTATTAACAAATATTTAATATGAGATAAATAATGAAATAAAATACTAAGTTGTATGTATTAAACTTAAGTATATCGTAATTTATTAATATTAAAATAAACAAGAAATGATAAACAATAAATGAATATCATTTATATCGTAGCGCCGTATTTCCTTATATTTATCATTTCATTAGCGTTTCAACTTCTTATTATTAAGCTGCTCCATAATACTCCATATTTTTTGGACAAGAAGGACGACGACAAGCCGCAGAGAATCCACTTAAACGACGTAAGGAGAATAGGCGGCATAGGAATATTCGCTGGTCTTCTTATAGCCGTCCCTTTCACGGGGGTTTTATCCGGCAAACTTTTTTATATCCTCCTCCTTTCTTTATCCCCGGTACTTTTAATCGGCCTGCTGGAAGATTTAAAGAGAAACATAAGCAGGATCATAAGGCTCTTGTTTGTTGCCGCCGCCGCCGTTCTTGCCGTAGTTTCCCTGCGCCTTACATTATCCCATGTGGCATTTGTGATTATTCCAGTCTGGATTGCTGTTCTCTTTGCGATATTTGCCGTAGTCGGGGTTACCAACGCGCTGAATCTTATCGACGGACTTAACGGATTAGCGTCCGGTTACGCCATTATAAGTTTTTTAATTCTTGCGGCTGCAGCATATGCATCGAATGATTTCGAGTTATTTAAAATTATATTAATTTTTATTTCCGCGGCTTTAGGCTTTTTTATATTAAATTATCCGAAAGGAATAGTTTTTCTGGGAGATTCGGGGTCGTATATACTTGGATTTTCCGTCGCAGTGCTGTCTATTTTGCTTGTTTTAAGAAACCCAGGCATATCCGAATGGTTTGTATTCGCCATATTATTGTATCCCGTTTTCGAAACTTTGTTTTCCATATACAGGCGTATTTTTATAATGTCTAAAAACCCGGCCTCGTCCGACAGGCTTCATTTACATACCCTTTTGGCAAAACGGGTATTCAGGTCCAATTATGCCCCTACCTTTTATATATTATCGGGAGTATTCATAGCGGACATTTTTTCGTTGTATTTTAATAGCGATAAATATATATTAATATCAATATCCTTAATGTTTATTTTAATATATATAAGCTTATACGGTTCAATAGTAAAGTTCAGGATAAACGTAAGAAGTAAAGTTGCTTAATTTAAAATTTTATGGAATTTTAGGAGGCTACTAACCTTGCGAAAGGCTCTCATCACCGGCATAACGGGTCAGGACGGCTCGTATCTTGCAGAATACCTCTTATCTAAATGTTACGAAGTCCATGGAATAATAAGAAGGGCGTCTTCCTTCAACACCCACAGAATAGACCACTTGTACGTTGACCAGCATAATAAAGACGTCGGGCTCTTTTTGCATTACGGGGATATTTCGGATTCCTCCCGTCTTGCCAGCATGCTTTACAACATTAACCCAGACGAAATATACCACTTAGCGGCTCAAAGCCATGTGAGGGTCGCTTTCGACATACCCGAATATACGGCGGACATTACCGGCGTTGGAACGGTCAGGCTTTTAGAAGCGGTTAGGACTACGGGGGTTAAGTCTAAAATATATAACGCCGCCACTTCCGAGCTGTTCGGTTCCACCCTTCCTCCACAGAACGAAAAGTCGCCTTTTTATCCCAGAAGTCCGTATGCCGCAGCCAAGTTATACTCTTACTGGATAACGGTTAATTACAGGGAGGCATATAACCTCTTTGCCTGCAACGGCATACTCTTCAACCACGAAAGCCCCCGCAGGGGAGAAACTTTCGTGACGAGAAAGATAACCATGGCATTAGCCAATATATTATCCGGCAAACAGAAAAAGATTTACTTAGGCAATCTAAACGCCAAAAGGGACTGGGGCTTTGCTCCGGAATACGCCGAGATGATGCGCTTGATGTTGTCCCAGGACAAGCCGTCCGACTATGTGGTAGGTACGGGTGAGAGCCATTCCGTCCGCGATTTCGTTGGTACTGCTTTTAACTACGCCGGCATCGAACTTGAATGGCAGGGCAAGGGCATAGACGAAAATGGCATAATAAAAAGTTTTGATAAAAAATACAATGCAGTTTTAAAAACCGGCGAAACCGTCATAGAAGTTGACCAAAGATATTTCAGGCCTACGGAAGTAGAGTTTTTACAGGCGGATATCTCAAAAGCTATTAAAGAACTAAATTGGCAGCCCAAGGTAACATTTACCGAGCTTGTCAAGATTATGGTAGATTACGATATGAAGTTAAAAAATCTTACTCCTAAAGGCGAGGGGATAGAAGCATCACGCGCGAAAGGCTTTGACTATACCAATCACGATTTTTCTTTTCATGAAAAACTAAGAGAGGGATGCTGATGGATAAGGATTCTAAAATTTATATAGCCGGACATAGAGGACTAGTTGGTTCTTCTATTATAAGGAAGCTTTCGGAAGAAAGTTTTAATAACCTTACATATAAGAAAAGTAAAGAGCTTGACCTAAGAAGGCAGAAAGATACCGAAGATTTCTTTTCCTTTGCTAAACCCGACTACGTTTTCCTGTCAGCTGCCAAAGTAGGAGGCATTATTGCCAACAGCACGTATCCCGCGGAGTTTATTTATAGCAACCTATCTGTTGCCCTAAACGCGATACATTCTTCTTATCTTTACGGGG
>DAHVNW010000020.1 GCA_027319095.1 bacterium | reverse complement strand
TATGCCGTCTAAGTCTAATCCAGATATTATCCTTAGAAAACTTTTGTCCGACGATATATTGGCAATATCAGACTGGCCTTCTTATCAGTCATGCTTTAATGAACTTGATTACGCCTTAAGAAAACGAGGCTGGCTTTCGGAGTACTTTGGGAAATCCAATACCAAGTGTTACGCCGCCGAACATTCAGACGAACTCATTGGATTTGCGATACTGTCCAAAACGTCTGAAACGGAAGCCGAATTTAGAATTGCCTTAAAACAGGACAAAACAGGCAGTGGATATGGCAGAATCATCACGTTAATGGTTCTTAACGATGGATTTATTAATAGGAAAATTAACAGGGTTCATCTTAAAGTCAAGAGGAAAATCTTTGGAGAGGCTTAAATACTGCGGTTTTAAATGGTGCCGAGAGGCGGAATCGAACCGTCGACACGAGGATTTTCAGTCCTCTGCTCTACCGACTGAGCTATCTCGGCACAAAAAACAAGAGAATGTTTATATTAACACAAAAATTTATATTATACAAATAATTTTTGCAACATGTTTTTGCAATAACTATATAAAACAATGCTGTATTCGTTACTTTAAAAATATCCCTTTAAACGGATTTGCATAAAACAGTATAAAAGTTATCAGCAGGGCATAGAGCGCCAACGATTCCATAATCGCCATACCGGTAATCATCCAGACTATAAGTTTCTTTTCCATTCCTGGGTTTCTTCCCATAGATTCGAGAGCGCCTCGCACCGCATTGCCCATGCCGATTCCGGCGCCTATAACCCCTAAACCGATTGCAAGTCCGCCGCCAAGCGCAGACAGGCCGAAAAAAAGGCTTTTTGAAAGCAATTCTGAACCGCCTGCGACGGCATTATGGACAGGCGCGGAAATGCCTGCCGCTTCCGCCGCAAAAGCTTTAGCGCCGAAAACCGGCACCGATAAAAATGCAAAAGCCGAAATTAAATACTTAAACATTAATACCCCCGGTATAATTTTTTATTAATTATTTATGCTATTATGCTCCATCAATGTTAATGTTCTTGTTAATGTTCTTCTTCGAGGGAAAGCGCTATATAAATAATTGCCAGCAGATAAAAAACGAACGCCTGCATGAAATCGGTAAAAATTTGCATATACATCATAATTGCGGGAACCACCCAGGGAAGCAAAAACAATAATACCGTCACCATAAACTCTTCGGCAAAAATATTGGCGAATAACCGCAATGCATGAGAAAACGGCCTGGATAGAGCGGACATAATTTCTATTATAATCATTATCGGAGCTAAAACTATAAGAGGGCCGAGAAATTTTTTTATATATTTTGCTTTATGTTTTTTAATCCCTGCGGCATGCGAAAGAAAAAAAACGATAAGCGCCAAAGCGGCAGTTGTATCTATGGTAGCGGTAGGCGACGTGAAACCGGGAATACTGCCTATTAAATTAGAAAATAGGACAAAAACGGCGAAAGACGATATGAGCGGCAGGTATGTTCCGCCTTCTTCGCCTATTATTTCTTTTAAAAAATATTCGGTCATTATAAATATAAGTTCAAAAAAACTTTGAATACCGGAAGGAACTACTTTTAAATTTCTGCCGGCTATAAAAGCCGCTATTAAAATCACGCCCATTACGAGAACGGTCATCGTCCAGTAAACGGGCACTCCGGGAATATTTATCAAAACAGGCGCTTTTAACATATATTAATATCCGGAATCAATTTAATTTGAATTTTATAAAATTTAAAGGAAAAAATAGCCATAGGATTGCAATAGAAATCGGCATTATTGTAATCCCTGCGGCAATTAAAATAAAATTAACCGCAATTAATTTATACGATATTATAAAAAAAACCAAAATTAAGAACAAGTTTTTTAATATAACGGTTAAATTAAATTTTATAAAATTAAATTTTTTTATATTTTTAAATAAATATAACGCGCCGTCGGCGAATATTAAATAAGCTGCCGCAAATCCTATAAAGATACTGGCAAAACCGTTTTTTTGACCGTAAAATAATATCTGTAAAATACCTGCTATGCAAACTAAACCCAAGCCTATCGTAAGCATGCGAAAGAGTAAGGCAAACTTTAAAGATTCGCTAATGTTTCGTATTAAGCTCTTTTTTAACCGCCCTATATATTTCATAAATTCCCGCCGCAAAACCTAAAACAAAAAATATTGCAAGAAAAATATATTTAAATCCTAAATATTTATCTATTTCAATCCCGATAAAAATTCCGATAATTACGGATATTATTAAATTTAACCCAAGCGAACTCATTCTTGCTGCTTGTTTAATAAATTCTTTATCCATATCCTCCATATCCGTATATATAATCAGTAATAAAAAATAAAAGGCATCTACCGATGGTATAATTATACCTTATTTATAAAATAAAATATAATAAACCGGTAAATGCCTTTCAAGTATGCCGCTTGTCTTCGCTAATCCCGCCGTAAAATTATTTCTTAACTGTTTTTTCGGCTTTTTTAGATTTAGCCGGCTTTGAGGCCGCAGCCGGAGTCCCCCACGGTAATGAAGCCGGCGGAGTCCATTTTTTATGCTCTTTTGCAAGATGCTTATTATAAGCGATAATGTTCAACGAGTTTAAATAATGGATTACCTCTTTTGCTTCCACGTTAGTAACCGGGCATCCGTTGACATCTTTCATTTGATTGATAACGAGATGTTTCCATGGACCGTAAGCTTTTCCGTTATATCTTTCGACCCTGTTTAAAGTATGGCATATAACGCACTTATCATTCAACAGGCCGTATCCTTTTTTTACCGGCCACGGATAAACTACCGGCGGAACATATTTAGTTCCGTTTAAATTCATCGTTTGGTATATAATCCTGTTTGTTCCTCTTGCGGCAATTTTCATGTAGCCCATAACCGGAACGTTAACCGCAACGCATAGTCCGCCCAATATCAAAAATATTTGAGGAAATTTTGAAATATTTCCGAATTTAAAATCGGGCGTAAGGTCTTTAAGGTAATACCCGAGAACCAAAAAACCCGTTAAAAATAGTCCGGCAAGGGACAAATATTTAACCGGCTGCATATTCCCCAAAATACCGATAGTCAACGGAAGCATTCCAAAACCAAGAGAAATAAGCCCGACTATTATAAAAAACGCTATAAGCCCAACGGATACGGTAGGCCTTTTCTTGTCTCTTCCGTTTATAAGTTTCCAAAGCATGTAAATATATTGAAGTATAAGCGATGCCCCCATAGTTCCAAAGAAGGTGTACATTATCCACTGATACTTGCCGAGCATTATTCTGTTAAACCCGGCGCTCGAAGTAGCCCTGAAATGCTTAAACCATCCGAAATAAACTATAGGATAAGTAACTAAAAACATTACGGTAATAATGCTTGCGAAAGAGCCGAGCCAATCGTAAAACTCTTTATCTTCCTCTTTGGACGATAAAATATATTTTATTCCCGCCCATATAAGCAGTAGGGCTCCGGAAAGGGCAAATATTTCTATATTTTTTTCTATTATAAGCAGTAAAACCATGGGCGTTCTTATAGCCGTTTCCGGAGTGGGACCTATAGTGTAGCTTTCCGAAATAGAATAAAAAATATCGGAAAGAAATCCGGACAAAAAAGCAATAATTCCTATAAACACGTTCCATCCCTGATTTCTGCCGCCGCCTTTCCTATCGAAACCCGCATAATATATTGCGCCTAAAACAAGGAACAACAGCATAAACTCCATAGAATACCCGATAACGCCCGGCTGAAGTTTATTGATGAGAATCCAGAAATTTGGAATTCCGTTTCTAAGAAGGCTTAAAAAATAAAAATATATTATCGTCTGGACGGCGCCTATTACTAAAGCGCACATTATGAGAGGCTTAGCAAGCCTGAAATACCTGTCTTCCTTTTTAAATATCCCTATATACTGCGATATAAAGGCAATCGCCATAAAACCAAGCGCAAGCCTGTTTATAAAAAGATTAATTATATCTATAACACCTAAGTTCATCGTATTTACTCCTCTTTTGATTTTATACGGTAGCAGGCGCTTTAGGTTCGCCGCCGATTAATGTTAAATAAACTAACAAAAGAAGAAACAAAATCCCCAGCACAGTCGCAGCGGGTCTTTTAAACGGACTTCTTTCGTGTCCCCTGTCGATAAAAGGCAATGCAAAAAGTATCGCGAATCCTATATTGGGAATAAGAAATGTGGAGAATATAATAAGGCCGTGGCCGGGGAAATACTTAAGCAATTCTTCGTTAGCAAGGAAATACCAGTCGGCTTCCGGAGCAAAATTCAACGCTAGCGGCCTGTACATTGGACCTATAGGCGCGCTGTAAACGACGGCGAGTATATAAATTACCGCAAATACGCATAAAGCTACTATCATATCCTTGTAAAATTGGTCCGGAAAAAAAGGAACGGTAGCATCCGGTTTCTTCCATTTATTTATATCGTCGTCCGATAATTTGCTGTTATTATATTCTAATGCCATTCCTTGATGGCCGGTCTTTCTTATCAGGAAAAGATGGACAGGTATGAACAACATAACCGCCGCCGGCAAAAGCCATACGTGAACTGCAAATATATGCTGCATAGTTAGAACCGACGTTTCCGTTCCGCCTCTTGCGACAATCCTTAGAAAACCTCCGATAATCGGCGTATGCGAGGCAACGTTCGTAAGAACGTTAATGGTCCACCATGAATTTTCGTTTCCGACAAGCATATATCCCGTCAACCCGAGAATGACTACTACGGTAAATAAAACCATTCCGGCAACCCATTGAAGCTCTCTCGGCTTTTTATATGCCCCAGAGAAATATACTCTGGCCATGTGGACTAAAAGGAAAAAAATCATGGTAAAGGCTCCCCACAGGTGTATGCCGAGGAGAATGTTTCCCAAAAGAACGTGATGCTTTATAAAATACGTTGCGTTCCTTGCCATAGGAAAATAAGGCACGTAATAAAATAGCAAGAATATCCCGGTAACAACCTGAACGGTAAAAAGGAATGCAAGCAAACTGCCTAAAGTATAAGCCCATCCGCCTCTTCTCGGAATTCTTTCGCCGTTAAACTCTTTTATTAATTCGGTCAGTTCTATCCTTTCGTCAAACCAGTTTTGAATTTTTTTAAGCATCAGATCCCCCTGTCTTTTGGATTGTCTATAAACTTATTTTGAATTAAGACTGTCCCGTTTTTAATTTTATGCTGCCATTGATACAAAGGTCTGGGCGGAGGTCCCCCTACGACTTTACCGAGAATGTTAAACATGCCTCCATGACAAGGACATAAAAATTTCTGCCTTGCGGCTATCCAGTGCAAAGGGCATCCTAAATGAGTGCATTGATTGGAAAAAAAATAAAGCTTGCCGGTAATATCTTTAACTACGATAACCTGCCTTGGAAGCGTATTTACAGTCCAGCCTTCTTTAACTCTAAAATATACCGGAACAAACTTTGGAGTGAGAGGCGATATTTTTTTCAGGTCGTCAACTTTAGCCAACTCTGCCCAAACAATATCCCTTTTTTTGAACAACGGGCTTAACACCTCTCCCAAAATCGGAACTGCAAGCGCAACCCCGATTATGGAGGAAATTAAGCCGATTACAACCATCATAAAAGTTCGCCTCGAAGGCGACTCTTCCGAACTTTTAGCCATTTTACTCCCCCCTTTAATTTAAACTTTATATCTTTATTTTGATTAAAATCACCTATGTCCCAATATAGCGAAAAATTTTAACGCATAAATACATATTTTTATCACTATACAGTTAAAAAGTCAATATATTTTTTTCCGCCCAAAATTGCCGATAGAGACTTCTAATTTGATTTTTAGCTTAAAATAAGGTATAAAAAAATAAAAAGATATTTTATGACAAAGTCTAATATTTTATTCCGGCATACCTAAAAATATGATGAGCCTGCAAAATGAATTAATCGAACGCTATGTGGAACAATTTCCCGATTCTGGAATAGGAAACTGCATAAAAATAATAGAACGCGCGGCAAAGTTGAAAACAAACCTATTGATTTACGGAGAGACCGGCACCGGAAAAACTACATTAATTAATTTTGTATCAAAAAAAATTTTTCCGTGCAAACCTATTGTTACCGTCTCCTGCTTTAATTTGTCCGGAGAACTTTTCCAATCCGTGCTTTGCGGTCATGTTAAGGGCGCTTTTACAGGCGCTGTAGAAACGACCGAGGGCAAGGCCCAGGCGGCTAATAATAGCACGCTGTTTTTCGACGACGTAGATACTTTGACGATAGATAACCAGTCTAAACTTTTATATTTTCTAGATTATCGTATGTGCGAAAAAGTAGGCAGCACGATACCCGAAATTTTAAATTTATGGACCGTATTCTCCACTAACTCGAATATAAAAGAAAAAATTAAGACAGGCCTTATGCGCGAAGATTTCTATTACAGAATTTCTACAATTAAGGTAAATATCCAGCCCTTAAGGGAAAGACCCGCATTTATCAAATATTTTATCGAAAACTATTTGGAAAGATTAAAAATATCTTATTGCAAAAAATTCGTCGAGGAATGCCTATGCTACTCATGGCCCGGAAATATCAGGGAAATGTCTTCGGCGCTCGACAGGATACAAATTTTAAATCCCGACGAATATAAAAAAGTCCAATCGCTTAAAGAATGCGGCATAGAGATTAACAAAAAAACAAAAGACATCGAAATATTACAAAAAATTCCCGAAAATTATCAAAGTAATTTTACCCGGACCGGCGAAGCGGCAGAAAATATTTTCGATATAACTTCAGAAAAAAACAGAATTATTTATGCGTTAAAAAAAGCAAAATATAAAAGGAAAACGGCATGTAAAATCCTCGATATTTCTTACTCTACGCTATGGAGGAAATTAAAACGGTATAATATTTACGAAGAACTGCGTTAAATCAGCAAAAAAAAGGATGCAAAAAAGGGGACGGATTTTAAATCAGTTCCCTTTTTTTCTTTTTTGGTTTATTATTATTTGCCGCCTTGCACCATTACATGGCTTATTCTACGGCCTTACGTTAAATTTTCTGAAAATCTTAACTTTTACCATGTCGACAAAAAACAAATATATCGCCCCAAAAACATACAGGCGGATTATTTCCGCAAACGGAATCCGGGCTATTAATGGGTGGTTCTCAAACTTAACGCCTAAGCCCGCCAGCAAAGAAACTGCTATTAAATCCGCTATCGTAGCAATAAGCATATATCTGGACGGCATACTTCCGTAAAAATGGTCTGCTGTCCTGACTAAATATAAGACGCCCTGTCCGGTAAATACCATTATTAAAAAAACTATCGTCGCAATCTGCTCCATATCGTAATGACCCTGCATTTTATAATAAACCAACGCTCCAAAAGAAAAAATAAGCTGAAATACGCCCATGGCTACCGAACCGATTATCATATTTTTAATCTTCCATTCATTCGGCTTTAACGAATATTTAACGTTGTCGGTAGAAATCGACATAGTTACGAAATCGTTCGTAAAAAGCAGTAAAATAACAAGAACCGGCGTAATTATAAAAGAATCCTTTGCCGGAGTATCGTAATAATAGTTCATAAGAATAATGCCGAATATAGTGAAGAAAGAAATTTCTATGGTTTTCGCTATCTTGTTAAGCACCCACGTTGCCATTCTCTGAAATATTTCCCTGCTGGTTTTTATGGCGGAAACTATATCCGACAGGCCGGGATCGGTAAGAACTATGCTGGCGGCGGCCTTCGCAACATCAGTAGAGCCGGAAACCGCAATGCCGACTTCGGCCTGCTTAAGCGCGGGAGAATCGTTAACTCCGTCGCCTGTCATTCCGACTATATAGTTATTATCCTGAAGGGCTTTAACTATGTTAAATTTATCTTCTGGGTAAATTCCTCCGAATACGTCGTAGCCGGCAAGCCCTTTCTCCTTTTCTTTATATTTGCTCATTTCTAAAAGCTCTTTCCTTTCGCATACCCTTTCGCCTATATCGAGCCTTTTGGCAATTGTTCTGGCGGTTATCGCGGTATCGCCGGTAAGCATTATAGTTCTAACGCCAAGATTGCGAA
Organism: bacterium; assembly: GCA_027319095.1. Classification (GTDB taxonomy): domain Bacteria; phylum SZUA-79; class SZUA-79; order Acidulodesulfobacterales; family Acidulodesulfobacteraceae; genus Acidulodesulfobacterium_A. The sequence continues at coordinate 18,742 of DAHVNW010000020.1, read as the reverse complement.
GCTCTTGAACAAGCGGCCTGGAATCGACCCTTTCCGGGTCCATAAAACCTAAGAAACCCAAAAATTCATATTTTCCGTCTTTTTCGCATGCGGTAGCAAGAACCCTTTCCCCCTTTTGGGCAAGCTCCCTTTCGGCATCTTCATATTTATAAGCTCCTTCCGGTCCTCCTGAAACATCTTGCCGCGTCAGATTCCAGATAGTTCCCGGCTGCCCTTTAAATATTTTAATTTCCGCTCCGTCAAATTTATATACTACTTCGGTTCTTTTAATAGCAGGGTCGAACGGCGTAAAAGAAATTCTTTCTCCTTCCGGCTTTAAGTTCATTGGATTAGTTACTTTAAAAATCGCGTCGTCCAAAGCGTCCTGACTTTTTTCGTCGCTGGCCATAATTGAGTATTTAAGCAATTCTTCTTTGGAGTGTCCTCCGACGGGAATTATATCTTCAAGTATAACTTTATTTTCCGTAAGCGTTCCGGTCTTATCGGAACAAAGAACCGTCATAGCCGCCGATTCTTCTATGGCCGACAGCTTAGTGGTTAAAACCCCCCTTTTAGAAAGTTCCACAGCTCCAAGGGCGGTAGAAAGCGTATAAGTAGCCGGAAGGGCAATAGGAATAGCCGCTATCAGAATAACCAGTATAAAAACTATCGTATCCGCGGGACTAAAACCGTGGGTAAGCGCATAAACAAGAAAAAAAGCCAAAAGAATAAAATCCATATACATCATGTACTTGACGATTTTGAAAATAAGTTTAGACAGGTTGCTTTTAGTCTTTGCTATTTTTACAAGTTCGGCGGTTTTTCCGAAATAGCTTTCTTTACCTGTGGCTACGACCATTCCTGTAGCTTCGCCTCTTTTGACTATGGAGCCGGAATAAGCTACGCTTCCTTTCTCGGCCTCGATAGGGAGGGACTCTCCCGTAAGCGCCGATTGGTCGAGTTGTATCTGGCTGTCTAAGAGCTTAATATCTGCCGGAACAAAATCGCCCATCCTTAAATGAACGATGTCTTCCGGTACGAGATATTTCGCGTCGAGTATAGTCCACTTATCGTCCCTCATAACCCTTGCTTTTACGGCAAGCCGCTGTTTTAAAAGCTCGAGAGCCTGCTGGGCCTTTCCTTCATGCACAAAAGACATTATGCTGTTAAAAATTAATAAAGCCATTATAATTGCCGCCTCGATAAACTTTACATTCTGCCTCCTCGTTATTCCTGCAATAACTTCAAGTAAAGCCGCAAATTCAAGCATCCACGGAATAGGCCCCCAAAATCTTTTTAAAAATTCTTTTACGGGGTTTCTTTTTTCCTCCTCCACGCAGTTCAAACCGCATATTTCTATTTTTTTGTTTGCCTGTTCCGTGGTTAGGCAGACATATTCGCAAACTTGCTCATTAGCGTTAGGCATAGGCTCCTCCGCTTTAGTTTAAATAAGGTTCATTTAAAATAAAAAAATTGCAGATATTATTTTAAATAAAGCATTTTTTATGCCATAAACTCTTATTTCGTTAAATTCGGACAAACTTAATAAAGCCTATTATAATTTTATGGTATTATTTGAAATAAAATGAAATGATTTAGAAAAAATTGGAATGAAATAAACGCAAGAATTAACAAAAAATATTGCTGTTTTTAGATTTTGTCCCGCTTAAAAGGTATTTTAAATATCTTCCTATGGACGAATTTTCGTCGGCTGCCAGTTCTTCAGGAGTTCCAGCGGCTATAACCCTGCCTCCGCCGTCTCCGCCTCCGGGTCCCATATCGATAATGTAATCGGCGGATTTTATCACGTCTAAATTATGTTCTATGACTATGACGGTATTGCCTGCTTCGACTAAAAGGTTTAATATGTTTAAAAGCTTATTTATATCGTCGAAATGAAGTCCCGTAGTAGGTTCGTCAAGTATGTAAAGCGTTTTATACTGCCCCGGTCTCGACAGTTCCTTGGAAAGCTTAATTCTTTGAGCCTCTCCTCCCGAAAGCGTAGTGGCAAGCTGTCCTAAATTTATATAATCGAGCCCTACGTCTATTAAAAATTTTAACTTATGGGCTAATGAAGGAATGGCATCGAAAAAATCGGCGGCTTCTTTTACCGTCATATTTAAAATGTCGTAAATGTTTTTATTTTTATATAGGATTTCCAGGGTAGGGGCATTATATCTTTTTCCCTTGCATACATCGCACATGACATAAACATCCGGCATAAAAAGCATTTCTATTTTTTTAACTCCGTCCCCGCTGCACGCCTCGCATCTGCCGCCTTTTACGTTAAAACTGAACCTTCCCGGGTCGTAGCCTCTTGCCCTCGACTCTTTTGTTCCGGCAAAAATATCTCTTATAAGCGTAAATATTCCGGTATATGTTGCGGGATTGGAGCGCGGAGTCCTTCCGATAGGGGACTGGTCTATGTTTATTGTTCTGTCGAAATATTTTATATTTTTTATATCGTCTAAACCGTATTTTTTAAAATCTACCGCATATCCGTTTTTATAAGCCGACATCGCCTGATAAAGCGTATCGATTATTAGAGTGCTTTTACCCGAACCCGATACTCCGGTTACGCAGATAAAATTATTCAGGGGAATCCCGACGTCTATATTTTTAAGGTTATTCATTTTTGCGCCTTTTATTTCCAAATAACCGGACAGCTTGTTTCTCCTGAAACCCGGGACTTTAATTTTTAATTTTCCCGTTAAATATTTTCCCGTTAAAGAATCCCGGTCTTTCATGATTTCTTCCGGCGTTCCCTGCGCAATAACATAACCGCCGTTTTTGCCGGCGCCCGGTCCCATATCGATAATATAATCGGATTTAAGCATTGTAGCTTCGTCGTGTTCGACCACTATAAGGCTGTTGCCTTTATCCCTTAAATCGAGTATGGTCTTAAGCAGACGCTCGTTGTCGCGCATATGCAGTCCTATACTCGGTTCGTCCATAACATATAAAACGCCTGTAAGACCGGAGCCTATTTGAGAAGCAAGCCTTATTCTCTGCGACTCGCCCCCCGATAGCGTCTGAGCCTGCCTCGAAAGGGTCAGATATTCAAGTCCTACGTTTACTAAAAACCTAAGCCTGCTCTTAACCTCGTTTAAAATTTTAGCCGCGATTTCAGTTTCGTAGCCGCTTAAATCTAAATTTGCAAAAAAATTTAAGGCATCTTTAATGCTTAAATCCGAAATCTCCGCAATATTTAAGCCGCCTGCTTTATAGCTTAAAGATTCTTTCTTTAACCTGAACCCGCCGCACTCCGGACAGACTTTTTCGGATTTATATTTTTTTGGGTCGAACAAATAGCTTCCTTCGGCTGTATTTCTTTCGAGCATAGGTATAATGCCTTCCCAGTATTTTAAATGAAAAGAACCGGCGCCGGATGCCGCATCGAAAAACTTTATTTTTCCGCCGCCTGACCCGTAAAGTATGGCATGTTTTATTTCTTGGCTTAAATCTTTATAAGGCGTTCCGGAATCAAATCCATAATGCTTGGATAGCGCGTTTATTATCTGGTTTTTATAAACCGGGGTAGAGTGTTTAAAAATGCTTATCGCGTCTTCTTTCAGAGAAAGGTTTTTATCGGGAATTATAAGGTCTTCGTCAAAATATTCTTTATATCCCAATCCTCCGCATTTAAAGCAGGCGCCTTGCGGACTGTTAAAAGAAAAAACCGCCGGTTCCGGTTTCCCGTAACTTATATTGCAATCAAAACAAATAGAATTTTCCGTCAATATCTCTTCTTTGTCTTCATGCTTAAGCTTTAAAATCCCGGAAGATAATTTTAAGGCAAGCTCTATCGAATCGAATAGTCTTTTTTTATTTTCTTCTTTTATGACTAACCTGTCGATGACCAAATCGATATTATGTTTCTTCTTTTTATCGAGATTTATCGGCTCGTCGAGATTATATTCCTTTCCGTCGGCATATACCCTGTAAAATCCGTGTTTGAGATAATCCTCGAACTTTGACTTAAATTCTCCCTTCCTGTCTATAACTACAGGGGACAAAATTATTAATTTTTCGCCGGTTTTGTCGGAAAAAACGGATTCGACCATCATATCTAAGGTTTTAGGCTCTATTTTTTTGCCGCAATTATGGCAGTAGGGAACGCCTATTCTCGCAAAAAGAACCCTTAGGTAATCGTATATTTCGGTTATGGTCCCAACCGTGGAGCGGGGATTTTTACCGACGGACTTTTGTTCTATCGAAATAGCGGGGGAAAGCCCTTCCACCGAATCTACGTCGGGCTTGTCCATTTGTTCCATGAACTGCCTTGCATAGGAGGAAAGGGACTCCAAATATCTTCTTTGCCCTTCCGCAAATATGGTGTCGAAGGCTAAAGACGATTTGCCCGAACCAGAAAGACCCGTTATTACGACAAGCTTATCTTTCGGGATTTCCAAGTTTATATTTTTAAGGTTATGCTGCCTTGCTCCCTTTATTATAATCTTTCTTTCCATCTGCTTCTATTCGCCGATATTTTACGGACTAATTTTATAGATTCTATCATGCTGCCGCAATCTGCAATATTTTTACCAGCAATATCGTAAGCCGTTCCGTGAACCGGAGACGTCCTTATAATTTTAAGGCCTGCGGTAACGTTGACTCCGGCGTTAAAAGAAAGGAGTTTAAAAGGTATAAGCGCCTGGTCGTGATACATCGAAACGATTAAATCGAAATCTTTGTATCTCTTAGCAAAAAAAGTGTCTGCAGGAAAAGGACCTTCTATATTATTTTTGTTTTTACCCGTAAATTCTTTTATAACCGGCGTTATGACGTCTTTTTCCTCTTTTCCTATCCTGCCGTTTTCACCTGCATGAGGATTTAAGCCTAATACCGCAATACGCGGATTTTCTTTTCCAAAATCGGTTTTTATCCAGTTAAGCGAAATATTTATAATTCTCCTTAATAAATTTTTCGTTATTTTAACCGGAACATTAGATAACGGTATATGAATAGTGGCGAGAATAGTTATGACTTTTTTTGAATAAAAAAGCATCGCAAAATCGTCGGAACCGGTTAAATATCCCAAAAGTTCGGTATGTCCGCCAAATTTTGCGCCGCCGCCGAGCATCATGTCTTTATTAATCGGGGCGGTGGCGAAGCCGCATATTTCACCGGACAACGAAAAATCTACGGCGGTTTGTATAAATCCTTCCACGTCTTTTGCGTATTCCGGATTAGCAACGCCAAATTTAACCGGAGAGTATGATTTAGGCGACAAGTCTATTGCGTTAATCTCTCCATGTTTGTAAGACGCGCTTAACGGCAATTCGGGATTAACGGGGTTAACCGCCGTTTCGGTTTTTATTATATCCCTGCAGATTCGGCTTATATGTTCTAAAGACCCGAAGATAACCGGCTTAATAGCCGGGTTTTTACTTTTGGAATTTTTAAAATATTCCGACGACTTTATGGCAATCTCCGGTCCGATACCGCCGGGGTCTCCCATAGTAATACCGACAAAACAGCTTTCTTCTATCAATTTAAGTTTATATTTTTATTATACGGCAATCAATATCTTAACATAAGAATTTTTTCTTGCCTTTTTTAAAATTTTTTCAAGGTATTTATTTGTTTTGTATTTCTCTAAAATAGATAATATTTCCGGCTTTACCTGTTTGAAGGTTTTAAACGACCCCATCTTTTTTCCCACCGATTTTAATACCGCATAGCCGAACTTAGTTTTTATAATAGGGCTGATTTGTCCTACATGGAGTTTAAAAGCTATATCGGAAAAATTAGGAGACAATTTATTCCTGTAAATATATCCTATTCTTCCGCCGTTTTTCTCGGAAGGGTCTTCTGAATATTCCCTTGCCAAAGACGAAAAACTTTTATTTCCGTTTTTAGCTTCGCTTCTAATTTTAGAAATTCTCTCATATATTTTGTTTTTTAATTTTTTGCCGGCATTCGAGGGAACGGACAAAAAAATAAGCTTTAAATCTACTTCGGGTTCTCCCCTGAATTCTTCTATATTTTTTTTATAATAGCCGGCTAATCGACGTTTTGTAATTGCCATTTTATTGCCGTAAACTTTTCTCAAAAATTCTATTTCCATAAAATGATTTCTAACTTGTTTTATATAGGCTTTTTTACTTATTCCCCTTTTGGCAAGAAAAGCAAAAAATTGACGAACCGTAAAACTATTTGCGCGCGCTACCGCTTCGATATAAGAGTTTAATTGCTTTGGCGATATATATATTGCGGCTTTTTCTTCTTCCTGTTTCAATAATATTTTATCGATTAATTCGTTAAGCGCTCCTTGAGTTTGAGTCATAATAACGGAATCGGCCTCAGTAAAAATTCCCCGGGAGGCCTGGGTCTGCATCTGCTCGTAGTTTTCGAAGGCAGGTCTGTTAAATTTTGCAAATTCATAGAGGGTTACGGGAGTTTTGTTTACTACGGCGATTATCTGGTCGACTATCACGGCATCGGCATTTTTTACGCCGGCGGAAAACAAAACAGCTATAACGGCAAAAATACTTATAAATATGGAAGTTAAAATTTTAATTTTTTTTATCGAAACCATCATAATTTATATATATACCCTTAATCCGCCGTTATAAATTTATTTTCTGGCAACCGGAAGTACGAAAAGGTTAATTTATAAAATAAATTTCTAACTGCGGATTAACGTATATTAACGATATATTTTGTTTTACCCCTGTTTTTTGCCGGCTGCAGGAGCCTTTTTATTCGCCGGAAGCGCCGGAACAACGCCGCTTGCTGCGCTTGCGCTTGAAGCAGGCAAATTACCGTAAAAATATTTAACTTTAGATTTTTTTCTTAAATTTTGGACGAAAGCCTTTAAAATTTTTGAGGCTTCTTTTTGTTTCATCATAACGACTATTTCATTTTTAAGGGTGGAAAAAGGTTTCGGCTTCCCCGTTATCATATTATTTAATTTTATTATATCAAAATGATTGCCTACCTTAGCGATTTTTGAAATGCCGCCGACTTTTTCAATAGAGAATGCGGCATTATTGAATGAAGGCGTCGTTTCCTGAAATTTTATCCAGCCGAGCATGCCTCCGTTTTTGCCGTTTGCTGCGGCAGAATATTTTTTTGCCAGGGAAGCAAAAGGTTTGCCGCCTAAAAGCATTTTATAGACCGCCTGGGCCTTACTAAGCGAATTTAACTGTATATAGCTTACGTTGATTTTAGAAGGCACGTTAAAAGACAGATAATGTTTTTTATAATAAGCCTTGGCATCGTCCGCCGTTACTTTTACCTTATCGGCGACTTCTTTATGCAATAAAAGCTGGACAAGAAGGCCTTTTTTAAAATCGGAAATTTGGGATTTATATGCTTTTGATTTATTTACGCCTTCCTTCAATGCTTCGTTCGCTAAAATTTGTCTGTCGACAAGACTTTTAACGAGTCTTTTTTCGCCTGCGGGGGTTTCGAGATAAGTTCTTAGGGCAGGCGGAAATTTAGATATTTCCTGCTGAAATTGAGCAACGGTGATAGTTTTTCCGTTAACGATAGCGATAGCTTTAGAAGATGCGGCCGGTTTTTTAGCGCAACCGTATAAACCAAAAGATATTGCGGTAAAAAATAATGCGATTAATAAAATCGAGCTTTTAATCTTTTTCATTTTTTCCTCTTTTTTTCTTATAAAGTTAAAATTAAATTTACAAATATCTTTAAATATTAACATAGCTAAATAATCGTTGCAAGATAATTCTGGCTTCTTCCAAGCCGACGGCAGATGGAAAGTCCTTTTTTAACCTTAGCCTTATCTTAAATTCCCCGAGAAAATTTAATATGTATTCCGACGAACATTCCTTATCGTTAACGAATTTAACCATAGCTTCAAAAATTGTCGAGGCAGATTTATGAAATTCCATAATAAATTCTCTGTCCTTAATTTCTAAAATCTGAACCTTCGTATTTTTCATATAAATTTTAAGCCCGGTCAGCTTCAGCAGGTTTTCGACGGGACCTTCGGGTTTGCCGAACCTGTCTATAAGTTCAGCCCTTATTTTTTCCAGGTCAATTTCATAGCCGCAATTAGAAAGCTTTCTGTATATAGACATTTTTGTTTTTTCGTCGCTTATATAAGAATTTGGAATATGTGCGGATAGATTTACTTTTATTTCCGGGACGATTTGAACCGGAAGAATAACTCCTTGTATTTTTTCTATTTCTTCTTTGAGCATCTGCATGCACATTTCCAAACCTACGGAATTTATATGTCCTGATTGTGCGCCGCCGAGTATATTTCCCGCGCCTCTTATCTCTAAATCCGCCATGGCGAGCCTGAAACCGGAACTTAATTCGCTGTAATCTTTTATTGCATTGACCCTTTTTTTCTGCTCCGGACTTAAATTATTCTCTTCGGTTCCCAGAACAAGCAGGCAATAAGCCTGTATATGCGACCTGCCGACCCTTCCTCTCAGCTGGTAAAGCTGGCTTAAGCCTATTTGTTCGGCATTATTTATAATCATCGTGTTAACGTTCGGATTGTCCAATCCGGATTCTATTATCGCGGTAGAAAGAAGCATGTCGTAGCCTTTACCGTAGAAAATATGCATTATGTCCATAATTTCGTCCGGACTTAGCCGTCCGTGAACTATCCCTATCCGTATGTCGGGCATTATTTTTTTTAGCGAGTCATAAACAGAATTTAAGTGCGAAATCCTATTGTCAATAAAATAAACCTGACCGCCTCTGTTTAATTCTTTAAAAACCGCGTCCTTAATAACCGATTCGTCAAAGCTTATTATACCGGTAATTACGTTCTTTCTTCCTGCCGGAGGAGTGCTTATAATGCTCAAATCCCTGATTCCGGACATAGACAGATAAAGCGTTCTTGGAATAGGCGTAGCGCTCATAGCAAGAACGTCTATGGAATGCCTTATCTTTTTAATTTTTTCTTTTTGAAGGGCGCCGAATTTTTGCTCCTCGTCGATAATCAAAAGGCCTAAATCTTTATATCCGATTTTTTCGGATAATAATTTATGCGTTCCGACTACAATGTCTATATCTCCTTCGCTAATTTTCTTGATAATTTCTTTTTCTTCGTTTTTTTTAACGAAACGGGACAAACAAGCTATTTTTACCGGATAATTCTTAAGCCTTTTTTTAAAGTTATTGTAATGCTGGTCAACCAATAAAGTCGTAGGCGCGATTAAAACGACCTGCTTGCCGTCCATGGAAGCTTTAAAAGCCGCCCGGATTGCTACCTCGGTTTTTCCGAATCCGACGTCTCCGCAAATCAACCTGTCCATAGGCTTGCTGCTCTTCATATCCGACAAAACTTCATTTATGGCTCTCGCTTGGTCTTCGGTTTCTTCAAATTCGAAAGTCTCTTCAAATTCCCTGTAAGACTCGTCTTCCTCGGAAAACGAAAAACCCCTGTCCGTCATTCTTTTGGCATATAGAACCTTAAGGTCTTCGGCTATCTCTTCGATTTTTTTCCTGGCTTTTACTTTGGCTTTTTCCCATAATTTATTTCCGAGCCTGCTTAAAACAGGCTTATTTTCGTCCGACGAAGCGATATATTTGTGCAATAGATAAATCTTGTCCGCGGGGACAAAAAGTTTATCGTTTTCTTCAAAAACAAGAGTAAAATAATCGGACGACGTCCCGTTAACCGTTATATTTTTTATTTCCGTAAATTTTGCGATGCCGAATTCGTCATGCACTACAAAATCTCCCGGATTAAGTTCTTCTATGCTCTCAAAATAATTGCGGACCTGTTTCCTTGCGCCGCTTTGTTCCGCAGCTAAATCGAAATGCTCCCTAAAAAGCTCTTCGTCTTTTACCGCAAAAACCTTGTGCTTTTCCGACAAAAATCCTGAAGAAACATCCTTAAAAATAATTTGAAATTTTTCTCCCAGTTCCTTTTCGCCTAAGCCTATGGAGCCGAAAATCGATTTAAGCCTTTCTCCGTGTATTTCGTTTTTTGACGAAACTATTATTTTATTGCCTTTTTCGATTAGATTTAAAAAAGTCTTTTTAAGAAGGGTTAAATTTAATTTGCCGTCTTCATATTTCAGATTAGATATAAAACCGTGGTTTGGCCGTTCTATTTCAGAAAATATTTCTCCTATTGGATTAGAAGGGTTTTTGGAAAAACCGTATATTGCCGATTTTTTAAAATTAAAATAATAAGCTTCGTTTAATTTATCTAATTTTTGATAAAAAATATTTTTATTAGATTCGTTCAGGTTTAAAAAATCCAAAAGTTCAGATTCCGGCTCTTCTATATATGCTATTGGATTTTCCAATACGTCTAAAATATTCAGTTTTTTAGCGTAATAATCGGGGTTGACGGGAAAGACGGCGAAACCGTCGGTTTTTTTAAAACTGATTTGCGTACTCAAATCGAAATATCTTATATCGCTTGCAATTTCGTCAAAAAAATCGATTCGGGCGGGATAAGGAGCGCCGGCATTAAAAATATCTATTATTCCGCCTCTGACCGCAAATTCATTTTCGCCCTCTATTTGGTTCGTCCTTTCGTAACCGTAGGAAATTAACGTTTGAATGAGTTTATCCCTTGAAAAGCTTAAGCCTTTCTTTATATGTATAAAAGAGTTTAAAAGGCTTCCGGGTTCCGGAACTTTGGAAAAAAAAGAAGAGGGCGACAGAATTATGACCGCATCGCTATAATTTCTTATATCATATAAAAGGCTTATTGGAATTATCTCCTCGCAAAAGAAGATTTTTTTCTGCGAAAAAAAAGAAAAGTCCTTGTATAAATTATTGGCGGAGGCAAAGCTGTCGCATAAAAAAATATATATGCCGTCTTTTCTTTTTATATTTAAAGAAATATCCAAAGAAAAAACGGCCGATGTTTTTAAATTTGCCGAATCCAAATCGATGTCCGATAATTACGTATGCGCCGCTTAAAGTTTTGCCGCTTTTATAGATGCTTGTGCAGCCGAAATAATTGCAACCGGAACCCTGTAAGGAGAACAGCTTACATAATTAAGATTCAAATTATGGCAGAATTCTATGGAGCTTGGGTCCCCGCCGTGTTCTCCGCAAATTCCCAATTTAATATCCGTCCTGGCGGCCTTTCCTTTGTTCGCCGCAATTTTCATAAGTTCCCCTACCCCGTTTCTGTCCAATTCCATAAACGGGTCGGCCTTAAGTATATTTTTGTTTAAATAATCCGGCAAAAATGCGCCTATATCGTCCCGTGAAAAACCGAAAGTAGTCTGAGTAAGGTCGTTCGTTCCGAAAGAAAAGAATTCGGCTTCCTTGGCGATTTCATCGGCGACCATGCATGCCCTTGGAAGCTCTATCATCGTCCCTACGAGATATTTAAGTTTTGTCCCGTATTTTTGCATTACCTCCTTTGCCTTTCTATCGGTTAATTCTTTTAAAAGCCTTATTTCTTCGTATATCCCTACTACAGGAATCATAATTTCCGGAATTATTTTATTGCCGTTTTTATGAAATTCGCAGGCGGCTTCCATAATTGCCTGTACCTGCATTTCGTATATTTCCGGATAACTTACCCCGAGCCTGCAACCCCTGTGTCCAAGCATAGGATTGATTTCATGGAGCGATATAGTTTTTGACTTTAATTTTTCATAGGAAATACCCATAATTTCCGATAGCTCTTTTATATCTTTCTCCGTTTTGGGCAAAAATTCATGCAATGGCGGGTCAAGCAAACGGATGTTTACGGAATACCCCTTCATTTCTTCATATAATTCCAGAAAGTCCGATTTTTGCATCGGTAAAAGTTTTGCAAGGGCTTTTTGCCTTTCCTCGGCCGTGTCCGAAAGTATCATTTCCCGCACGGCTTTTATCCTGTCTCCTTTAAAAAACATATGCTCGGTTCTGCATAACCCTATGCCTTCCGCCCCGTAATTCCTTGCGACTTTGGCGTCTTCCGGCGTATCGGCATTAGCCCTGACGTAAAGCTTTCTAAAGCCGCCGGCAAATTTCATTATAGTTTTAAAATCCTCGTTTATTTCCGGCGTTATCATTTTTACGTAACCGGAATAAACTTCTCCGTTAGAACCGTTAAGCGTAATTATATCGCCTCTTTTTATTACCCTTTTTCCGGCCGTTATTTCCCCCTGTTTTCCGTTTATTTCAAGCACGGAGCATCCGGTTACGGCACATTTGCCCATACCTCTTGCAACGACGGCGGCATGGGAAGTCATTCCGCCGCGTGCCGTGAGAATTCCTTCGGACACGCTCATTCCGTGAATATCTTCGGGCGAAGTTTCCATTCTGACCAATATGACTTTTTTACCCTTTTTTACTTCTTCTTCGGCTTCTTCCGCAGAGAAAACGACTTCGCCGCTTGCGGCGCCCGGAGAAGCGGGAAGCCCTTTTGCCAAAACGTCTCTTTTAGAACTTAAATCGACGGCAGGATACATCAATTGGGCAATCGAATAGGGGTCGATTCTCAAAATCGCGGTTTTTTTATCTATCAAACCTTCCTTCTCCATGTCCACGGCAATTTTTACGGCCGCCTTGGCGGTTCTTTTGCCTGTTCTAACCTGAAGCATATAAAGCATTCCTTCCTGTATGGTAAATTCCAAATCCAGCATATCTTTATAATGTTTTTCCAAAAGTCCCGCATATTCCAAAAGTTCTTTATATACCGCAGGCATAACCGTCTCTAACGAAACTTCGTCCGGATTTTTCTTCGAAAGCTCGTTAATCGGCTGAGGCGTTCTTATACCGGCTACTACGTCTTCCCCCTGTGCATTAATAAGATATTCTCCGTAAAAACCGTTTTCCCCCGTGGACGGATTTCTTGAAAAAGCCACTCCGGTCGCCGACGTTTCCCCCATATTTCCGTAAACCATCGATACCACGTTTACCGCCGTACCCCAGTTTTCGGGAATTTTATTAAGTTTTCTGTAAGTTATTGCCCTGGGGACGTTCCACGATTCGAACACCGCCGAAATACCCATCCATAATTGTTCCTCGGGGTCATTAGGAAAATCGGCTCCTTTTTCTTTCTTAACTACGTTTTTAAATTCCGTTACAAGGCTTTCTAAATCGTTATAGCTCAATTCGCTGTCGTTTTTAACGGACTTTTCTTTCTTCTTATTTTCCAATATAGATTCCATTATACTTGAATCTATTCCAAGGACGACGTTGGAAAACATCTGAACGAATCTTCTGTATGTATCGTAAGCGAAACGCCTGTTTCCCGATTTCTTAATGAGTCCTTTAACAGTATCGTCGTTTAATCCTAAGTTAAGCACGGTATCCATCATTCCGGGCATAGAAACCCTTGCACCGCTTCTTACGGACACTAAAAGAGGATTTTTGACGTCTCCGAACTTAGACCCCATTGCTTCTTCCATTTTTTTGATATTATCTTTTACCTCGGCTTGCAATTCGTCCGGATATTTTTTATCATGCTCATAATAATAGGTGCAAACATCCGTAGTTATAGTAAAACCTGCCGGAACCCTTATACCTAAGTTCGTCATTTCGGCAAGACCTGCTCCTTTGCCTCCGAGAATATTTTTCATGGAAACGTCCCCGTCGGCATGCTTGTTGCCGAAAAAATAAACATACCTGTCCATAACGCAACCTCCTTAATATATATAGGTATCAGATTTGAATCGGATACCCGACAATTTTATTAACAATTTTAAAGAATAATTATAAATCTAAAATGGAAAAATCGCAAAAATTTTTCAAGAAATTCAATATGCCGTTTAACAATCCTATCCTTGAATTTTTAAGAGCCTCTTCTTCCGTTAAAACCATAACGTTATCGAAAAAATCGTTAACGGGGCGGACCAATTTATACATTTCGTTCATGACCGCGGTAAAATCGCTTTTTTCAAGCAATGATATTGAATTCTTTTTCGCAGGTTTAAAAATGGAAATTAGTTTTATTTCTTCTATGGCAGTTAATCTATCTTTATCGAAATTAACTATATCCGCATACTTATAAGTAATATTATTTATCCTTTTAAATATCTGCGCAAGTTCGAAAATTTCTTCATGCAGCTTAAATTTTGAAAGAAAATCTATTTTCAAAAAAGATACATAATAGTTTCCGGACATTTCTACAGAAAGAACCGACATTATTTCGTCGGATTTATAACCGGAAGAAATAAGAAAATTTTTAAATCTGGCATCGGCAAAATTCATAAGGATTTTTTTCAATTCGGCTGTATTTAAATTGCGCTCCTTAAAAAATCCGTTAAAATAAAAATCGAATATCTCGCTAATATTAAACCTGTATTTTTTTTCTAGAATAATTTCTATTATGCCTATCATGGCCCTGCGCAAATAAAACGGGTCGGATTCTCCGGTAGGAAGTTTTTTCAACATGGCAAACGAAAAAACGCTGTCTAACTTATCGGATAAAGCGCAAAGCGCGGATAAGTCGTTTGAGGGCAATAATCTTTTTTTCCCTTTGGAAACGGGATAATAATGTTCTTCGATAGCCAATGAAACGACACTATTTTCTTTTGCCGCTTTCGCATATATCCTGCCCATTACGCCCTGCATTTCCGGAAACTCGAATACCGCATGCGTCGCAAGGTCGAATTTTAATAAGCCGTAAGCTTTTTTAAAGTTATTCAAAATGCCGGAAGAAAATTTAAGTTTTTCCGCAATAAAAATTCCTAATTTTTTTATGCGTGCAGTTTTGTCGAAATATGAACCTAATCCTTCATAAAATAAAATATTTTTAGTTTCTTCCGCGAAATAAGAAGGGCGTTTTTTAACGTCTTCCTTAAAAAAAAATTCCGCGTCGGAAAGCCGGGCGGTTAAAACTTTAGAATAGCCGGATTTAATGTTATTTTCCAAAGAATCTTTAAGCGCCGGAACCGGATTAACGTCGGCTACGGCTATAAAAAAAGGCAATAGCCCGCCATCAGAACTTAAAGGAAAAAATCTCTGGTGCTTGCGCATAACCACCGACAACAGTTCCTTTGGAACAGACAGGAACTTTTTATCGAATTCGCACAATAAAGCATAAGGGGTTTCGGTCAAGCCTGTTATCTCGTCTATAAAATCGCCGTCGTATTCAGGTATATCGGCATTTATTTTTTTTGAAAGGGTTTCTAATTTATTTTCTATAAATTTTTTTCTGTCTGCGTTTCTTAAAATAATGCCGTTTGACGAAAGAACATCGAAATAATCTTTAGAACTTGAGATCTTAACCTGCTTCATTTTATAAGAAAGTCCGTATTTAATGCGGGTTAGGTTAGACGCCTTAACATCGCCAAAATCGAACGGCGCCGTTTTTCCGTCGAATATGGATAAAATCCACAGGACCGGCCTTGGAAAACGAGTCTCTCTGTTAAGCCAGAACATCGTTTTTTTAAAAGGAGTACGTTTAACAATGTTCGGAATATTATCGGTAAGTAATTTTTTTATGGGCGAGCCTTTTATTGTTTTTTTGCAGGCGACGTAAGCTCCTTTTTTTTGATGTACGACGTATATTTTGTTATGGTCTGAAATTCCGTTCTTTTTCATAAATTGAACAAGCGGCGGAGCCGGAAGGCTTCCGTGATATGATATGCCGACCGGAGGGCCTACTATTTCCAATTCCCTGTCCGGCGATTTTAAGGGCAGTTCTTTAATAAAGACAACCGTGCGCCTCGGCGTGGCAAATATTTCTATGGCCGGTTTCCCGCTAAGCATCGCTTCGTTTTCAAAAAAATTTTGAAGGATATTTTTTAATTCGACGGGTATTTTTCTTACCTCGTCGTAAGGAAGCTCTCCCGAACCTATTTCCAACAAATATTCGCTCACCGTAAATAACCTGATTTTAATGTATATTTATTTTTAATATATGCTTATATATGCTTATTTTTTTATTTCGCTCTTATCGTAATAACCCGTATAAAGCTTGGCACACCCTTCGGCAAGCGTCCTTACCCTTAGTATAAAATTCATCCTTTCCGATACGCTTATAAGCCCTCTTGCATCAAGCAGGTTGAACGCATGGGAACACTTAAGGCAATATTCGTAAGCAGGTTTTACGAGCTCTTTCAGCTTAAAGGAAAGAAGTTTTTTGGATTCCGCCTCGAAAGCGTTAAATAATTCAAACAAGTTTTTCCCGTCCGAATATTCGAAACTATATTTAGAAAATTGAAATTCGTCGTCTTTATGTATATCGCCGTATTTAAAAAAATCGTTCCACTTAAGGTCGAAAACGTTATTTTTATTTTGAAGAAACATCGCTATCCTTTCCAATCCGTAAGTAATCTCTATCGCAGGTTTTGAAAGCTCTATCCCGCCTATTTGTTGAAAATATGTAAACTGCGTAACTTCCATACCGTCGAGCCATACTTCCCAACCGAGACCCCATGCTCCAAGCGTAGGAGATTCCCAATCGTCCTCTACGAACCTTACGTCGTGCATAACCGGCTCAATGCCTAAGTTCTTAAGGCTGTCTAAGTATATCTCTTGAATTTTATTAATATAAGGCTGTATGATAACCTGAAACTGATAGTAGCGTCCAAGCCGGTTTGGATTTTGGCCGTATCTTCCGTCGGCAGGCCTTCTGGAAGGCTGAACATATGCGGCTCTCCATTCTTCGCAGTCCAAACATTTAAGAAACGTATAGGGCGCAAAAGTAGCTGCCCCTACCTCGATATCGTAGGGTTCTAAAATCACGCATCCAAAATTAGACCAGAAATTTTGGAGATTAAATACTAATTGCTGAAAACCGGAAGTTTTAATAATTTTCCCTTTTAAATTTTTACGATTTTATAAACAAAAACAAAATTATATTATACAAACAGGAAAATTATTATACTAAAGGGAAAGCATATTTTCAATAGATTTTCTTGCAGGGATTCTAATTTCTTCGGGAATTTTTATAATATTTTTCATATTTTCCAACGAATTTATAATATCTTCGAGATGTGTCTTTTTCATATTAGGACATACAAGTCCTTTATTGGAAGAAATAAAAACCTTATTCGGATTTTCCTTTTTCATTTTATACATTATGCCTCTTTCCGTCCCTATAATGAAATATTTTGCCGCCGATTCCATTACGAACTTATACATTCCGGACGTGGAAGAAACATGGTCGGCAACGTCGATAGTTTCGGGGGTGGATTCCGGATGTGCCACGAATAACGCTCCCGGATATTTTTCTTTAAGGGCTTTAATGTCCTCAGGCTTCGTTCTTTTATGCGGAGGGCAATATCCCGGCCAGCTTATCACTTCTTTCCTTGTATATCTTTGAACGTAGCTTCCAAGATTTTTATCGGGAACCATTATGACCCTTTCTCCCCGTAAGGAATCGACGACTTTTACGGCATTTGCCGAAGTGCAGCATATATCGGAAACAGCCTTGCATTCCGCCGAAGTATTAACATAGGCAACGACGGGGGCATCGGGATAGCCGGCTTTTAAATTTAAAATTTCTTTTGCGGTTATCATATCGACCATAGGACAGCCGGCATTTTCGTTGGGAAGGATAACGGTTTTATCGGGATTCATAATAGCGGCGCTCTCGGCCATAAACTTCACCCCGCAAAATACTATAATTTCCGCATCGGTTTTATTTGCTTTAACGGAAAGTTCGAGAGAATCGCCTTGAAAATCTGCAATTTCCTGGATTTCGTCCCTTTGATAGTTATGCGCCAGCAATATTGCGTTTTTCTTTTTCAGCAAATCTTTTATTTTTTCCTGTTTTAATTTAATATCTTCGTCTTTCCCGATATTCTGCTTATCGCCTATATCGTTAAAATAGCGGCCGTTATCCATGATATATGCAAATCTCTCTTAAGTTATTTTTTATTTTAACGTTAATATCATTTTTACATTATATCATATTAGAAATGGAAACCGAAACTGCGTTTTACTTAAAAATTAAATTCGGGGCGGATGATATTTCCGTAAGAAAATTGAATTGCTTTTATAAGGATTGTTGAAATCAGACGAATATTTAAAATATTAAATTGGTTGTGCGGCTTTAAATAAGGCAAAATAAAAGGGAAGGGATATAAAATCGCCTTCCCTAATAGATTGTCCGATACATTAATAATTACGTTATGCCCACATAACGTTTTTCCCGGCCGCTCCGTTAACCAATACGGCTATAGCGGTATAAGTTGCGCACAAGCCCGAAAATATGCCGACTATTCCGGCTATTGGTAAAAGGCTCGGCAACGACCCGGTAAAAAGCCCGATTGCCTGTATTAACAGAAAAGCGCCCGTGGTGAAAAGAGCAATCTGCAGCATTACCCATTTTTTTGCCGCATTGGCTCCGGCAAACGTTGCAAAAGCAAAGATAGCCCACATCAAGTGAAACCAGCCGCCAAATGCAGGCGCCGGCCCCCCTGCAGCCTTTGTGATGACCGTCGCGATAAAAAAAACGGAAACGCTCAGGAATAATAAACCGTACCCAGTAAACGCAGCCCCGCCGAAAGCGTTGCCCCGCATGTAATCGTAAACGCCAGCTAAAACTAAGCCGACGCCTCCGCCAAAGATAATCTGCCCAAGAATCAAGCCGTTAAACGGACCTGCAAAACCGCCGATAACGAAGGCCAAAAGCGTAAGAGATAAACCGTAAGCAAACAGACCAAGCGCCGTCGGATCGGCAACTAAATTTTTTTCCTCTGCCATAAACTGTTCCTCCCTCTTTAAAGTAAAGTTATGATTTAAAAAATATCTTCCGGAAAACAAACCGGGAAATATTTAACAATTACCTCATAATTAATTTTTATTGACGAATCTATTAAACTAAACTGACAGCATAAGATTTTAACAAAATTTTTCGTTAAAGCCTTATAAACATCAAAAAAAATAAATAGAAAACAGTTTATTTATATATTCT
>DAHVNW010000001.1 GCA_027319095.1 bacterium | reverse complement strand
ACTTCCCCGCCGGGAGAATTTACCCTGATTATTACGGCCTTAACGGCATCGTCCCGTTTGTAATGGTTTAAAAGACGCACGAACCCCGACGAATTCGTAATAGCGCCCGTAAGGTTAATAATCCCTATCGCATAAGGAGATGTGCCTTTGACTACGTTATAATTCGATTTTACCTGAAACTTAAATAATATCAGATAAATAAAAACCCCGAATATGCCGACAAATATTATTAAAAAAATAAACCCGCTTAAAAAAGGATGTTTATTCATAATTGTTTCCTTTTATTTTAGATAACGCAATTCATTTTGTCAGACGTCCTCCGGTTCCAAAATAAACGCCTCTCCTTATTAACCGGATACCTTTCCTTTTATTCCTCAATCCTGCAATAGAATTTTATTTTCTGGAAACGAAGTACGGCATATCTTTGCTTGCATGTCTTAAAAAACACTGTTTTTCAGCAAACTGAAAATGCTAAACGAAGCACAGCGAATCTCATACAAGCTTTGTATAATTTAAAATACATCTATAGTTTTTATTGCAGCATTAAGGTTATTTATTAGTTCTGTTTGACATTAATAACCGATAACCCTATCTTCTGATCGTTTATATCTATCATGATTATTTCGGCTTTAATTTCGGATCCTCCGGATATATCATTTTCTTTAATGAAATTCTCCGGGATTTTTGTGTTGTGTATGAGCCCTTCTATCCCTTCTTCAATCTTCACGAAAATGCCGAATTCGGTAATATTGGAAACTTTTCCTGTTACTACGGTTTTGACGGAATATTTTTCTTTGATATGCGACCAGGGACTTTCGGTAAGCTGTTTTATCCCGAGATAAATTCTCTGTTTTTCTTCGTCTATATTTAAAACCATCGCTTTAATTTTTTCTGCAGGTTTAAATAACTCATGGGGATGCTTTGTTCTTTTAGTCCATGAGAAATCGTTCTGTTTGATATATCCTTCCAGATTTTCTTCTAATTCCACCGATATGCCAAATTCGTAAATATTTTTAACGGAACCTTCTACAACCGTCCCTACCGGATATTTATCCTTTAGTAAATTCCATGGACTTTCGGTAAGCCTTTTTAAACTCAGCGATAATTTTCTTGTTTCCGGTTCGATGCTTAAAATCGACGCTTTCACTCTCTGTCCTTTCGTTAAAAAAGTTTTAGGGTCTATCTGCTTTTTCTCCCAGCTCATTTCGGATAAATGTATAAGCCCTTCCACATCGTCGTCTAATTCTACAAATGCGCCGTAATCGGTTATGTTTATAATAACGCCTTCTACTATATCTCCAGGCTTATGCCTTTCCATAATATTCTGCCACGGGTCGGCAAAAAGCTGTTTATACCCTAGAGAAACCCTGTGCTTTTCTTCGTCGTATTTAATTACTTTAACGTCTATCTTTTGTCCCAAACTTAAAACTTCGGACGGATGAGATATTCTTTTCCACGATAAATCGGTAATATAAATAAGGCCGTCCATTCCGCCTAAATCGACAAAAACTCCGTAATCAGTAATATTTTTAACTATTCCCTCTAGCACGTCGCCTTCTTTTATATCCGTTAAAACATTTTCCTTTAATTTTTTAATTTCGTCCTCTATTACTCTTCTTCGGGATACTATAACGTTGCAGCTTTTTTTATCTACGCTGATAACTTTTAAATCTAAAGTTTTTCCGAGAAACGCATCGAAATCTCTTGTAAGTTTTACGTCAATTTGCGAACCGGGGAGAAAAGCGGTAACGCCGTTCAAATCGATAATTAGGCCGCCTTTCGTTTTCGCGGCGACGATACCTTTTATAAGCTCTCCTCCGCTGCATGCCTTTTCTATATCGTCAAGTGCGTAAACGTTTTTGGCTTTTTCTCTAGAACATATTAAATATCCGAGTTTGTCGTCGTAACTGCCTACGAAAACTTCGATAGAATCGCCCACGGTTATGGAAGCGACGTCTATATTTCCGCCGGACGAAACCTCCTCTATCGTAATTATGCCGTCGGATTTATCTCCTACGTCTACATAAACATAACTGTCGTCGATATTTAAAACCCTGCCCTGCCTGACAAGACCCTTGCTGTTCATATTTTCGTAAGAACCAAGCAGTATTTCGAACTCCGTAGGGTTATCCCCCCTTTCAAACTGGTTAAAACTTTTTTTTGCCATAAATTGATTGCTACCTCCTAAATTTTATAAGAATAATCTAACACATTTATATAAATTAAGCAAATTTTTTTATGTGCTAAATTTGTAGGTAGACGCATTTAAAATAATCTCAAAAGCGCATAAAGGCCGCCAACAGTGGCGGCTTCGCCACCGCCCCGCATATTCTTTGCCTGCGCTTATCGATACATATCGCCTGTGCAGGCAAAAATGGCGGAGATAAACATACGCAGGCAGGCGTTTATAAAGGCAAACTATTTTAGGCAGACATAAAGCCAAATTGCGGAGGCTGACGGTTTATAAAAGCCAAATTGCGGAGGCTGACGGTTTATAAAAGCCAAAGGCTTTTATGTCAGCCGAAGCGTTATGTCAGCCGAAGCGTTATGTCAGCCGAAGCGCCGCTTATGCGAAAAAAATAATTTTATACAGGTAATTTTAAGACTGCTAAATTTTGCACTATCATTTTTATAAGGCAAAAGATGCGCCGACGGCGCCTTGAACTAAGGCTTAAACTTTTGCTTTGTCTTTTGCTTTAACTTTGACCTCGTCTATTTCACGGACTTTTTTTAAGACCCTGTCGATTATCCAATCCGGGGTTGACGCCCCCGCCGTAATACCGACTTTTTCTGCATTTATGAACCATTCGGAGTCAACTTCGTCTTCCGTTTCTATATGATATGTATTTTTTTGAATTTCTTTGCAAATATTTTGCAGTTTATTGGTATTAGCGCTGTTATATCCGCCTACCACGAGCATAACGTCCACGCCTTTCGCTATAATTTTAGCCTCCTCCTGCTTTATCATGGTAGCGTCGCAAATGGTTTCGAATACGACCGGAATTTCTTTCGCTTGTTTTTTTATATAGTCTATTACAAGCTTATAAAAATTTACGTCCTGCGTGGTTTGCGAAATTAAAGCCAATTTTTCGGATATCGGTACTTTTTTTATATCTCCGAAATTATTTACAACCAAAAATCGGTTTTTGGCGGCAAAACTTATCACGCTTTGAACTTCTGGATGGTTTTTATCGCCTACCATTATTATAAAATAGCCTTTAGAAGCGGCTTCGTTTATATAATTCTGGGCTTTTTTCACAAACGGACAAGTGGCGTCTAAAATTTTTAAACCTTTAGATTTTAATTTTTCCATAACCTCGGCTTTAATGCCGTGCGATCGTATTAGTATTGTATCGAAACAGCCGCAATCAATATCGTCAATCGGAAATACGCCTTTTTCTTCCAAAGATTTTACGACTTGCGGATTATGGATAATCGGCCCAATGGTATTTAATTTTTCGAAAGGACTGAATTTTTCGGCGGCGTCTAAAGCCATATTGACCGCTCTTTTAACGCCGAAACAAAATCCGGCGGAAGGCGCTACTATAATTTCCATATCTTATATTTTAACATATTAGCTCTTTAAAGTGGATAGCAACCATCGAAGCAACGGGACAAAGCAGAGCGGGGCAAAAGGCGTCATATTTATATATTTTCAGGCTTGCGTATGTGCTTTATATCATAAGCTATTAGCTGAAAATAAAAATAAATCTTACGCCTTTTGCCCCGCTCCGATAGCCCCCTTCGATTGGTAAAACTTTTAAAATTTATTTTTTGAAGCCGATACTTTGAAAGGTAAAATTTTTGAAAGAATGTCGAAAAATTCGGGAAAAGAGGTATTAATGCATCCTGTATCCCCTATTTCTAATTTTCTGTTTTTAAGTACCAGTCCCATAATTATCATGGACATCGCTATTCTATGGTCGCCGTATGAGTTTAATTTCGTCAAACCTTCCGTTTTAGGATTAATTACGCCGTTACTATTATGCTTTATCAAGTCCGGTCTGCCGTTTATTTCGAAGCCGTCTTCCGATTCTTTAACGTCTATTCCAGCTTTTTTTAAATTTAAAACGACGGTTTTAATCCTGTCGCTTTCTTTAACCCTTAATTCCTGCGCTCCAGAAACAATAGTTTTGCCTTCGGAAAAAGATGCTATCACCGAAAATATGGGAAATTCGTCTATCATATCGGAGACTATCTCGCGCGGAACGGATATTCCATTAAGGCGGGAGCGGGAATATCTTGCTTTAACATTTCCTGTTTTTTCTGGAACGGTTCCGGTAACGTTCGTTTTAACGTCCGCACCCATCATTTCCAAAACTTTAAGCAGTCCCGTTCTTTTTTCGTTAAGAATAACGTTTTTAACGGTAATCTCAGCGCCTTCGCTCAAAATGCCGAGTGCGATAAAAAATGCGGCGCTGCTGAAATCCCCTGGAATATTAATATCCAAAGGCTTTAATTCGGGTCCGTTTCCGGCGCGCCCTTTAACCGATATAAGAGAGCCTCCGATAGAAGGCGTCTCGACTTTTAAGGCGTAGCCTTGAAATTTAAGCAGATTTTCCGTATGGTCCCTTGTGGCTTTTTTCTCGTATATGACGGTATCGCCTTGGGCAAACAGCGCCGCAAGGATGATGCAGGATTTAACCTGAGCGCTGGGGACGGGAACTTCGTAAAAGATAGATTTTAAACCGCCGCCGGAAACGGCGAGCGGCGGATAATTCCCGCCGTTTCGCCCGGTTATTTTTGCTCCCATAAGGCTAAGCGGTTCTATTATTCGCTTCATAGGGCGCGAATTAAGATATTTATCGC
Source organism: bacterium (assembly GCA_027319095.1). GTDB lineage: Bacteria > SZUA-79 > SZUA-79 > Acidulodesulfobacterales > Acidulodesulfobacteraceae > Acidulodesulfobacterium_A. The sequence continues at coordinate 97,564 of DAHVNW010000001.1, read as the reverse complement.
CGGACAGCACGGAAAAAAAATCGTTTCCGGCAAGTATTCCTGCAATAAGTCTCGTAAGAGTTCCGGAATTCGCGGTATTAATGACCGAGACAGGCTCTTTCAAGCCGCGGAGGCCCACCCCTTTTATTAAAAAATCTTTACCTGTCCCGCTTAATTTTTGTTTCTCGATGCGTACGCCGAGTTTCCTGAATGCCGCCACGGTCGCAGAGTTATCCCCGGATAAAGAAAGATTTGAAAGGTATGATTTGCCGGCAGCCAAACTCCCAAGCATAACCGCCCTGTGCGATATGGATTTATCTCCCGGAACTTCTATTTCAGCTTTAATCTCTTTAGAAATTCCGCTTGCTAAAACTTTATCTGCTTTAAATTCTATCAAATACCCGCCTCTTTTCTTTCGTCCGAAATTTTCTTAATGTAAGAGTTCAGACTTTCTGCATCCCCGGTTTCTATAAAGCCTCTTACTTTATTTGCGGAATTTATAAAATTATCCAAAGAATCTATAACGTTTTCTGCGTTCATAAGCAGTATTTCCGTCCACAATTCCGGGGAGGAATCGGCTATTCTCGTAGAATCCTTAAAACCGCTTCCTATAAAGCTCATAAGGCTGCTTATATTTACATCTCCCGCACCTTTATCGCCTGTGTTTTCATTTTCCCGATTATTTTTGCCGCCGTTGTTTTTATTTTCGTCTAAAATTCTGGACAGTGCGGCATCCGAAAGTAAAAAAGCGATAAGATGGGGGAGATGGCTCGTATATGCGGCAATTTCGTCATGGTTTTCGGCTGAAGAAAAAATAACGTCCATGTTTAAAGAATTCCAAAAATCTGCCGTCCGTTCTATTTTAGAGGCTTTTTCCTTATCGTTTAAATCTGCGTCTTTTTGAATAACAAAACATTTCTTGCCGTTAAAAAGTGAAAAATCGGCATTTTTTGGCCCCGATTTATCGGAACCGCACATAGGATGAGAGCCTATGAAGTTTTTAATATTTTTTGCGGCCGCAATAGAACTTATTCCTGCTTTGACGCTGCCTATATCGGTTACTATGGAAGCGCCGGTAAAAAAATCGGGACGCCTTTCGAAAAAAGAAAATATAGCCGCAGGCGGAATACACATTATTATGAACGAACCCCGGGGGGCAGTTTCTTTCGACATATCTAAAGCTTCGTCGATTATTCCATTAAAAATGCAATAATCAAGATTATTTTTATCTATATCGTATCCCGTAATTTTTGTTTCCGGAAATTTTTTTTTGACGGCTCCAGCAAGAGAAGCTCCCATAAAACCGAGTCCGACGATGGAAATTTCGTTAAACATAATTATTTAAGAGAATTATGCGCTTGACAAAGCAATACTTTGTATTTTAATGGGAACCGGCAGATTGCTTTGGATCTTTGCCTGAATAATTCCCTTATTTTATATTATATGTTTCTATTAACCGCCTTTGCGACAGCCCTTGCTTTGCCGATTAACTCCCCGAACGTATCGTATTTCAAAGACTGCGCCCCGTCAGAAAATGCTTTTTCCGGCACCGGATGGACTTCTATCATAAGCCCGTCTGCCCCTACCGCGACTGCAGCAAGAGAAAGCGGTTCGACATAATACCATACTCCGGCGGCGTGCGAAGGATCGATAATTACCGGCAGATGCGAAAGCCTTTTTAAAACCGGAACGGCGCTTAAATCCAAAGTGTTTCTCGTGGAAGTTTCATAAGTTCTTATTCCTCTTTCGCAAAGTATTACCTGGCTGTTTCCGTTAGACATAATATATTCTGCCGACATCAAAAATTCCTGTATGGTCGAACACAGGCCTCTTTTAAGTATTACGGGTTTATTTACCTTGCCGACCTCCTGAAGCAATCTGAAATTCTGCATATTTCTTGCGCCTATTTGTATAATATCGGCATAAGAGCATATAAGCTCCAAGTCTCTCGGATCCATTACTTCGGTGGCCACTAACAATCCGGTTTTTTTTCTGGCTTCGCTCAAATACTTAAGCCCTTCTTCGCCGAGCCCCTGAAAAGTATAAGGGCTGGTTCTGGGTTTAAAAGCACCGCCCCTCAATATTTTAGCGCCGGACTTTTTAATATTTTCGGCAATTTCCGTAAGGTTTTCCAGCGATTCCACGGCGCAAGGCCCTGCAATAACAACGATATTTTCGCCGCCTATCTCGACGTCTCCCGTTTTAATTACCGTTTTCTCTTTTCCAATCTCTTTGGACGCCAATTTATACGGCTTCGTAATTCTGATTGCTTTATCGACACCTGGAATAGAAGCTCCTTCTCCCAAAAAAGCCTTTACCGCGTCGTCGTCTCCTATACAACCTATAATAGTAACTTCCGTTCCGACGGATATATGGGGCTTTAAGCCTGCGCCTTCTATTTTAGCGACGATATTGTCGATTTCTTCCCTGGTAACGCCTTTTTTCAAAACTAAAATCATCTATTTCCTCCTCAAACTATATTTTTATTCTATTTTATATCACTGAAAATATCCTTAAGGTTTTCGTTTAATTCGCCTGAAAATTTTCCATGCATCATATAATCTGGCTATTTATATAGATAGCCCGACAAACAATTTTAATCCCGCAAATAAACGAACTTTACTTTATTAATTTTTGTACTCCGTTATAATTTTATATTTTACTCCATTGGCAAATAATTGTAAAATTTTAAATAAGTCCGCTCAATGCTTTTATTAATTTTATGTTTTCCTTATGCGTTCCAATGGTTATTCTCACCATATCGTCGTAACCGAACCTGTCCATAGGCCTAACGATAACCCCGGCGTTTAAAAGTTCCCCGGATGTTTCGGCAGCTTTTCTTCCTTTTAATTTTACCAATATAAAATTTGCTCCCGTTTCTACGAATTCCAATCCTGTCTTTTTAAATTCACAGTAAAGGTAGTTTTTCTCCGTTTCATTCGCAGTTATAACTTTTGCGAGATAATCCGCGTTCCTTAACGCCGCCGCTGCCGCAACCAAAGAAAGCGAGTTGACGTTAAAAGGCTCTCTTACCCTGTCCATTAGCGAAATTAAGTCTTTATGCCCTATTCCATATCCGGCCCTTAGCCCGGCGAGTCCGTAAACCTTTGAAAAAGTCCTAAGAATTAAAACATTGGGAAAATCCGCAACGCTCATATCTTCGATTAAGGATTTGCCGGTATATTCTATATAGGCTTCATCGACTATTATTAGAATATTATCTTTTACTTTTTTAATAAAATTTATAATTTTATCGTTTTGAAAAAACGTGCCGGTAGGATTATTGGGATTCGATATAAAAATTACTTTAGTTTTGCCGTCGGCTAATTTATGCATATCGTCTAAATCGATGGTATAATCTTTAAGTCTGCTTATTTTTAATTTTAAGCCGAGCTGCTCTCCGGCAAGATAATATGCCACGAAGGACGGGAACGGGGATACTATGTTTTCGTCCTTTTCGCAGAAAGTTCTGACGGCTATGTCTATTAATTCGTTCGAACCGTTTCCGAGGATAAAATTATCCGCCGTTAGTGCCGTATGCGGTGATTTTTGCCCGGTGCTTCTGCCGAAAAAACCAACTAATTCCTGCTTTAAATAAAAACCGGAGCCGTCCGGATATCTGTTTAAATTTTTAAGCTGCGATTTAATTGCTTTCAAGGCTTCCGGCGAAGGACCCAAAGGGTTCTCGTTCGACGCGAGTTTAACGATATTTTTTATCCCTTTTTCCCTTTCGACTTCTTCGATGGGCTTTCCAGGGACGTAAGGATTTATTTTGTAAATATAGCCGGGGGCTTTGACGTTAAATGTTTTCATAAATAATCCTTTTTAAAATAACCGGTTTTCGATATCTCATGATTAATTAATTACAGTGCTTCCGTATTTTCTTATTTCCTCGTTTCTTACGGGCATTATTTGTGCGAACCGGTAAACTTAAGCGTAGCCGCAGGTTTTTTCGCCGAATAGTCTCTAGGCTTGGCCGTTTTTTTAATGTCTTCCAAAGTATTCTGGATGACCGACCTTTCGTAGATTTTAACCCATGCGCAATCCATATTTTCGTCTATTTCGCATTTATAATTTTTCATGCCGCCGCAAGGACCGTTCAACAGCCCCTTCGGACACAAGGTAACGGGACAAATTCCGCCCGTTTCGTTTAAAACGCACTTTCCGCATAACGAACACATTTCTTTAAGGGAAGAAAGGCTTTCGATATTGCCCAGAAACATCGTATCGACGCCGGAAACTACTTTTATGCCGACGGGAAGCGCCGCCACGGCGGACTGCACTCCGCTGCCGCACGATAAAACCAACACGGTCTGAGCTTTCGATAAGCCTTCCTTGTTATCCCTTACCGCCTTCCTGACTTTCTGAATATGACACATTGCGTCTATTACGTATGTTCCTTCGACGACGATATTTTTACCCGACAATATTCCCTTCATAGCCTCTACTTCTTTTGGACCGCCTGTCCTCGAAGTATCGGAACATATGCCGCATCCGAATATAAATACGGAGCCTTTGATTTTTTTTATTATTTCGTCTAATTCTTTTTGTTTAGATACGATCATTTTTTTGCTTCTTTTTTTCCGCTTTCTTATTAAATTTACTTGAATTTGACTTAATTATTTGCTTTATTTTGCAGCCTGTCACGTTTTAGCCCTGCAGCCGTTTAAATCTGCGGCTTTTACGGTGTTTTCCATTAATACGGCTACGGTAAGAGGGCCTACTCCCCCTGGAACGGGCGTTATTTTCGATACTTTATCTATGACCCTTTCGAAATTTACGTCCCCGCAAATTTTGCCGCCGATATTGGCAATGCCCACGTCTATCACAACTGCGCCTTCTTTAACGTAGCTTTCGTCTATCAAAGCGGCTTTGCCGGTTGCCGACACCAAAATATCGGCTTTAGATGCTATAGATTTAATGTCTTTCGTAAAAACGTTTAAGGAAGAAACGGTAGCAAGCCTGTTTATTAACATAATTGAAAGCGGCTTGCCGACTATATTGCTCTGTCCGATTATTACGCAGTTTTTTCCTTTAACGGAAATATCGTAGTAATCGAGCATTTTAATAATTCCGCAAGGAGTACACGGATAAAAAGGAGAGTTTCCGGTAAAAATCTTTCCGACGTTTAAGGGGTGGAGCCCGTCGACGTCTTTTGCCGGACTTATCGCTTCCATCACATTCTTTTCGTTAATATGAACTGGAAGGGGCAATTGAACCAAAATGCCGTGAATCAAAGGATCGTTATTTAATTCTTCGATTTTATTTAATATCTCTTTTTCGGCAACGGATTCGTCTAAGAAGTCTATTTTAGATAATATCCCGCATCTTTCTGCGGCGTGCTTTTTATTTCTAACGTAAACTACGGAAGCAGGGTCGTCGCCGGCCAGAATAACTTCCAGGCTTGGAACAACCCCTTTATTTTTTAATTCATGGATTTTTTTAGATATGGACAGTTCTATTTCCGAAGCAATAAGCCTGCCGTCGATTATTTTTTTATTATTAATATCGGAATTATTAACCGCCATTAAAGTAATCCGAAATGCTCGATATTTTCGTCCGCTATTTTTTGAATTTTTTCTATTTCTGCTTTGCCAGCGTCGTCTCTAAAAAGATGTTTAAACCTTCCCTGGAGCTTAAGATATTCTGCTACGGGAACTTTTTTGCTTATCTTTTTAACTGAAATTATTTTATCGTATTCAGCTTCGAATAACGGATAAAGACCAGTTTGAACAGCCAGTTGGGCAAGTTTAACCGAATACTTGGGTTCGTATTTCCATCCTGGAACGCACGGAACATCTACCTGCAAATATTTAGCCCCGATTATGGATTTAGCCTTCTTAACTTTTTTTTGAAGGTCTAAAGGATACCCTGCAGATGCTACGGCAGTATAAGGGATCCTGTGGGCCATGGCGATTTCCGGCATATATTTTTTAGGCCTCTGATTTCCAAAAGATTCTTTTCCGGAAGGGCTCGTAGTAGTGTAAGCGTCGAAAGGGGTCAAACCGCTTCTTTGATAACCTGTATTCATATATGCGCCGTTATCGTAGCATACGTATAGAACATCATGGTTTCTTTCGAACATGCCGCTTAGCGCCTGAAGTCCTATATCTGCAGTTCCTCCGTCTCCGCCTTGAGCGAGGACCGTAATACCGCCTTTTTTACCGGTAATTTTAAGGGCAGCTTCTATTCCTGAAGCCACGGCCGCCGAATTTTCGAAGAGAGAATGTATCCACGGAATCTTCCATGACGATTCCGGCCAGCGCGTCGAAAAAACTTCGAGGCATCCCGTAGCGCTCGTGGCGATAGTATTTTTGCCGAGAACTTCCGTAATCAGCTTAACTGCCATAGACTGCGCGCATCCGGAACAACCGGTATGCCCCATGGTGAATAGTTGATTATAAGTTTCTTCTTTAGTTAGCATATTTATTTCCTTTTTAATATTTTTTATTTATTTAAAAACCTAAAGATAGAGGATTAGAGATATTGCTGCGATAAGCCTATAAATTCCCCATCGACGTTTTCTTCTTTTTCCGCCCTGAGAACGAGGTCGTAAATATTTCTGGGAGTAATATCCCTGCCGCCAAGCCCGAGCGTATAGCCGTTAACGTTTACCGAATTAATTTTATGCTTATATAGAACGTCTCTTATTTCTACGGAAAGAATGCCGCCTTTTCCAGGGCATATAGCTTTTTCCGCTACTATCACGTTTTTTACATTTTTAAGCGCCGAAACGATTTCTTCTTCAGGAAACGGCCTGAATGAACGAATTTTTAGAACGCCGATTTTTTTTCCAGATTCCCTTAATTCGTCGACTACGTCCTTTATGGTGCCAAGAACCGAGCCCATCGCCACTATTACCGTCTGGGCATCGTCCATTTTATAGGAATCCGTCAGGCTTCCGTAAAATCTGCCGAACATATCTTTAAACTCTTTTGCGGAATCTATTATAATATTCCTTGAATAATTCATGGCGTTATATAAGTTGTATCTGGACTCCGTATATACCGAAGGCTCGCCCAGCGTTCCGAAAGAATATGGACTTTCTACATCCAGCTTATATTCCATATTTATAGGCGGAAGATACTGCCTGACTTTTTCGATGTCGTCTATCGTTTCCACTACTTCGAAAGTATGCGTTAAAACGAATCCGTCCACGTTTACGACGACCGGAAGCATGACGTCCCTATTTTCGGCAATTTTAAAAGCCTGTAAATGCATATCGTATGCTTCCTGATTATTTTCGGCAACCAGCATGACTGCCCCGGTATCCCTTATAGCCATGGCATCCTGCATATCGTTCCAGATGTTTATAGGCGCTGAAACCGCTCTGTTGGCAACCGTAATAACAACCGGAAGCCTCATCCCGGCAATATTGTATATAACTTCCTCCATATACAAAAGCCCCTGTGCGGCTGTTGCCGTATACGTCCTGACGCCGCATGCGCCGGCTCCCAGGACTACCGAAGCCGCCGAATGTTCGCTTTCGACCATAATAAATTCGGCTTTTAAATCTCCGTCGGCTACCATTTGGGAAAGATGCTCGACTATATGGGTTTGCGGAGTGATAGGATAAGCCGAAATGACATGAGGCTCAGCTAATCTTACTCCTTCGGCTATAGCCATAGAACCTTCTAGAACTTTTTTCATAATATATTCACCCGTCTGCGTTATATTATATTAAATTATTTTTCGACTAAAACCATTTTTATATCGTCCACCGGACATTCTTCGGCGCATATCCCGCATCCTTTGCAGTAATCAGAATCGAAATCGTAAATTTTAGTTTTTTTATCGCCGTAAACTACGCCTTCGGGGCAGAAATAAATACAAAGATTGCACCCTGTGCATGCTTTGTGTTGATATACCGGTATTTCGTTAGCGAAAGAGCCGGTCTTGTTAGAAAGAGCCGCACCTGGCATTGCGATTATTCCAGCCTTAAAATCCACTCTTATCTCCTTTTATATAGTTATAAGCTGTTTGCGCCGCTTCGGCGTTAAGTTTCCCTAATTTAGAACCAAATCTGTTTTCTATCTCTTTTTTAACGGAATCTATCGAAACGACGCCGCTCAATGCCGAAAAAGCGCCTAGAAGGGTCGTATTGACTATCGGCTTGCTTAAAACTTTCATGGCTATTTTTAATGCCGGGAACATTATTACGCTTTCTTCGCTTATTCCGCCGAGTTCGGCTGTAACGTCCTTAACGGATGCCTCCGAGTTAATTAAAATTTTGCCGTCCTCTTTAATGCCTTTATAAACAGGCACGGATTTCAAAAGAGTTATGTCCTGAACTATTATATAATCGGGTTCGTATATCTGATGCCTCGTTCTTATCGGTTTATCCGAAAACCTCGCAAATGCCTGAACTGGAGCGCCAGTTCTTTCGGATCCGAAAGAAGGAAAAGCCTGACAGTAATTTCCGTCGTCGAAAAAGCTGATGGCTAAAATAGACGCCATGGTAACGGAACCCTGTCCACCTCTGCCGTGAATTCTTATTTCTTTCATCATAGATTTTTTCCTTTTTTTATTTTTTTTAGATGGACAGATTTAAATCTTTTCACGTTTATTGTGTATAGTAGGCGATATGAATAAAAGATTTTTAAATCGGCGTTTTAAAAATTATACACTTTTTAATGCTTAATTGTCAAGAGTTTTTCGAACGTTTTTTATAAAATTTATATTTTATTTATTCTATTTTTATTTTATTTTTCAAATTCGTTTAAAAAATAAGGAATTTTGTCTTCTATTCCGTATGCCATAATATGTATTCCGTTTACCAACGGTTTTATTTCTTTAGCTGTCCTGACGGCAATTTCGATTCCCTTTTTTAAAGGGTCGGGGGCGTTTTCGAGTTCGTTTATTATCCTTTCCGTAATATAAATTCCGGGAATGAATTTATTCATAAAACGCGCGGTTTTTGCGGATTTTAATATATAGATTCCGGCTATAATTTTTATATTTCTAAAATTTTTATAAAAATCGTAAAACTTGTTAAATTTGGCGGAATCGAATACGGCCTGCGTTTGAAAAAAATCGCATCCAGCGGCTATTTTTTTTTCGAATTTTAAAAGCTGCGGTTCGAGCGGAACAGATTCCGGATTGACCGCCGCCCCGATATAAAAACGGGTATTGCCGTTAAGTTTATTTCCGTTCATATCTGTGCCGGCATTCAAGCCTTTAACTATTTCGATTAAATTAACCGAATCTATATCGTAAACCGCCTTTGCATTCTTATGGTCTCCGAAAGAAATATAGTCGCCGGTGAGGGTTAAAACGTTTTGCACGCCGAAAGCCGCGGCGCCAAGCAGGTCCGATTCCAAAGCCATACGGTTTCTGTCTCTGCAAGTCTGCTGGAATATAGGCTCTCCTCCCGCCTGTTTTATATAAATAGAACCCGCGAGTGAAGACATTTTCATATTGGCGCCTTGATTATCCGTAATATTAAATGCAAAAACGCGTTCCTTCAGCAAATCGTAATTGGATTTTATCTTAGAAAGATCAGCGCCCCTTTCCGGAGATAATTCGGACGTATAAACAAAAACGCCGTTTTCTAAATTTTCTTTTAATTTAGATTCGTTATTCATAAATATTATATATTTTTACGCATTATGCGCAATTTAAGCGCAAAACCGGCCTTGCACTTGCAAAGTCAAGCCGGCCTGCCGTTTTGCATTATAACCTGATTTTAAACGGGCAAATTTTCTCCATGGCAAAAATTAAAATCGTTCGGAATTATTTTATATTTTATAAAGTTGTTTTATTTGCCGTTATACGCATTATATGCCGGTTATTACGCATTTTACTATATATTAGAGATAAAAACTGCCTCGTAAGAACCGAGGATTTTTATAAAAATAACGTACTCTTCTATGGCTTTTAACGCTTTTTTTAATTTTGCGTCGGATTCGTGACAACTCAGGTCTATAAAAAACAGGTAATCCCAGTTATATTTTTTTGACGGCCTCGATTCTATTTTAGTTATGTTAATTTCGTTTTCATAAAAGGGTTTTAATATTTTATAAAGCGCTCCGACTGAGTTTTTTATGGAAAATAAAATGGAAGTTTTATCTTTGCCGGTCTTTTGGGTCTTTTCGCCATTGGAAATAATTAAAAACCTCGTAAAATTATTGCTATAGTCTTCTATGTGCGGAAGGAGTACGTTTAACCCGTAAATTCTGCCGGCAACTTCCGAAGCTATCGCGGCGGCACCTTTCTCGTTAGATGCCATAATGCAGGCATCTGCCGTAGAAAAAGCGTCTATAAGTTCGGCTCCTTCGAAATTCTCTTCTAAAAAATTCCTGCACTGTCCGAATGCCTGCGGATGGGAAAATATTTTCTTTATTTTTTTTATATCGGATTCTTTAGAAAAAAGGTAATGGCTTACGGGAATAACCTCCTCGCCTATAATGGTAACGTTTGAATTTACGAACATGTCGAAAGTAGTGTTGACCATGCCTTCTATGGAATTTTCGACGGGAACGACGCCGTAATCGGAAAGCCCTTTGGAAACGGAACCAAAAACATCCTGAATGGTTTTAACCGGTATAAGCATCCTCGAAGTTCCAAATTTTTTGATGGCCGCAAGATGCGTAAACGTTCCTTCCGGACCGAAATAGCTTATCCTTATGCCGGATTCGACGCTGATGCATGCGGAAATTATTTCCCTGAATATATTATAAAGATGTTCGTCTTTAAGAGGGCCTTCGTTAACGCTTATAACGTTTCTGTAAACTTCGCCTTCCCGTGAAGGATTATAAAAAGCTTTATTGTTAGACGACTTTATATATCCGACCTTTAGGGCAACTTTTCCTCTTTCGTTAAGAAGCCCGACTATCTGTCCGTCTATGCAGTCGATTTCCCGCCTCAATTTTTCAAGTTCTTTCATGTTTCATTTTTACCGGTATTTTTCTGTTTAGATTATCCGGCTTATAATTTACATTTATGTTATGTTATAGTATTTTATATAATTTTTTAAAAAAAGGCAAAATTAAAGAAAATAAATACCGGTATTTATTTTCTTTTTGTTTTTATTTTTATATATTATATACCTGCCCGCAATAAACGCCGCAAGTAAAAAAACCGCGATTAGTCCGAATACGAGCCTTATGGAATAAATTGCGCCCAGGTAGGACAGAAAAAAAGGACCGATAATACCGCCGACGTCGAAGTTGGACTGATATATGGTATTTGCGGCGACTATATCTTCCATAGCGACGGTTTCCGATATTCTCATGGTTCCTATAGGAAAAATAAGCGCGTGCGGAATACCGAATATAACCAGGCTTAAGGCATAAAATCCTACATTTCTCGAAAATACCGCTAAAACAAAAGCTAAAACCGAAATAAATATAGAAATATTTAAAATCCCCGTTTTGTTTTTAATATTGCCTTTTTTCGTCCAATAAAGCAAAATAAGCCTCGCAATAAGCGACGAAACGAAAAATAACGAAAATAAAAGCGTTATTTCGAAATATTTAACATGAAAATTATCTTTTGCAAAAACTCCCCCAAGAGCTACAATTGAAGCAAAAGCTATGCTGAACGTAGTATTATAAAAAATTACCTCGAGAAATCCTTTGTTTTTCAGTAACGATGAAACCGGACTGCGTTTTAGTTTTTTAGGTTCTTTACCTGCATTAATTCCTTCGTTTTTAGCGCCGTATAGCTTTTTTGCCGCGGCGCTTTTGGCATGGACATGTATTTTAACGGCAAAGAAAAACGCGGACAGGGCAAACAAACACAACATAATATAAATCCAACGTATAGCCAAAGCCGATAAAACCGCCGAGCCCAACAGCGGCCCGAAAACAAGCGCAAGGCTTAACATAAGCGAATATATAGTAAGGTTTTTTTCTATGGCGGATTTATCGGAAAACAGATGTACTAAAGATAAAAGAAAAGGCATAATAATAGCAGTGGCAAAACCCGATATTGCGACGAATATCAAAAATTCTGCGTAATTCGCAGAAAAGAAATACCCCAGTATTGCCGCCGAAAACAATAAAAGCCCTATAATTACGAATTTCGAAATCGATTCCGGCTTAATCCTTACGCTTACGAGATACCTGACTAAAAGCGTACTTACGGCATAAACCGCCGTAGTAATTCCGACGTAAAAAAGATTTTTTCCCAGGACATACCGGACGAACAGCGGATTAACGGATTGTATAAGGTTGGTATTTGCCCTTTGCAGAAGTATGACGAAAAAAACGAAAAAGATAGCGGGCATAATTTAGTTTATCCCGCCATGCCTTTCTTTTTGCCGTCGCCTTTAATGTAGGAAATTATGAGGGAAATAAGCTCATCTTTGTCTCCGGTCGCAAAAATATTTTGACCGTGAACCGTCCCTTTAAATAAATGAACCGTCTTAGGGAATTTAGTCTGCCCACACATTTTTATTATTCCCTCCGCAAACTTCTCTTCTTCCGAACCGAGATAATGAATAGGAACGCCTTCGATAAAATCGACGCCCTCCACGTAAACCGGAGACGGCACGATAACGGATTTTATTTCGGACGCCTTATAAAGCTTAGCTGCATTTAACACTGCGGACCCTCCCATGCCGGAGCCTAAAAGCGTAATATTATTAAACCGTCCGCTGTCCTTTAAAAAATTAACCGGTTAACCGCAATATATAATTTTTTATATATTATATCACATTACATGCCATAGTGTCATATATACGAAATACCTTTTTTAATATTTAAAAACCGGCTTTTTATTTGCCAAAACTTCGTTGACTCTTCCGATTTTCGTCTTTTGCGGCGATTTAACCGCCCTGGATTTTTTTACTTTAAACTTTATTTCTTCGACGGCTTTTATAAAGCTGTCTATAGTCCTTATAGACTCCGTTTCCGTGGGTTCTATCATAATTGCCCCGTGAATGTTTTTCGGAAAATAAACCGTCGGCGGATGAAAACCATAATCTATTAAAAGTTTTGCTAATTCTAACGTCGATACTCCGCTTTCCTCGATAGCTTTATCGTTAAAAACGCATTCGTGCATGCACAAACCCTCTTCGAAAGGGTCGGAACCCTGCAGGATTTTAGCGAGTTTTTTCTTGACGTAATTTGCATTAAGCACCGCAATCTCGCTAACGGAGCCGATATTATTCTTTCCAAGGGACAACAGGTACGCATAAGCCCTGACCAAGACCGCAAAACTGCATAAAAACGGAGCCATTCTCCCGATGGTATATTTTTTATCCGCAGCCGTCACGTAAAAAAGTCCGCTCCCGCTTTTTAAGCCTTTCGCTTTTATCGCGCCTTTAATATCTTGTTTAATATGGCCATTATCGACGACCCCGGATTTAACGTTAGCGCCCGATTTAATAACGGCTTTAACATAAGGAACGGGCAGGTATTCTTTTAACGATTCTACTACGCCTATGGCTCCGCTCCCCGGACCTCCGCCGCCGTGGGGAGTTGAAAACGTTTTGTGGAGATTAAGTTGTATTATATCTATTCCCATATCCGAAACCCTGGCGTTGCCCAAAAAAGCGTTAAAATTAGCCCCGTCCATATACACGAAAGAACCGTTTTTATGCATGATATCGCTAATTTTCCTAATGTCTTTTTCAAAAATTCCAAACGTATTAGGATTAGTTATCATGATTCCGGCGACGTCTTTCGAAATATATTTTTCTAATGCTTCCGCAGCCAAAGTCCCTGCATTCCCCGTTTTAATTTCGACAGGCGTAAATCCAGCCAGGACTGAACTTGCGGGATTCGTCCCATGCGAACTATCGGGAACCAATATCTTTTTCCTATTTTTCCCTTTCATGTCGAAATATTTTTTGATAATTTTTAAACCGGCGAATTCGCCAGCCGCTCCGGCCTGCGGAGCGAAGCTGAACTCCGCCAACCCGGTAAGTTCGCATAAAATACAGTTAAAATCGTGAATAATCTTTAAAAGCGGCTGAATAAGAAAAGACGGCGTTTCGGGATGAATATTCTTAATATTTTCTAAGCCGGCAATCTTTTCGTTAATTTTAGGATTATACTTCATGGTGCAGGAACCGAGAGGGTAAAAAACCGAATCTACGCACATATTCCAGCTTGAAAGCCTCGTAAAATGCCTTACGACAGACGGCTCGGATACTTCAGGAAGATTTGGCGGGTCTTTTCTTATAAATTTTTTATTTATATATGCGCCTTCGTCTTTTTTTAATCCGGTTTTTTTAAGACCGCAATCGGGTATGCTTACGCCTCTGACCCCTCTCGAACTTTGCCGCAGCAGCGGAACCTCGTCTAAAAAAAAACCTCTTATACCGGGAAACTTAGGCATACAGCACCTCTTTTGCGTTTAGGACATATTTTTCTATTTCGCTTATGTTGTTATTTTCCGTCGCAGATATTATAATCGCGCTTTCGGAAGCCGCTATGCCGGCCAAAATACCTCTTTTTGCCATTTCTTCGATAAACAAGGCGGCGCCGATGCCGTTTTTGTTTTTCTTTATTTTCAAAGAAAATTCGTTAAAAAAATCTCCCGAATACAGAGGCTCGAACAAACCTGTGCATAGCAATTTATCTCTTAATATATGCGCGAGTTTTAAATTTAAAAACGCAATTTCTTTAAAGCCGGTTTTTGAACATAAAGACAAATATATTGCCGCCCTCACTGCGTTTAAAGAACTGTTGGTGCATATATTCGAAGTAGCCGCGCCTCTCCTTATGTGCTGTTCCCTTGTCGAAAGAATAAAGGCGTAGGCGTCTCTGCCTTTGCCATCTTTAGTTTTGCCTGCTATTCTTCCGGGCATCTGACGGACATAATCTTTTTTGGCGGCAAAAAGCCCCAGAAGCGGTCCGCCGAAATTCATATAATTTCCGAAAGAATTTCCCTCCCCGGCAAAAATATCGGCGCCGTAAAATCCCGGCGGATTAATAACGCCGAAACTGTACGGCTCTGTCGAAGAAACGATAAAAAGGGGCTCTATAGCTATATTTTTTATAAGCCGTTCAAGCTCTTCCAAATCTTCTATGATTCCGAAATAATTAGGCTGCTGAACAACCACGGCAGGCACTCTGGCGCTGCCGCTTGCAAGTTTTTGCTTTAAATCTTCTATATCCGTCCGTCCCGTTATGCCGTTTAATTTTATTTTCACGATTTTAACGCCCGTGCCGCCTGTAAAAGTTTTAATAACGGAATCGCAGCCCGGATTTACGCCGCCGGAAATCAATATAATATCTTCCTTATGGCTTGCCGGCATATCGCGGTTTGCCGGCGAGAGCCTCATAGCCATTAATACCGCTTCCGCTAAACTCTCCGCCCCGTCATACATCGAAGCGTTAACGACGTCCATGCCGAGAATTTCCGCAATCATAGACTGAAATTCAAATAAGGCAAAAAGCGTGCCCTGACTAACCTCAGGCTGATAAGGAGTATAAGGGGTATAAAATTCAGATCTCGAAATCAAGGCGTCTATAGCCGCCGGAACAAAATGGCTATAAATCCCTCCGCCGGCAAACACGGAAAATTTATCCTTTGCCGGAATGCCGGAGCTTACGTTTAAAAAAAACCTGTTCAAAAACTCTTCGTCCATCTCTTCCGGCAATATTTTAAACGCATCTGCGTCAATCAAGGGAATATCGCCGATTATTTTTCCGAAAAGCTCTTTTTTATCTTTTATACCCAAAAAACGGTATAATTTCGCTATATCTCTTTTTGAAGCCGGAAAATAACGAAAATTATTCATGATGCGAAACTATGAAAATCCGGTATGAATTATCGTCCATTAAAATATTTAAATCGGCGGGGTTTAACGGCTCTACTTCCGCTATATAACCGGCTCCGAAAGGATCATGGTTTATAAGTTCGGGCGTATCGTTCAGGTTGGAATTTATAGAAATAATTTTAATATCGGCAGGCGAATAAATTTCCGATACCGACTTAACTGATTCTATTTCTCCGATTTTTTCGTCTTTCCTATATGTTTTGCCTGATTCCGGAAGAAAAACGTAAACTACGTCGCCAAGTTCGGACTGCGCAAAATCTGAAATTCCGATACGATATTTATTGCTATTTGAATCTTTACCTATCCATTCATGCGATTTAGAGAAATAAAAAAGCCCGTCTTTATTCATTTTTAACCTCTTAAAATTGATTTTAATTTTATTTGTATTTATATATTTAGATTAATTATATTTTCGGACAAGCTTAGTTTTATTTGCGAGCAAAAACCTGTTTTAACGTTTTTTATGAAAAGGCGGCGAAACGACTTCGGCTTTTTCGAAATTTCCCCTTATGTCTATAAAAAAATTTTTTAAAAAAGAAGGGTTGACCCCCGCATCTGAAATATAAGCGCTGCCTATCGGAAACTTATTTGAGGGGCTGTATGTTCCGCTTGCGATGCAGCCGATAGGCTTAAGGTTTTCGTCGAGTATCCTCTGAGAATGCCTCGGTATCTGCTTACCCGAAAGTTTAAAGAATATTAATCTTTTTTCTTTGTTTTTAACATGTTTCAACGATTCTTTCCCGACAAAATCTTTCGATTCCGAAAGATACTTTTCGAGACCGGCATCGTAAGGGTTTATAGTTTCGTCGAGTTCGTGTCCGTAAAGCGGCAGAGCAGCCTCGAATCTCAATGTATCCCTTGCTCCGAGACCTACCGGAAGAAGATTGGAAAGGTTATAATTTTTCAAAAGAAAATTCCATAACGCTGCGGTTTTATCGGCGGGTACGAATATCTCGAATCCGAATTCTCCGGTATATCCGCTTCTCGATATCAGCGCCTCTATACCGTTACCTTTAAAATTGGCGCAACTGAATTCAAAATGCTTCAAATCTCTAATTTGCTTGGGCTCGAAGCTAAAATCGAAAAGCCCGCATTTTCCTATTTTAACGGCTTCGCTTATAAGCGGATAAATCAAATCCCTTGATTTCGGTCCCTGCACGGAAAGCAGTCCTACCGAGTCGCTAATGTTTTCTACGGAAACGTCTTTGCCCTTTTTTTGAAACTCGCCCTGCATATGGTGCAGCCAGGAAAAATCCTTTTGGGTATTCGCCGCATTTACGACAGACATATATTCGCTTTCAGAAAATTTAAAAACGGTAACGTCGTCTATTATTCCGCCTTTTTCGTTTAAAATTAAAGAATATACTATTTCGCCGCGCCCTATTTTTGAAACGTCTGCCGTAAAAACATAATCCAAGAAACTTGAAGCGTCTTTACCTTTTATCGTTATTTCTCCCATGTGGCTTATATCGAATATTCCGGAATTGCTCCTTACGTTTAAGTGTTCCTCTATTATGCTTTTATAATAAAGGGGCATAAAAAAACCGGCAAACGAAACAATCTTGGCTCCCATTTTAATATGTTCGCCGTATAATGGAGTTTTTTTTGCTTCTGCATTATCCATAATAATATTCCCGCACCTTTCGCGCAATTTTGGACGATAGATTAAATTAATTTTATTAATAATCATTATGATAAATCAAACGGAAAAAATCAAGGAAATTTTAAGGAAACTGAATAAACTTATTGAAATGCGAACCACTATTTATATAGCTTTAAAGCCGTTTTAAACTGTTTCTGCCGGCAATTTTAAGGGAATGAATTAAGCTTGCAAAAAAATTAATTAAAATATATAATAATTCAATTACACTTATGTATATATGATAACCGCGGGGTGGAGCAGTCCGGTAGCTCGTTGGGCTCATAACCCAAAGGTCGCAGGTTCGAATCCTGTCCCCGCAACCATTTAAAACCGCGGCATTCCTGAAGAGATTCGATACTACAACCGGTTATAATCGTCTTCCAGTCTGACTATGTCGTCTTCCTTCAGATATTCTCCTACCTGAGCTTCGATAATTACCAGCGGAATCAGACCGGGGTTTTCGAGCCTGTGGACGAATCCCATAGGAATATAGGTAGATTCGTTAGCCCTTAAAAGCGTTTCTTTATCGCCTACCGTAACTACGGCTGTTCCGCTCGTGACTATCCAGTGTTCTGACCTGTGAAAATGCTTTTGCAGAGAAAGTTTTGCGCCGGGCTTTACCGAAATCTTTTTCAGCTTATAAAGAGCGGACTCAAGCAAGACGGTATAAGAGCCCCATGGTCTATGGACGGTTAAATGATGCGTATGGAGTTCGGAATTCCTGTTTTTCAATTCTTCGACAATTTTTTTAACGTTTTGAGAAGAGCCTTTTTTGGAAATCAAAACGGCGTCGTCGGTATTTATTATAATCAAGCCTTCTACGTCTATAGCGGCAATCATTTTGCCGCCGGACATTATGAGGTTGTTTCTGGAGTTAAAACCCACCACGTCGTCTTTAGAATTAACGGCGTTATTGTTTTCGTCTTTTTCCAGCTCGTTATAAATCGAATCGAAATTGCCTAGGTCTGACCATTCTAAATTAGACGTAACGGCTCTTACACTTTTGGTTTTTTCCAAAAGGGCGAAATCTATGGAATTTTCTTCTATTTTTAGCATATCGCGTTCTTTAATCCTTATCATCTGTCCATTCCCGTCTATGGCAGCGTTGCCGTAAGCCGAAGCGGAATTTTCGTAAATGGAAGGACAAAAAGCTTTAAGTTCGTCAAACATTATTTCCGGCTTAAACAAAAGCATTCCTCCGTTCCAATAGAAATTGCCCTTGCTTATATATTCCATAGCCGTTTCTTTATCGGGCTTCTCTTTGAATGATAAAACGCTCGAAACAGATATTGGATTTAAATTATAATTATCTTTATTATTATTATATTTAGCCTGCGCTATCGCCTCAGGTTCCGGCTTAAACCAGCCCTCATTATCTTTATTATCTGCGCCGGCCGTACCATCTGCCTTATCGAACTTTTTATATATATTTATATTTTTTTCATGCGCTTCCGTACCCGCATCTGCGTTCCCCTTCCCCTGCGCCAATGCCGCCTCTATATATCCGTAACCTGTTTCGGGGCACGAAGGCTTTATTCCAAATATTACTATGCCGCCTTTTAAGGCTTCGTTCTTTCCGGCTTCTATCACTCTTTTATACAAGGATTCGCTTTTGATAAGATGGTCGGAAGGGGTAACGAAAAGAACGTCCGAACCGTTTTTAACGGCGTCGAAACATGATAAGGCGACTGCCGCCGCCGTGTTTCTCTGAACCGGCTCTAAAATAAACCTGCAGTTTTTGACGCCTATCTCGTCAAGCTGGTCTAATGCTATAAAATACTGGTCTTTATTCGTAACGATTAAAAAATCGTCGCTCAAGGCTTTGTTCCTTAAAACAGTCAACTGAAACAAAGACATGCCGTTTATAAACTTATAAAACTGCTTTGGAAAATAAGTCCTCGAAATCGGCCACAGCCTCGTTCCGCTTCCGCCGCATAAAATAACGTTAGTCAAGATAAATTTACCTCCCTATGGAATAATAATGGAATCCGGTTGCCGCCGTCCTTTTTTTATCGTATATGTTTCTGCCGTCGAATATAACGGGTTCCTTTAAAGCGTTTTTGATTTTATCGAAATCCGGAACCCTGAAGTCGTTCCATTCGGTCGCTATAATTAACCCGTCGGAACCCTTAAGAGCATCGTACATATCCTGGACGTATTCTATTTCCGAGAAAACTTTTTTTGCGTTGTCCATGGCTATTGGGTCGAACGCCTTAATCTTCGCTCCGTAAGAAAGAAGTTTGGATATTATTGCTAAAGACGGCGCTTCCCTTATATCGTCAGTTTTAGGCTTAAACGATAAACCCCATAGCGCGAAAGTCTTACCGGCTATCTCCCCTTTAAAATGTTTGAGTATAAAATCTGCTACAACCTCTTTTTGAAAAGCGTTCGCCTCGTCTGCGGCTTTAAGCAGTTTAAACTCGTAACCGCGTTTTTTTGCCGTCCGATACAGCGCCTTTACGTCTTTTGGAAAACAGCTTCCGCCGTAGCCTATGCCGGGAAACAAAAAAGATTTGCCTATTCTTTTGTCCGAACCTATGCCTATCCTGACGTTATCGACGTTAGCTCCAGTCAGGGAACACAGGTTTGCAATTTCGTTCATAAAGGTTATCCTTACCGCAAGCATGGCATTGGCGGCATATTTCGTTAATTCGGAGGAATTAGTATCCATAAAATAAATAGGCGAGCCGGTCCTCACGAACGGCTCGTATATTTCATCTATAATCTCTTTTGCCGCCTGAGCTTCCTTCTTGTTGTCCTTTTTAAAGTTAATGCCGACTACTATCCTGTCCGGTCTTTGGAAATCGTCTATTGCCGCTCCTTCCTTTAAAAATTCTGGATTGGATACCACGCAAAAGTTTTTCGTCTTTTTTGCAATTATACTTTCCAACTTCCTGCACGTTCCGACCGGAACGGTGCTTTTAACGACTATGGTTTTAAAACAGTCTATTTCATCCGCAATTATTTCGACCGCCTTCAAAACGTTGGATAAATCGGCTTCCCCGTTATCCTGCGGAGGAGTGCCAACGGCTATGAATGCCACGTCTGTTTTTTTTACGGCATCCCGTAAATCTTTAGTAAAATAAAGCCTGTTTAATTTTACGTTTTTATCCGTAAGCTCCTTAAGTCCGGGTTCGTATATAGGGATTATGCCGGCTTTTAAAGATTTTATCTTATCTTCGTCGTTATCGACGCAGTAAACCGTATTTCCGGAATCCGCAAAACACACTCCCGTAACCAGGCCGACGTAACCGGCGCCAACAATCGATATATTCATAGAATAAAATCTCCATTTAAAAAAATAATTCTAACGACATTTTATAACATAAAATTATATATGTAAATAAAAGTTAAATCCACCCGTATAAACCCGCCCGCCGCGCTCCTCAGCGCCCGCAAAAGACGTGCTTCATATAATAAATTAAGCTGGGGTAACGGTTAGTAAACATAAAAGCCGGAGAGCCTGTAAATAAAAGTTCCGACGATATTGAGCCTTTTTATTGTCCAATAGTGCGGAAAAGGGTTATATCTTGCCGCATCGTATATCGCCTGAATAGCCGCCCTGTCTAAAATTTTGCTGCCGGACGGCCTTAAAATTGCGACGCTATGTATAGAGCCGTCGCTGTTTATCGAAAATTCTATCACCAGCATTCCCGATAAACCTTTTCTTCTTGCCTTGTAAGGATACTCCCATACGTTTTCTATTTTATTTTTAACGTGAAGCAAATACGACGCATATTTTATCGTAGTAGTATTAAGATTTACCGTGGCCGATTTTATACCGTGGTGCGGATTTTTAATTCCTGCGCCCTTTCGGCTTGGCACGGCATAATTAAAAAATTTTTCCGCAGGAAAAAGACTGCTCAGCCTGGAGTTATGCCTTTGTTGGGCGTTAGTATTATTAGATATTATGTGCGAACTGCTTATAACCCTATGGTATCCCTGAGCGGGCGGAGTAAGCGGAAACGGCGCGGACGAGGCATTGCTAAAGGCAAACGGCGCGTTCAACCTTGTATTTTTTTTTGCAAAATGCGGTTTAATGCTTGCGTATTTTGGGTTTTTAATCTTGGACTTCCCGAGATTTTTAATAAATTTATAAGGTTCTACGAGAATAGGCCTTGTATATACGCTTGTCTTTTTATGTTTTTTTTGTTCGCCGGCGTATTTTAATAAAAATAAAATTAGCGCCGAATGTATAACAAAGGAAACGATTAAAGCATAAACCAGCGTTTTATTGTTGCTTTTCATGTTATATTTTATATTGTATATTCAGCATAAAACATATGTTCTTTTCTATTTTACATTATTTTCACAACATTTTAAATGCAGCATTAAACTCAATATTTTAAATTGATTTTAAATCGTTTTAATATTAAAATATCCCCATAAAAATATCTGCTATAAATTTAATTTAACCGTTTTTATAAACATGGGAGGTGTTTATGAAAAAAATTTCGGAAGAAAAAGGCCGCAAAAAAGTTTATGAAGGCAAAGCTAAGATTCTTTATCTTTACGGCGGAGACGAAAGCAAACTTGTAACTTATTTCAAGGACGACGCTACGGCTTTTAACGGACAAAAAAAGGGGACGATTGAACAAAAGGGTGAATTCAATAACGCAATATCGTCTTCTTTATTTAAACTGTTAAAAAGCAAAGGCATAAAAAGCCATTTTATCGAAAAATTGTCGGAGAGGGAAATGCTGGTGCATCACCTGAAAATGTTTCCAGTAGAATTCGTCGTCCGTAATTACACTGCCGGAAGCCTTGCCAAAAAAATGGGCGTAGAAGAAGGCGTTAAATTGCTCTCGCCGGTGGTAGAACTGTACTATAAAAGCGACGAACTCGGAGACCCTATGATAAACGAAACCTATTTAAAAGCCTTCGACCTCGGAGAACCTAAAGACGTAGAGGAAGCAAAAAAAATCGCCGTTAATATTAACGAAATCCTGAAAGATTTCTTCGATAAAAACGGTCTTTTGCTTGTGGACTATAAGCTTGAATTTGGAATTTTAAACGGAAACGTGCTTTTGGCCGACGAAATAACCCCCGACACGATGAGGCTATGGGACAAGGTAACACTCGAAAAAGTCGATAAAGACAGGTTCAGACGCGACCTTGGCGGCGTTGAGGAAGCATATAAACGCGTGTATGATATTACTTCCAAAATATAAGGCAAACAAATCGATTACAACAAATAAATAAATAAAGCAAAGGGGAATAAGGTCGCCGAAAGTCGTCGCGCTTATTCCCCTTTGCTTTATTTATTTACACCTTGGCCGATTTGTTTGCCTTACTTTAACGATTCGTAAACCTTGCCTACTACGTCCGGTCCGGGTTTAATCGTTTTTGAGCCTTTATGCCATTTTGCGGGGCAAACTTCATCGGGATGGGCAGAAACATATATATTTGCTTCTACTTTCCTTACGAGTTCGTCGGCGTTTCTGCCTACGTTATAGAAATTGACTTCGGAAGCGACAAGTACGCCGTCCGGATTAATAATAAACGTGCCTCTCAAAGCTAGCCCGCTGGCTTCGTCATAAACGTCGAAAAGCCTCGAAACTTTTCCCGTCGGATCCGCGCCCATTATAAATTTCACTTTTTCCAAAAGTTTTTCGTCCCTTTGCCACGCCATATGGACAAAATGGGTATCTGTGCTTATAGAAACAATCTGCGCCCCCATTTTTTCAAGTTCGTCATGTTTTTCGGCATAATCCGCAAGCTCGGTCGGACATACGAAAGTATAGTCGGCGGGATAAAATACGAGAATAGTCCATTTTTTGCTCTTTTTAGCCTCTTCTATGCTAAACTTTCCGAATCCTTTAGCCTTCGGATTGTAAGTATTTATTTCTCCGAATGACGGAACCGGTTTCCCTATAGCCGCAATTTCAAATTCTTCATAATGTTCTTCACACATAATAAATTACCTCCTTTTAAATTTAAAGTTTTAAATATAAAGATAAATTTCGACAATAATATAAACTGAACCTTAAGCAAAATAAATTTAATAAATAATAATAATTACTGTTTAATATATATTATTTATTTTTTCTTGTCAAGAAATTTTTTTATTATTTTTATATAATTATACCGCATAAATAAATCAAGATAATTAACGGAATAATAATACCTTCTCGTATTAAGATAAGAGTTCTAAAGAATTCTTATTTGGTTTGAATCAGCCGGATGGTTTAGCCGGACGGAGCGGATATTAAAAAACCTTCCGGCAGGCGTACTGCCGGCTTTTTTAAGCGAATTGATACCGGTTAATATAATATCACAATACTATCAATCGATTTTGATAATATAAGGCTTGACGTTAAATTTTTTTGCTATAATGTTTTCTATCGATTTGGCTCCGCTTTCAGCAGAAAATTTTCCTACCCTGACCTGCTGGTAAACGGCATTTCCTTCTTTGCCTTTGACGGTTATTGGAATTATATAGGCAAAAAATCCCATCGAATTAAGTTTATCGGCCATAACTTTAGCCTGCGCGTAATTCGAAAAGGCGGCAACCTGAACGGCATAATAAACTTTCGAATTGAAGGGCGATGAAGGCGAACCTTTAACGGGAATCTTTTTTGTAATATATTTATAAACATATACCGGTTTTTTAACGTATATTATTTTGACCTTCGCCTTCGGCTTCTTAACAATTTTATTCTTAATTGGCGCAACGGCCGGTTCCTTGACAGGTTGAACGCTTTCTTTTTTTAAAGCGGCTAATTTTGAAATAGGGGCAAATTTTATGCTTCCTGGAGAAATAATTTTATGTCCGCCCGCATTTAAAATACCCGACTGCGAATTTTTACTTTTTAAGGACGATTCTTTAACAATGCCTTCTTTAGAACTTTTCAGGGATAATTTTTTGCCTACGAAAAGTCCGAATACGAAAACTATAAATATAACCGCCAAAAATACGATTATTGCAGAAATCTTATCCTTTTTCAAATTAATTTATCCTGTCGCTTTTAAAATTATTAATAAAATGCATTAATTCTTCGATGCCAGAAATAGTAATAGAAACGTCTCTCGAAAAATCGGGACAGTTAAAGATTTCAACGCTGGATACGCTATGCTTTTTTTTACAAACGCCTCTCCAACTGCAAACGGCGCATAAAACAACATTTTCATCCATATAATATTATCCTCTTTTATTATTATCCATTATCGTAATATTAAAAACATTTAACATTTAAAGAATTATATTAGCCGTACCTTTAATTAGCTATACCTTTAATTTTTATTATACCATACATACAAAAATAAAATCCAAATAAAAAAAATAAAAAAAATATATAATATATCTGTATAAAAATATTAAAACTTTACTTATTTATTAATTTTATTAATTTATTTTATCCAGCTTATTATGTTAAAATATTGAATGGTTTAAGAGTATAAATACACGTAAATCAGGGTATATAATTATTGACGACGGAACTCATTATAAATAAAGACGATTTCGAAACGAGAATCGCCGTAACAGAAAACGGTAAACTTGCCGAAATTTTTATCGAA
The DNA here is from genome assembly GCA_027319095.1 of bacterium. Lineage (GTDB taxonomy): Bacteria > SZUA-79 > SZUA-79 > Acidulodesulfobacterales > Acidulodesulfobacteraceae > Acidulodesulfobacterium_A. The sequence continues at coordinate 72,692 of DAHVNW010000001.1, read as the reverse complement.
CGCGACGAAACCGCTCCGCGTCAAGGAAATATTTATAAGGGTAAGGTAATGCAGGTTCTGCCGGGCATTCAAGCGTCTTTTATCGACATAGGCGTCGAAAAATCTGCATTTTTATACGTTGGCGATTTTTTCGAAATAGAAGGCGTGGATTACGATTTTTTCGAGTCTGGAGAAGGCGAAGCCTCCGAAGAGAACAGGGCAGACGGAGAGAACGATACCGTCGAAAAAACCCCTCAATCCAGCGAAAATAACGAAAAAACTGCTCCGGCGTCTGCTTCCTCCGGCAAAAAATCCAGGAAAAACAGGAAGGGCTTTTTAAATATCGACCGCTTAGTTAAAAAAAACCAGGAAATTTTAGTCCAAATCGCCAAAGAACCAGTAAAGACTAAAGGCGCAAGAGTTACCGGCCGCATTTCTTTTCCCGGCAGGTTTCTGGTATATATGCCGACGTCTTCGTCGATTGGAATTTCGAGGAAAATAAAAAGCGACGCCGAGAAAAAAAGGTTAAAAAACATAGTTTTAAAGTACAGAAACGAAGGTACGGGTTTTATAATAAGAACGGCGGCGGAAAACGCCTCAGAAATAGAAGTAGAAAGAGATATAAAGTTTCTTACCTCTTTGTGGAACGGCATATACAAAGAACAGCTTAATGCCAAAGCGCCTAAGCTTATATTTAAAGACATAGGCTTGTCTTTAAGAGTATTAAGGGATTTCCTTAATAAAAAATTCGACAAAATTATAATCGACGATAAAGAAGAATATAAAAAAATTATAGATTTTCTTTCTATAACGTCCCCGGAATATATCGATATAGTCGAACTTTACAAGCCTAAAAACAATATTTCTATATTCGATAAATTCAATATAGAAAAAGAAATTTCAAAAGCCTTAAATAAAAAAATATGGCTTAAATCCGGCGGCTATATAATAATCGACCACGCGGAAGCCCTTACCGCCATAGACGTAAATACCGGCAAGTTCGTCGGAAAAAGGAATTTTGAAGATACTATACTGAAAACTAACCTCGAAGCGGCCAAAGAAATCGCATTTCAATTAAGGCTTAGAAATATCGGCGGAATCATCGTGATAGACTTTATCGACATGGCTAAAGAAGGCCACAAGGAAAAAGTTTATAGAACGCTCGAGGAATCCCTTAAAAACGACAGGGTCAAAACTACTATAAACAGGATAAGCGAACTGGGGCTCGTCGAAATGACTAGAAAAAGAACGGGCAACAGCCTTGCTTCGGCGTTTTTGGAACAATGCCCAATGTGCGAAGGTTCCGGAATGGTTAAATCTGCTCAAACAGTCTGCTTTGAGGTCTTAAGGGCAGTTTCGCTCCATGCAAAAAAAAAGAGGGCAAAAAAAATTACCGTTACGGTCCATCCCGGAGTCATGAATAAGCTGTATGAAAACGAAAAAACGATAAAGGATTTGGAAGAAAAGATAAATAAAACTATAAATATTAAAATACAGGACGACTTTTATCCGGAATATTTTGAAATTTCTTAGGGTCTAAAAAAGGAGTTAAAAAATAAAATAAACCCGAAGCCTTTTTTATGCCTTTTTTATTTCTTTTCCGGTTTTCCTTTTCCGTTTGCGCCGCGCTTTTTTCCGATAAACTTAAATACTATTTCGCCTTTTTTTATCATGTTAAGTTTTTCGCGCGCTATTCCGGCTATATACTGCTTATTATAAGTCAATTCGTGTATCTGCCGGCTTATCTTCTTATTGTTTTTTTTAATTTCTTTAATTTCCCGCCTAATATCGAGGCGTTCGTTTCTTAATATGTAAACCTTCGCCATGCCCTTAAAACTAAAGAACATAATCAAGGCAAATAAAATAACGAAAGCGGCTGCGGCGGCAAACTTAGCGTTAAGACTTTTTCCCATATTTTATTTCATGTCTAAAATATTTTTTTACCCTTAAAGGAGCGCAGAATTCTCCGCACATACTGCATCCGGCGGCATCGTCTTCGTTTTTGGATTTAAATACCGTTCTGGAATATTCCGGATCTATCGAATATTTAAACTGGCTTCCCCAGTCTATATCCCTTCTTGCCTTGGATATATTCAAATCGTCGCCGGTCTTTTTTAATTTTACCATATCGCCTATATGGGCGGCAATTTTTGCGGATTTTACGCCTATCTCGACGTCTTCCGCCGACGGAAGGCCAAGATGTTCGGCCGGAGTTACATAACATAAAAAATCGGCGCCGAAAGAAGACGAAAGCGCGCCCCCTACGGCAGAGGATATATGGTCGTAGCCTGCGGCGACGTCGGTAACGAGAGGTCCTAAAACGTAAAAAGGGGCGTCCCCCGACATTTTCTTCTGAATTTTTACGTTTGCTTCTATTTCGTCTATGGGAATGTGCCCTGGTCCTTCTACTATGGTCTGGACGCCATAGTCCCTTGCAATATCGCAAAGTTCGCAGTTAATGAGAAGTTCCTGCATATATGCCCTGTCGAACGAATCTGCTGTGGCGCCGGCCCTTAAGCCGTTTCCGAGACTCAAAACCGTATCGTATTTTTTTAAAATTTTAAGGACGTCTCCGAACCTTTCATATAAAGGGTTTTCCTTATTGTTTTCAATCATCCACGCAATCATATACGCCCCGCCTTTAGAAACTAACCCCGCATATCTGTATGACTGTTTTTTCAGCCTTTCCAAAGACATTAAGTTTAAGCCGGAATGGATTGCCATAAAAGACACTCCGTCTTCGCACTGTTTTTCGATAACGTCTAAAACTAAATCTCCCGGCATTTTTACTGGATTTTTGTACGTATCTATGGCCTCCCTGAACGCCTGATAAAGAGGAACCGTGCCTACGGGAAGAGAGGTATTTTTTAAGACTTCGTTTCTTATAAGATCTAAATCGCCTCCGACGCTGAGTTCCATTAAAGTATCGGCTCCGGATTTTTCGGCGACTGCGGCTTTGATTATTTCTTCTTCTAAATTTATATGGTTAGTAGAAGTCCCGATGCTTGCGTTTATTTTGGTAGATAAGTCTTTTCCTATCCCTACGAATTTATTTTTGGCTTTATTACGCAAAATAACGGTTTTACCTTCGATAATATTCTGTACAAGTTTTTCTGCCGGAATTTTTTCCTTTTCCGAAACATATCTCATGCCTTCGGTAATTATATTTTTCGATGCGCATTCTTTTTCCGTCATATCTTTTATCTCCCGCGCGCTTAATTAGTCCGTTCTTTATTTATTATTATACAACAATACAATATTAGAAACGATAACCGTTTTTTGCGTTTTTTACAAAATTTTCGGCTATTAATTTATTGGAATAGAACGAAAGATGTATGTAGCTGCCTACCGCGTTTAAAATATTATACCCTTCCGGTTTAAATATACCGGGAGAATTAATGCTTTCATACTCTAATATGGTTTTACATTTGTTATAGTTATCGTTATAACTATAATTATAACGATAATCGGCGTCTCCGCTTTCCGCCTTGTTTTCCTCTCCGTTTTCCGTTTTGCTTTCTGTTTTGCTTCCCCCGTTCCTTTCCGTTTTTGCGGCGGCTTTGTTTGAGTATTCGGCTTCCCTTGAGTTTTCGGCGTCGGCTTCCGCAGGTCCCGAAATATTAACGAGTTTGGAGTAATGAAATTCGTGTCCGTTGGCAGTCAAACCCGCCGCACCCAAAAACGATTTTTCTTTAAGCCTGATTGTCCTGTATCCCAGCGAAAGCGCTCCTTTATCCATAGATGCGCCGAACGGCAAAATATTCAGCGCGTCGAAACGGCGCCCCTTATGTGTTATGCTTTTGCACAAATACATCAGCCCTCCGCATTCGGCATATATTATACCATTATTTTTAAAAAATCCATAAATTTCTTTCCTCAGAGGCAGGTTTTTAGCCAAAACGGCAGCATATATTTCGGGATAGCCGCCCCCTATATAAACCGCCTGCGTCTCTTTAGGCAAGGATTTATCTTTTAACGGGCTGAAAAAAATGATTTCTGCGCCGAAACTTTTTAAAATCTCGAAATTAAAATTGTAATAAAAAAAGAACGCTTTATCTAAAGCTACGGCAATTTTTGTTTTCTTTGCCGGGGCCGTCCTCGTCGCCGATTTAACCGCTCCGGCAGCCGCCGTGCCATTGGTCTCTACAGCATCGTTTTCGACCAGCGCATCATCCCTTCCGCAGGCTTTATTGAATGCGGCGAGATTTCTTTCGAAAAGTTTATTGAAATTTTTGGATTTTTCTTCCAAAATTTTAACCGTAAAGTCAAAATCTATATTTTGGAATACGGCTTCTTTGATTTTGGAAACTGTTTCGGCAAACTTTTTTTTGCCGGCTTTGCTTGCTCCCGAAAATGCAGTTAATCCAAGATGTCTTTCTTTAATAGAAAAAATGCGTTCGCTTCTGTCAACGTAGCCGAAAATCTTAACGCCCTGGACATTATTTTGAATTTCTTTAGAAATTATTTCATAATGCCTTTGCGATGAAATATTATTTAAGATTACCCCGCATACGTCTATCCCCTTTTTGTAATTTTTAAGCCCGTAGATTAACGAAGCCATCGTGGCGGAAATTCTTCTGCAATCCATAATTAATACTACTGGCAGTTTAAATTTTTTCGGTATATAGAAAGAATTTCCATCGTAAAGCCCCATAGCGCTTTCGACAACGAAAGCCCTTTTAGGGATTTTAGGGCTTTTAGTATCTGCGGCTGCGTCTGCCGCCGCTTCTGCCTCTTTTATTGATTTTCCGTTCTCAATCCCACTTTTGGTGAAAAACCATTCCGGCAGATATTTTTCGGGAATAAGGAAGGGGTCTAAATTTTTTACGCAAACTTCCGAATCTAAAGCTTCCGATAATACCGCAGGGTCTATAAAATCCGGTCCTGTTTTATATACGCTCAAAGAATAACCCGTCTCTTTCAACATAGCCGAAAAAGCCATGGTTATAACGGACTTTCCGGATGAAGACCTGTCGGATGCAAAATAAACCGAAAACATAACAAACTCGCCGATTTTTTATAAGTTAAGTTTTGAGGCTATGACTCCGGCTTCGTCAAAAGTAAGCATATTATTATACATATTTAACGCCGTTTCTATTATTTTCATTGCGATGACGGCTCCAGTTCCTTCGCCGAGCCTCATGGATAAATCCAGCACTGGTTTTTTGCCCAGAAGACCGACGGCGGTTTTGTGCCCCCTTTCATTCGAAAGATGCCCCGCAAACATATAGTCCAAAACGTGCGGATTTATGTTTAACGCAATTAGTGCGCCCGCCGTAGAAATAAAACCGTCCACGACGACGGGAATCCTATTTATGGCGCACCCCAGTATAAAACCGGCAATGCCGCCTATTTCGAACCCGCCTACGCCTGCCAGAACACGGACGGCCTCCGTTCTCTTATCGGCGCCGTTAGTTTTTCCGCTATTTTTTTTTATGTTGCATTCTATAGCTTTAGCTATAATTTCAGCTTTCTTTTTGACTACGGCCGTATTTACTCCCGTCCCTCTGCCGCAAACAAGTTCCGGCGCTTTTTTTGAATAATAGCAGGTAATGGCGGATGCGGAAGTCGTATTGCCTATCCCCATATCGCCCGTGGCGCAAATTTCAGCGCCTTTTTCTTTTACTATTTTGGCAATTTCTATGCCTTTAAGAAGGGATTGTACCGCCTCCGTTTCCGTCATAGCCGGACCCTTATTTATATTAAACGTCCCTTTTCCGACTTTGCCGTTTATAAAATTTGAAGACGGAAACGCTTCGATGCCGCCCATATCGGCATTTATCCCGACGTCCGCTACGATGACGTTTGCGCCTACAGAGTCCGCTATGGTATTGATAGCGGCTCCTCCGCTCAGAAAATTTCTTACCATTTGGACGGTAACGTCCTGCCTGAACAGGCTGACCCCTTCTTCGACTACGCCGTGGTCTCCGGCAAAAACGCAAACGAATTTATTGCAAAGATGAGGTCTTTCTTTCTCCGTGATAGCGACGGCGTCTTTTGCAAATTCTTCCAATCTGCCTAAACTCCCTTTAGGCTTTATAAGCCTGTTAAGCCTGCTTTCCGCAATTTTATAAAACTTCGGTTTATCTACAGGCTTTATATTTCCGGCAATGGAAAAAAGATAGTTTCCGTCGTTCATATCGTCATCCGCAAAAAATATAAAAAATGTTTTTATTTTTATTATAAATTAGATTTGCTCAAAAAGAAAGGCCGCGGATAATAGGGAGTTTTTTATTTCAACGCTACGGGGTTCCCCGCAATAACGAAGTAAGCTTCATCGGAAACGGCGGAAAGCTTCTGCTCCATTAAGCCGTTAAATTCGATAAATTTCCTGGAGTACGCATCGACCGGAACCATATTGAAACCGAGAGAATCCGCTACGGTAACGACGGAACATTCAATTTTTGAAAGGTACCGGGGGAATTCCATAACGGATTTTAAGGCGGAATCGCAACCGGATATGTCCTTAAATATTGACGAAAGCCATAACGTCATAGAATCTATAAGAATTACGCCCCTTTCCGCGTCCGACCCGGAAGATAAAAATTTGCGGATGCCGTCGATTTCCGCATATAAATCGCCGAAATTTTCGTGGACGATAAAAGTCTTATTCCGCTTTTCTTTGTGTTTCTTAATTTTTAAAGCCAGCTCTTCGTCTCTGCACTGTTTCCTTTCGCGGGTTTCGTTTTTTTCGTTTTTGTCTTCGCACCCGGGTTCAAGCCGGGCCGTCGCAATAAAATGAAGCAAGCCGCGGCTCTTTTCGGTGAAATCCTTTCCGGCTAAACCGCGGCGCCCGCCTCCGTCAACAGACATCTCTGTTTTATGCAGCAAAAGCGCCGTTTTTTCGGCAAAGCCCGATTTTCCGGAAGAAATTCCTCCTGTAATAAAAATTTTTGCCATAATTAATTTTAATTTTCTTCTAACTTTTATTTTTCAAAAGTTTCTCGAATTTTTCCTCCTCTAACGGCCGGGACAGCAAAAAGCCTTGAATGTAGTCGCATCCCAATTTTTTTAGCAATTCTAACTGCTCTTCGGTTTCCACGCCTTCGGCGATAGACTTCATGTTTAATTTCTTTGAAAGATAAATTATAGTCTCGACTATGTATCTGAAATTTGTATCCGAAAGCATTTTACTAACGAACGAAATATCTATCTTAATGGTATCAAACGGAAGGTTGGTCAGGTAAGAAAGGGAAGAATATCCGGTTCCGAAATCGTCTATCGAAAGCCCGAACCCTTTTTCTTTTAAATCATGCAACAGCCTGCCCGAATACTCCAAATTATCTATAAACGTTCTTTCCACTATTTCAAAATTAAATAGACCAGGTTCTACGCCGTTTTTACCGAGCACCGCTTCGATATTATCTTTTATATGGGGGTCGCCGAAACTTGCCGGAGAAATATTTACCGAAACCGGAACAACGTTAAGCCCCATATCAGACCACGTTTTTATCTTAGACGCCACCTCTCCTAATATCCAGTTTTCAACCTTTGTAATCATTCCGCTCTGTTCCAAAAAAGGTATGAATTCCATAGGCGGCATCGGCCTGCCGTTTCTCAGCCACCTGAGAAGAGCTTCCGCGCCTTTTATCGAACCTGTCTTTATATCGAAATAAGGCTGATAATACAGGATAAATTGATTTTTTTCCATAGCTTCGTTTAGACCGTTTCTTAGTTCGACCTTTTTCCTTGCGGATTCTTCGAACTCTTTTTTAAAAAATCCGACGGCATTTTCGCCTTTTGACATGGCATTAAGAAGGGCGGATTCGGCTTTGTCGAAAATATCCTGGGATGTTCCGGCATCTTTAGGATAAAGAGATATTCCGGCGTTAAAAGATATATTTATCTTATTTTTGCCGTCCGGCACATAAGGTTCGCTAAGAGCATTTAAAATCCTGCCGACGATATTAAGGGCGTCTTCCTCGAATGCCAGCCGCTTTAAAAATACGGCGAATTTATCAGCATCCCATCTGGCCGGAATATCGGAGCTTTTTATAATACTTTTTATCTTATTCGACATTTCGATTATTATTTTATTGCCCGTTTCAAAACCGAAAGTATGGTTTATTAAGGAAAAATTTACCGGATTTATTATTGCAAGAGCGCAGGATGGAAGCGCGCCTGAATAACCGGCATCTTTTATGAATTCGTCTATCTTTTTTTTCAGCATTTTTTTATTGGGAAGGCCGGTGAGCGGATCGAAATATATTAACATCTCCATGGTCTCTTCGGCTTTTATCTCGCCCGTAATATCCTTTCCCGTCATTATATAATATTCGATATCGACGTCTCTGGCGCCGCCAAGGGCGCCGACGCCTGCGCTAAAAGGCGCGACAGTCGTATAACAATACACGTCGTTCCCGTCCTTAGCCTTATACGTGAATATATCCGTTAAAATTTTGCCGTAAACGATAGCGTCGAAAAATTTTTGGGCAAACGTTTTTTTTCCGGAGCCGCCTTTCAATATCTTGGAAAAGTGCTCGTCCATAAGTTCGTCCGCCGTATAGCCGAATATTTTATATGCGCTTTCGTTGACATATAATATATTAAAATGTTTATCCGAAATAATCGCAAAATCGGAACCGGAATTTAATGCCGACCGAATCATGGAATGCCATTTTTCGTCTTCTATTTTGTCGAGCGCATAATTTATATTAACCATCATTTCTTTTAATAGATTATAAATATTTCTTTTGAAAAATCCTTTTTCGGCGGCGTATAAAGAAAGAACGCCTATCGTTTTGCCTTTTTTTATGACAGGCACGGCGGCGCTTGAAAGATAGCCCCTTTTTACTTGTTCTTCTCTCCAAGGCAGCATAGAAGGATTTTTTAATGTATCGCTGTTAATTATTATTTTTGATTTTAGAAAAGACGTAATAAGCGGTCCTTTTTTTGCTTCGGGCTTATTAAGATGCTGTTTTAAATAATCGGGATAATCGCTTTTTTCGTAAGAAAAAAAAGATTTTATATTAAGGTCCTGGTCCAGGAGTATGATGAAAGCATTTACGAATAATCCCTTCCGAACTATTCCATTGGATATTTCCAGAAATAAAGAATTTTCGTTTTTTGCCCTTATTATCAGCTGGTTGACTTCGGAAAGCACGGCATACATCATTTGAAGCGACCTGAAGGAGAGAAATAGTCCGTCGTACATTTTCTGCTTGGAAACGTCGGTCACCATAACCAAGCCGGCGGGTTTGCCTTTATAAGAAACGGTATATGCAAAAATAATGGTGGGCTTAAAAACGCCTTCTTTCGTTATATGCATATAGGTTATTTGTTCTGCGGCAAAAACTTCTCCTTTTATCCTTCTTTCGGCAAATTTTTTTACTTCATGCCTGTATTCGCCGGTTATTATATCGTAGGGGGTCAAACGGCTTAGCTCCTCTTCCGAATAGCCTATAAATTCCCTGAATGTTTCATTTGAACGGACAATTCTGCAGTTATCCTGATAAATAAAGACCCCGATCATCTTTGAATGGAACAGGGCGTCAACGAACCCGCCAAGGCTTTTAACGTTAAAATCTTCCGTTGTTTCCATAAGTTACGGCAAGTCTAAATTCAAATTTTAACTATGATTTTACTATTTTTTAATTTTTTATTATTATATCATTAACCATTATAAAAGTCATTTTGAGATGTTTTAAAATCGCTCCGTTTTATAACGGAGCGATTTTAAAAAGAACGGGTTATTTTTTTATGAATACTAAACATATAAACGAATTTTTTCTGAAGATTTTAAACAGCCGTCCTGTCATAACGGCGCTGCGCCTTATCAAGCCGTCTCGGAATCCTTTTCCTTCCTCCCTTCCGCAAAAAATATTATTTATAAAGCTAGAAGGCATAGGAGACTCCGTCTATATCCTGGAAATAATTAAAAGGCTGAAAGCCGCATACCCTTCCGTCGAAATTGACGTGCTTACTACGGCCAGAAACCCGCTGTTCCGGATATTCGACAATCCCGCGGCATGCCTCAGGTTCGGCGTAAAAACATTGGAGCCCTTAAACCCTTTAAGCTATTTTCGCGCGGTTAAGGATATAGGCGCGGCCGGTTACGACGCCGTGTTCGACATGACAGGAATGCCCGTCAACATTCCGCTAATGCTTTTGTTCGTAAAAACTTTCAAGGCCGGCTTCTCATCCACGGAACTTAGGCGGGAAACCTACGACTTCCGCACCGATATAGATCCAGGAATACATATATTCGACAACTATCTGAAATTGACGGAAATATTTTTCCACATTTCTTCCGAAAAAAAGTTTACCTTAGTACCGGACGGCTTTCCGGAAAACTTTGCCGCCGGAATCGGAAACTCCAAGGCCGGAACGGCTATTCCTGCAAGAACCCCTGATACCTCTAATATTAATCTCTTCGAACTTCCGGCAAACGGCCGCCACATATGCCTCGTCCTTTCCAGCGGAGGCGGCGGCAACATGGGCAGGAAGCTCCCTACGGCAAACGCGTCGCTCCTCCTCGAACTGCTTTCCGAGCGTTTTGCGGACTCCCCGTTATACCTGCTCGGCGGCCCCGAAGACTACCCTTATCTGGAATCTCTTATAACCGGCCTTAGGCTTAAACCGCACCTTAGTAAAAAAGTCTTTCTTAAACGCACGGAAAGCCTTATCGACGCATTGCGACTTCTTAAAGGCTCGCTTTTCAACATATGCATAGATTCGGGCCTAATGCACCTGTCATCAATAGTCAACTCCGACACATACTGCCTGTTCGGCTATTCCAGCCCTTTAAACTCGCTTCCATTTAACAATATAGGCTATTTTTCCGCCTCCTGTCCCTGCGCTCCCTGCTCCTTCTACCGCATAAGCGGCTGCAAAACGCTGGAATGCATGGGTATGATAGACGTAAATAAAGTAGCGGACGACCTTTCCGGACGTTTCTTAATGAGAAACGGCAAATTTTTGCCTGAAGCAAAAAACACAAAACGTCAAAATTATAATTTTAACCTTCACGAAATAAAATCCGCAAGACTCTCCGAGATAGAAACGCTTGCGGCTTCTTCTTTGAAAAGAAAAATTAAAAAGGTAAAATATCTTTTAAATTACGGCATGCCCGCACGTAAATTTTTTCAATACGCCCTGTCCTATTTTTTGGTGTTTCCGTTTATAAAAACATGGACGATTTCACGGCAAAACGCTATTAAAAGAAAATATTTCGGAAACGATGAAAATATATGCTATATTGCGGTTAATATAGGCAACGCCGGAATAGGCGACGCAATAGTAGCCGTAAGATTTATAAGAGATATGGCGTACCGTATAAATAAAAATAAAATAAGCGGTTCGAAACTTGTATTCAACGTTTTCTACAGAACGCCAGAATCCATAAAATTTATAACGGAAGCCGAACCGTCTATAAGAAGCGTTATGAATTTAAATGAATACGATTATTTTAGAAATTTTTACGATGCGGATTTTAGGCTAAACGCGTTTTTGGTCAGCCAAAAAATACGCAAAAAATCACAATATAAAGTTTCCGCGAAATTTCCGGCTCTAGTTCAAATTATCGAAAACATAAAAAACAATCAAAAAAATATAGAAAAATATATAAAAACCCGTCCTTTCAGCGAAGGCATACTTGCAGACAAAGTAACCTTAATGGGACTTTCCCGCGAAACTTATTTAAACTATGCGGCAGGTTTGAAGGGCAATGAAGAAATAAATGCCGTTTCCTCAAAATCAGTGCCCATTTTCTCATCTATGCCTTACAACCGCTTGCAGTTATCGATACATCCATCCGAAGTTTCAAAATTTAACCTTAACCGAGAAGGCATTAAATTTATTACCATTCATGACGGCTGGGACGAAAATACCAGGACTAAAAATAAAACCGGCGTATCGACAAAATCTTATCCGCCGGAAAAATGGGCCGAGTTGGTAAAATTAATCAAGATAGATTTTCCTGAATATTTAATCGTTCAACTCGGCGGTCTCGGCAACGGCTCTAATATAGACGGCGCGGACATTAACCTTCGAGGCAAAACTACGCTTAAAGAAGCCGCCTCGATTATTTCGTCCTCGACTCTTCACATCGACACGGATTCGGGTCTCGTCCATATAGCCGCCTGTCTCGGCACGCCTTCCGCCGTCCTTTTCGGTCCGACAAACGCCGCCTACTGTTCCTATAAAGGCAACATAAACATTGCTCCTAACCTGTGCGGCAACTGCTGGTGGAGCATAGACGACTGGATGGATACCTGCCCTCGCGGTTTAAAAACCGCTGAATGTATGTATTCTATAGAACCTAAAACAATTATAGAAAAAATTAAATCAAAACTTTATGATGCCGGTTAATTTGCCTTAATCCGCCGTTAGAGATTTATTTTCCGGATGAGCTTCGCTATTCTTTGTATCCCTTCTAATAATTTTTAGAAGTTCGAATACGGCGTCGGAAAAATCATTTACGGATTCATCCCATGTAATAAGACGGTTAGAGCTCGTTTTGCAGGAAATACTTCCTTCGATAGTTTTATCCGGATTATCGCCATAAAAAGGTTTATCTTCAAATTTATTTACGGCGTTTATTAAACCGTTTTTATCGGGATAAAAAAACATTATCGGATAATTTTTATCTCCGGCTATTTCCCTGAATACCGGAATATCGCTTGCAATAACCGGCAGACGGTAATTCATGGCCTCTACTAACGGCAGGCCGAAGCCCTCCCTTAAGGAAGAAAATATGAGCGCATCTGCGTTATTATAAAAATAACACAGTTCTTCGTCGCTTAAATCGTTAAATATAAAAAGTTTTTTATCCAGGTATTCGGAGCGGCGGATTTTTTCAATCAATTCGTCCACTTTCCATCCGATTTTGCCCGCAATAATTAAAATGCCGTCCCAACCTGTTTTCCACATGTCTTCGAATGCTTCTACCGCATAACCGTAACCTTTTCTCGGTTCAATTGTACCTACCATCAAATACAGCTTTGCAGGCAAAGGCGGCAAGTGCGATAGACGGGTATCCCGCAACTGCATCGACGGCAATAGCCGTGATGTTTGAGGCGGCAAAACTTTTAACCCTGCGATTTTTTTAACGGCTTTGCGCACGCCTTCATTTATCTCGGTATAACCGGTAACTCCGGCAACGGCACAGGCAACGTCTTCCCTGTTATTTTCTTCATTCCCGCTCAATATGTTGCGATTTTTGCGCCTAAGCTTAATATCGCAGCCAAGATAGAAATACGCTACAGGCTTATCTTCGATATTTAGCCTTTTTCTAAGATACTCCTCGATAATTTCCTTTTCGCTCTTGGAAATAGTTACAATGCCGTCGATTAAGCCGTTAAATTTATTAACTTTACTCTTAAATCTCGCAACGAGGTCTATCTCGAAAAACTCCGGTTCGGTTAAAGGTATGATGTCGTATATTACGGCAATAATTATGCCGCCATTTTTTTTTATCTTCTTGCAAAAATTATCGAAATAAATATTGTAAGGGTAATTCCAAAAACCGTCCGCTAAAATCAATAAATCGTTTTCTTCAGGGAAAACCGGCTCCCCTTTAGTATCTTTAGCATTTTCTATATTATGGCTTCTATTTAATCCTGATTTATAAATCTGGATTAACCCAACGCAAAAATACTTAAATTTTTTAAGCAGATGCAATATAATTTTAAAAAATTTAAAACCGCCCCCGGTTTCTTTTATTTTAAACTTTTCTTTCAGAATTATTTTTATCCGCTCTCCCGTACTTTTAAAACCGCGATGCGTTTCATCGCCATTCCGGTTGCCGTATCCGCCCGTTTCATTATAATTATGCTTATGTCTAAGCTTATGCTTATCGTCATCGCCATCGCTATCATTATGACGGCCGATATTATTTAATTTTAATTCGAGATAACCCGACTTATCATTATCCAAAACTATCGGAATAACCGGCACGCCTGACTTTTCGCGCATAACGGCGGAGCGCCCCGCTATGTTTCTTACCACACGTTGAATTCCGGTATTGAGGTTTTCTAAATAAGTATCCGAACATTCTATTAAGACCCTGTTAATATTAAAAGCGTTCCAGCCGCAACGCTCCTTCGACGCCGCGTCGTTATCGACTCGCTCGTACCGCCTCTCCCCCTTGGGTCCGTAAACGGCGCTCGAAGCGTCTTCCATATGTTTGAAATGCTTTTCTTCCAAAGTATTCCGCCATTTTTCTATAAACCTTTTTTTGTTTTCTTCATAATTATTATTTTTATTCCATTTTTTTCCTTTTTTATGACCGTAAGTAATATTTTCGTAATGAATAACGACGGAAGCGGGCTGATAAACCACTTTATACCCGGCCTTTTTTGCCTCAAGCGCTATATCCGCGTCTTCGTAATAAGCCGGGGCAAACCTTTCGTCGAACCCGCCGATTCTATCGAATAAATCCTTTCTTATCATCAAACACGCGCCGGAAACATAGTCGGTTTCCCTTTCGCGATTGTATTCCCTACTGCGGGCGCTGTCAAACCTTCCGTATTGCCATGTTTCACCGTCTTTCCATATTATTCCGCCGGCTTCCAAAAGAACGCCGTTAGGGTATATAAATTTAGGCCCTGCCATTCCGACGTTTTCATCGTTTTCCGGTACGCATAGAAGATTTTTAAGCCAGCTTTTTTTTACCTTAGTATCGTTGTTTAAAAACAGCAGATATTTCCCCGACGCGTATTTTGCCGCATTGTTGCAGTTTTTTAAAAAGCCGAGATTAACTTCGTTTCTTATCAGCTTAAAGTTTTTTACGTATTTTTTTATGTTAACCGTATCGTCCGAAGAATTATCGTCGGCAACGATTATCTCATAGTTTACGTCTTCCGTATTTTCTAAAATGGATTTAATGCAGGCGTATGTATAATTCCACTGGTTATATGCGGGGATAATAATCGAAACCAGAGTGGTGCCTGGAAAGACAGGAACGGCAAGGGCGGTTGGCGCATTTAAGCCAGGGGAAAACGCGGAAGCTCCGGAAAAAAGACCGCCGGAAAAGCTATAAAAAAAATAAAGCCTGACGGCGTTTATAATAACGTTAAATCTGCCTTTTTTAATATAATACAGAATTTTTTTTATTCTATTAGAGGAAATTAGCATTTAATCCTTTAAACTATTATCAATTATTATTAAACTATTAATTTTTTTGAAAGCATCTCTACGGACATATCCCATGTAATCCAGCGTTCTTTATCGTCTTCATTGTCTTTATTGTTTATATCTATATTATACATCGCCGCTGCGACATTCTTAACGGCATTTATAAAGGCGTCTTCGTCATCAACCTTAAAATAACAAACCAGGTCTTTCTTCTCTCCCGCCGCGCATGCTATTTCTTTAAATACCGGTATATCAGAGGCTATAATCTTTAAATTTCTGCTTAACCCCTCTATAAGAGGCAGCCCGAACCCTTCCGCGACCGAGGCGATGATTAAAACATTGGAATTGCGATACAATAAATCCAGCTCTTCGTCCGCCGCATCGTCGAAAAAAAAGAGATTTTTATTAAAAAATATGCTGTCTTTTATTTTAGACAATATTTCAGGCGGGGCTTTATCCGCCTTTCCGACCACGGCTAAGGACGCGTCTAAACCTTCCCGCCATAACCTTTCGAAAGCGTTTACGACGAAAATATGGTTTTTTGCCGGAATTATCGTTCCTACTATAATAAACGTATTGCGGCTTTTATCCGAAAATTTCTCAAAATAGCTCCTTGCGTGACGTTTTGCATTTTTATTTTTTTTATTATAATTATTAGCCAGATGGTCGAATCCGGGATAAAAATAATCCACCGGCAAACCTGTTAATCCTGCTGCGTCTGCAATATCTGTTTCGGCTGCTTTGCCTGCGCAAACTGCTTCGGATGACCCGTCTGTTTTGACGTCCATGGCTTTAGCCGCTTTCCCCGTCCTGCTTTCTGCCGCGCTTCTTATATATGATTCTATATTGTTTTTTTCAGACTTGGAAACGGTTATAACCATGTCCGCCGATTCCAACAGCCCGTCCAATTTTGAGCGGAATAAGGAAGCAAAATCCGCATCGCAATAATCTTTAAACATGACGGGGATAATATCGTGTATTAACGGGACTATCCTGACTTTAGACGCCCTATATTTATTTACGACCTCGTTTATATCGTAAAACGGCGTCCAAAAAACATCTGGAAAAAATAATATATCGCCTTCTTTAGGCACAATCTCTTCGCCCGTCGTTCCTTTTAACCTTAAACTTAAATAGGCGGAATAAATAAATATTTTTTTTAAAAGATGCCTTATACGCCGGCAAGCACTTGGATTTACAATGTTTTCCCCCGCACCCGCGCCAGTCCCTGTTCCGGCAGCCGCTGAATTTTTTCTTTTTATTTTATTTTTATTTTTAAATTTATGCTTATATTTGCTTAAATATAAATTTATTAAATTTTCCGATTTAAGGTATATTCTTTTTATTTTATTTTGATAATTTTTAAAGACGGCCCGTTCAGCTTTTATTAATTTATCGTTTTTAACGATAACCGGTAAGACTTTCATTCCAGTAGTTTTTTCTATTATGTCCGTCCTTTTCGCGATGTTGCGCACGACCCTCTGGATTCCTGTATTTAAACCGTTAAGATATGTATCCGTAATATCTATATAAATATACCTTGCCCCGCCGTTCTCCGCCCCTGCTTTATACGCCGTATTATCCGTATTATCAGTATCCGTCATCTTTTCAACATTCCCCGCATTCCACGCAGCTCTGTTAAATCTTCTTTCTTCAGAGTCCCTAAAACCGCAGATAAAGCGAAATAAATAAAAATTCCCGCCGCAATAGAAACGGAAAGGTCGATAACGGGCTTAAAATTCATTACGGCGTTTAAAACGCCGACTATAATGCCCATGGTCGCGGATACCGCCAATACCTTTATAAAATTCAGCCAATCGACCTTAATGCTCAATCTGCCGTCCGGCTTACTTTCCGATTCGCGCTTTAAATTACCCTCAGTTTTGCCGTTATATTCATACCTGCCGGCCTCTTTGCCCGCAGGTCCTCCATTGTCCCCGGTTCTGCCGCCGCCCGAAAACCCGCCTCCGCCTACGGTATTTCTGCGACCTCCAGCCTTTAACACAAATATTATAAGAGTAAAAGCCGTAACGAACTCCATGAATACGCTTGCCGCCGCGCCTCCGTAAACCCCGTAGAGTTTAATCAATACAGGCGTCGTTAAAATCCCGGCAACGCTTGCCGCCGCCGCTCCAGCTACTAATTTTTTCCTGTCCTGCAGAACGGTTAAATAACCGTTAAACACGGCGGAAATCCCTATGAACAAAATGGACCATATCATAATATCTAAAACTCCCGCGCTCGTCAAATACCCTTGGCCGAAAAAAACCGATATTATCCTCCCGCTTAATGCAACTCCCCCAACGCAGACCGGAATCAGAAACGTATAATTAAACCTTAAAAGTTCGGCCATAATGGAAGACTGCCTCTTTAAATCCCTGTTTTTAACCGCCTCCGACAATATTGGAATAAACGCTCCCATAATTAAGCCCACAAACGACGAAACGAAAAATACTAATCTGCCCGCCATATAAAAATAGCCTACATTTTTATTGCCGGTAAGTATCTTTAAAAACAAAACGGGCAGGCCGGCATAAAAAATAAGAAGCGCGGATACTATTCCGAAGGGCATTCCGTTAACGGCAAGGAGCTTAAAGTTTTTAAGGCTGAAATTCAGCCTTAGCCGTCCGATCAGCCTCATAACGTATCCGAATTGCGTTAAAGAAGTAATAAGCGTTCCTATGATAAAAAAAAGTATAGAGTATAAATAGTCGCTTTTTTTTGCGACGAATAATATTATTCCCGCAAAATAAACAAGCCGGCCCAAAAAAACTGATAATGCCGTTATCTGGTTTATTTCCAAAGCTTTTATAACGTAGTTAAAGCCGAATACATATGCCAAAGGCGCAGCCGAGACCAATATCAGCATATCCGTTTGAACCTTTCCGAACCTTAAAATATAAACCGCAGAAATAACCAATATAACGCCTGAAATTATCGATAAAAAAAGGTTAAACGAAAAAATATCTCCGGCAATTTTTGTTACGCCCCCTTCTTTTAAGTCTCCGCTTAAACCGCCGCTTTTCGCTATGACGGCTTCACCGTAAGCGGAAAGGCCGGAATCGGCAAGCAGCGTAAAATAAGTAACGAAAGTAAGCGCGAAGCCGTAATCTCCGTAAACGGAAGCGCCGAGTTTCCTAACGAGGATTATGTTTATTGCGAGCGCAAAAACCTTAGAAATGAGGGTTGCAAGATAAAGGAGGCTTAAGTTTTTTATAAACCTTTGCTTATAGGTAAGAGAAGACTGGGGGATCGTTCCCATTTATTTGTTTGCATTAGCGGTTTTATCTTTTTGTTGTAATTGTATAATATCCCTATACCTAAAACTCATATGGAATTGCATGGTTTATTCTCCAAAAAGAACTTAAATTAAATGTGATTCTTAATCTTAATACTTATATGATTATATATCTAAAATATTAAAAAATAAATAGATTTATAAAGCTAAATATTAAAATTATACAATTTTAATGAATGGGATTTTTCGATTTCTTCGTATCTGGCAATAGTTTCTTCGGGCTTTCCCACGGCAATTACCCCGCCTTTATACAACAGCATAGCTTCGTTGCAGTAGTTTAATATTGCATTTTTGTCGTGGCTTACTAATAAGACCGTCTTGCCGCCGTTAATGAATTCTTCTATCCTCTTTTTACTTTTTGCCTGAAACTCTGCGTCGCCCACGGTTAAAACCTCATCGAGTATTAAAATATCTGGATTTATGTTTACGGCTACCGAAAATGAAAGCCTTACTTGCATTCCGCTCGAATAAGTCTTGACCGGCTCGTCTATGAAGTCTTTAACTCCGCTGAATTCTATTATTTCGTCGTATTTAGCGGCTATTTCCTTTTTGGTCAAGCCTAAAATAAGCCCGTTTATAAGAATGTTTTCCCTTCCGGTAAATTCCGGATGAAAACCGGTGCCGAGTTCAAGAAGTGCGGAAAGTTTGCCTTTCACTGCGATTTTGCCGGAAGTGGGCTTCATTATGCGGCACAATATCTTTAAAAGGGTACTTTTGCCTGCACCGTTCGGACCTATTATGCCGAAAGTTTCTCCACGTTTTACCGAAAAGCTGACGTCTTTTAGGGCGGTAAATTTTAAAACCTTGACCTGCTTATTTTTATTGAAGGTTATTAAATCTATAAAGGCTTTTTTAAGGGTTGTGTGCGAAGAAAGCCTCCTGAAAACCTTAGTAATGTTTTCCGCCTCGATTGCATAACCGGAGCTGTCTTTGATACTAATATTATTAATATTGCTAATATTGCCGTTAAACGAATTCACTAAAAAGCTCCTTTCTCGAGGCAAAGTAAGAATAACCGGCGACGAATACCGCAACCGAAACCAATAAAACCCCTATAACGTAATAGTAGCGCGGAAATATCCCGTAATAAAAAATATCCTGAAAACATTTCATAGCGTAAGCTACCGGGTCCAAATAAATTATGTGCCTCAGTTTTACGGGAAGCTGTTTGTCGAAATACATAACTGGCATTGAAAAATATAAAAAAGTGGTAAGATTAAGTATGATAAACTGAATGTCCCTGTAAAAAACGTTGAGCGCGGCAAAAAACAAACTGATGCCGGCTATAAGAAAAAAAGTTATAACGACCATTAAGGGAAAATATACTATTTGCAGCCCAAGCCTCATTTTAAATATATAAACAAATAAAATGAGTATCGGCACGGAAAGCAGGTAATTTAACAAATTGGAACCTATCTTGGACATCACTATCACTTCGGGAGGCAAAAGCGATTTCGACACGAGGCCCCCTGCATTCGATATCGAACTCGTAGATATTATAACCGAATTCTGGAACCACGTATAAGGAAGTATCCCGCAAAAAATATAAACCGGATATGCCTTGTACGGGTTATGGAATACAACTACGAACAAAAACGTATAAATTATGAGAAGTAAAAGAGGATTCGTGAGCGACCATAAAAAGCCTAAGTAAGAACCCCTGTATTGCGCCTTAAGTTCCTTGAGGGATAAAACCCATATGAGATACCTGTATTTAAAGAGTATTTTAAATCCTTCGATCATACGATTTTTACTTAGCGCTATGAATAATTCCTATATTATAATTGAATTTATATTTATATTAAAATTAAAATTTTAAATCTTCTAACATTTAATTATATACCTAAAACAATAAAAATAAACCGGCTATTTTTATTTCATTTATTGAATTTATAATTATAAATTATAGGAAAAAAGAATTTATCTTTTTTCCACGAAATAACGAAATAAAAAAGGCGGGGGTCGATGCCCCCGCCGTAATTTTTGGTTTAACTTATACGAACCGGATTAGAAAGCAAAGTCGAGACCGGTACCGAGCGAGTTGTCCTGCGATTTGTTGGTAAATATATATGCAAGATAAAGATGCGCATTATAAGCCAAGTTGTATTCGGCCTGAATTGCGAAGGCATCCTTTATGCCTTCGTTGGTGCAGCCGTTAGAAGAAGCGTATGTTCCAAACTCGTATAATCCGGCGTTGGAACAGCTGGTTACGGTACCGTTAAACGCTTCCTCCGCGCCTTTGTGCATCCAGCTATATGTGGCATAATCGGCCATTAGCATTAAGCCCTGTCCGATTTGCGGCATTAAATATCTTCCGTAAACCTCGAAATTACTATAGCCGTTTGTCGAATGGCCATCGTAACTGGTATTATCGTAAGGATTGGAATCGTGCTGCTGCATGTAAGTCAAACCAAGTTCGTAAATGTCGTTTGCAAGGTCGACGTCCACGCCGTTAATTTGAATGCCGTCCGTCCAGGTAGTACTGGCGGTAGTACTTAAGGGAACCGTTATAGGCTCGCCTATCGTTGCGCCGTAATAACCGAACTCAAGCTGTCCTACGGGAACCTGGTAATATTCCTTTAACTGATAAGAATATTCCATTGCGTTGCTAGCAGAATTACCCGTTGCCTCACCATATGGAGAAGATCCTGAATATGTCGGCGTCGATGGATTATCATTAGTAACCGTTACTTTATACCATAAATGATAGCCCGGCGTTCCGTAAAGAGCAATGCCTGCGTTTCTGGAATGAATAAGGGCGCCGGATTCGCCGTCAAGTCCGACATCTAATCCTTGTCCGTTTCCTACCGGTCCGCCGCTGGAAGGGCCGATGGTATAGAACGGTATCTGCCTGTAGAAATAAGGACTTGCGGTCGTAACCTGTCCGAGTTTCAAATTAAACAAGTGGGACGCAACGCCAAAACCAGAACCTAAACCGTTAATGGACGCAAATACCTGTTTCTGTTTCATTGTGCCGCTGCCTGTATTTGCATGTACGTAAAACGAAATCGAATTTGCAAACGGGGTATATATTTTAAAAGCTCCTGCGGCAACGAAGTCAAATTCCGAACTGAATGCATCGGTGCTGGCGCTGACATTCTCATTGGTTACATGCGTATATCCGATTATAGGCTCGACCATTACAGGTATAGGCCAAGGATTTGGAAGGCTTAAGCCTTCGGTAATCTGAGTTGCGTCCGAAGGAGTTCCGTCTGTATCCGGAAGCCTGAAACCGTTTCTCCAAAATGCTCTTCCAAACGGGTTAAGATTTGGAAAAACCGTGTGGCAAACCGCGCATGAAAAATGATACTTTTGTGCAAAAGCCGGGATTGCGTTCGCTTTTCTGGGAACCATCGCAAAGGAAGCCGCCAGGACGAACAAAGCAATCATGGTTATTATTAGTTTCTTTTTCATAATTTTCCTCTCTCTTCAAATTTAAAATTGAAAACCAATTAGATAATAATAAGACAAGTTTTTACAACCTACTGCAAACCGCATGCTTTAAATCTCTTTCCTCCTTCACCTCCTTAAAAGATTTTTATACTATTTTCATTTATTATATATATATTAATATATATATCTAAAATTGACGATTGTCAACATATAAATTCCTCTTTTTATTTTTTTCTTTAATCCGCAATTTTATGCGCAATCTTTAAAAGCCCCATCGCTTAATTACATATAATACCGGATATTGATATGCCGGAAGTTTTTATCTTTTATCATGCCGTTATTTAAGCGAATCCAAATAAGACGCTAAATCAAAAAGCTCTTTCTTCGAAAGCATCTTGTGGTCGGGCATGATAGCCATATAGCTTTTGCCGCTTATTTTTACCATCTGCCCCATTTTAAAATGCTTTGCCGGAGTAGCTATCTGGACTTCTATCCATTTAACCGAATGTTTCAGCGTTCCCTCTTTGGAAAGATCTGGTCCGACGTTTCCGCCTTTTTTGCCTATCGTATGGCATGCAAGACAATCTATGCCTTTTTTATTGGAATGAATAAGCTGTCCGCCGAGTTGAGCTGCTGATAATTTGACGGGCGCGGTAAGGGCGTGAACCGCAACGTATCCTAAAACTATTACGAGAACGATAAAAACGACCGTTAAACCTTTTTTCATAAAAAAACCCCCTCCTGAAAATATATTGAATTAAAATTTATTATATTTATTATATACCAATATATACCAAAAATTGCCGACAGGAACGTTTAAGAAAATAGCTTCAGATATATAAACAACGGATTAGCATCTTTTTTTGCTAAAAACAATGTTTTTTAAAGCAGGCAAATAAAGATATGCCGTCCTTCGCATTTTTGCCTGCGCATGGGATATGCTTAAATTAAACCTGCAGGTTAAAACGAGCTTTAAACGTCAATAATCGAATTTCATTAAAGCGTTTACGGCATGCGGCCTGATTTTATCCGCCCCCTTCAAGAACGAAAGCTCCACAAGAAAAGCCGTGCCTGCGACTTCCGCCCCGTAACTTTGTACGAGCCCTATGGTAGCAAGAGCCGTTCCGCCGGTAGCAAGAACGTCGTCGGCAACGATAACCCTGTCGCCCTCCTTTAACGCGTCTTTGTGTATTTCCAAGGTTGCGCTTCCGTATTCCAAGTCGTAGCTCAAAGACGAACATTCGTAAGGAAGTTTGCCGGGTTTCCTGACCATTATGACGCCTGCGCCGAGCCTGTAAGCTATCGGCGCGCCGACCACGAAACCTCTGGCTTCTATGCAGACAACGTAGCCTATATTTTTTGAAACGCAAGAATCTACCAGCGCGTCCACCGCATACGCAAACGCTTTTGCATCTGCGAGAAGCGGCGTAATATCCTTAAAGTTAATTCCTTTTTTCGGGAAATCCGGGATTTCCCTTATATACGATTTTAAATCCATATGGAAATTAATTATATATTCAGAACAAGTAATTTGTCAATAGCAAAATATAGCAAAAATCAATACATCCTGCCGAATTTGCCGAAACTGTTAAGCGCCTTAGCCGCATTAAAGCCTGTCATTAGATAAAGGTAATATATCCTGACCAGCCTAAACCTTACATATATGTCTAATCTGCCTATTTTTTTTACCGATTTGAAAAACGGCGCATATTCTTTGACAGGATTGAGCATATATTTATCGTCCATCACGAACAGCGCGTTTTTCCCGTTTATTTTATTCAGGTTTTGCCAGAAGTCGTATTGATTTAAGAAACCAGATATGTTGTAAATATTTACCGCAGGCTTATAGCCTCCGTAGTAAACAAGTTCGTCCGCTATGGCATAATGGTGCGTGAGTATAAAAAGCGGGCGGGCGGCTGTTTTATATCCTTTATAAACCATGCTTATGTATCGCGCGCTATGCCTCCACCCGAAAAGGTCGTTGGTTATGTCGGCGGTCGAAGGCCTGCCTGGAATATGCGGTATTATAGAAAATATTCCCACTTTTTTAAGCCGTTTTTCTTTATCGATATAGCGTATTATTTTGCCTACAGGTATAGAATTATAATAAATCTGGTTATACAGGATAAAAGACAAAAATAAACCGGAAAATATCGTAAAATAAACGCCGTATTTAACCATGCCGTTAAAAAATACGCTAATTTTTTTTTCGCCTTTTTTTCGCTTTTTCCGCGTTAAAGCGTCGGCCGTAAAACCCATAATAGGAAAAGCCGAAAGATAGCCTATATCCGGCCAGTGGACCAATATTCTATGGGAATAGCCGTTTATAATAAAAAATAATAAAATACTAAGGGAAAAACATGCCGAAAACAAGATATGCCCGGAAAAGGAAGAGCCGGCGGTTCCGAAGCCCTGCTTGCGCCTTTTTAAAGGCAAATACAAAAAAGCCGCAATTAAAAATATATAAATTAAAGGCGTTATAACGGCAACCTGGCCGAGCCAGCCGGCGGCTAAAAGCGGAAAACCTGGTTTTGGATGAGAAAAACCGTGGGAAAGCTGAAAGCGAAAGGATATAAAATTATGCGTTAAATTCCAATAAATTACGGGCGAAAAAATAAAAAGCGCAATTAAAAGAGCCGCATAAGGATAAAGAGTTTTAAGATAACGCCGGTTTTTTTTAGAAACTAGCAGATATAATAAAGCGGCTGGGGGAATAAGCGCAGCGGTGTATTTGCTTAAAAATGCAAAGCCGAGGGAAATACCGGCTAAGAGCCAATAGGAATGGTAAAAGGCGGCAGGTTTAAAATCTGTCATCTTTTGGGAAGCCTCTACGGCTTTATAAAAAAATATTAAAAAACATAAGCTAAAAAATAAAAGCGGGGCGTCCGGGAGCATCATGACCGATAAAACCATGCCGAAGATTACGGCTGAAAGGAAAAACAAAAATGCAAAAAAAGCCGTCCTTTTGCTTTTAAACAATGTATAAGTAAGATAATATACTAAAAATCCGTCCAAAAATGAAAATATGACGGCGCCGAGCCTGACGTCGAGCTGGCTTTTGCCGAAAAGCCCGTCGAAGGCATAAATAATCCAGCCTGCCAATGGGGCGTCGTCGAGATAGCCTAAAGACGGTTTTAAAGACCAGACGTAATAATGGGCTTCATCATTTCCGAGATTAAGGGTCGAGGCGAGATGAATGTGGACTATTAAGGCAAATACCGATAATATAATAAGATATATTTCGTATTTGAATCTGCCTGATAAATCCAAAATATGACCGTAAAAATTTTTCGTATCTTTCAACAATATTTTTAATATTTTTCGACTATATTTTTCATTAATTCGTTAAATCTGTCTTTTAATTCTAAAGAAGCGTCTATTTGAACGAATATTGACGAAGAAATCGGAAAAGCCTCTGTGAATCTCTTGATTTCCGATTCTGAAGGCTCTTCGAAAAATTTTTTCTGATTGAAATAAACCGCTTCGTCCGCTTCAGAATAATCAGCTGTTAAACTGCCGCGCTTAGCGCCCCCATCGCCGGTTCGCCCTGTAAATCCGCCGGCCTCTACCGATTTCGCTTCGGCCACTGCTGCTTCGTAATTTTCTTTCGCTCCACTTCCGCAGAACCTGCCCTTAAGTCTTTTAAGTACAATTTCTTCTTTTCCTTCATATATTTTAGAATATACGAATATAAAAATACAGTTTTTTTTATTAAAAAAACTATTAATTATTTTTGCGCGTTGAGAGCGCTTCAAAAACGTTGCGTCGAATATTACGCCACCATAGCGACCGTCTAAACTGCCGCGGGTTATGAAGCCGCTGCCGTCTCCGCCATCCACATGCCTGCCGTCTTCCGCGCCGGCTTTGTTTTCAAATTCTTTCAGGCCTTCTTCGAACATGGCTTCATAAACTTTACTATTTGCCTCAGCCGAATATTTAACTGGCTTATCCGCTTCCCCGAATAAATTTTGCCTTATTTTATCCGTAGAAAAAACGGGCGCGTAAAAATAACTGGAAAGAAAAGACGAAAGCAAGGATTTGCCGCTTCCGGATAAGCCGCAGTTAAGTATAACGACCTTATTTGCCGCCAACGCAAGATAAAAAGCGGCAAGATTAAAATACCTGCGCGCTTTCGCCCGCGTATCTTCTCCAGAATGCAGCAAGGAAATCTTAGTCCTTACTACCGCCCTGTAGGATTTAAAAAAAGGGATGACGGAAGGTTCGTATTTCCCGAAAGGCGCTATAAATTTAAGGTAATTAAAACATTCCTTGTAAAAGCCGAAAAATAAAACGGATTCGTAAAAATAGCCGTTAAATTCAAAATCCATTAGTAAAAAAGCAATATCTAAATATATGTCCTGACATCTGTATCTTTCGTCGAACTCTACGCAGTCCATAAGGCATATGCCGCTTATGCGGCGCGCGTCCAATACCGCTATATGCTCCATTCTTAAATCCCCGTGAACGTCCCTGATAAAACCGCCCTCTTTGCGCAGATGGGTAAATTCGGAAAAAAGCGCGGATGAAAGAAAAGAGGAATAGGATGCGGCTACCCGGTCGGCGGAATGGGGGACAGATATTTTTTTTTGCAAAGCAAAAAATAAATCTGTCCCCCCCCTTTTTTCCTTTTCATTCTTTTCCTTTTCGTCCTTGATTATTAGGAAATTATCGTCCCAGTTCGCCTTGTATATCTTCTTATCGCCAAACCTGGAAATTCTTTTGGAAGTCCGAGCCGTTGTATGGAAAAGGTATATTTTTTTTGCAATCTTTTTTAATGTTTTTTCATTTGCGAAACCGCCGTTATCGTCATTTTTTAATATATTATCGAGAAAGTTTTTATTTTCTACCCGCTTCATCCTGACGAGGACGTCAATCAGCCTGCCGCCTTTAAACCCGGTAAAAATCTTATTCTTTTTTTGCCGTAATTCCGCCAAATCTAAATAAACGCCCGAACATGCCCTTCTATTTAGGGAAAGTTCTTTTTTTGCAAAAAATATTCTTTTTTGGAGAGTAGTATAATCGACAAAACCGAAGTTTACCGGTTTTTTTTGCTTATAGGCAAATTTTTCGGTAATATAAACTCTCGATATATGAGTTTCGATAATCTTTTCGACGCCGTTAATAATACCGGCTACAGGACCTGCGCCGGAATCTCCGCAAGAACGTTCCGTATTTTCGTTTTCGTCACGCATGGGGATTACCCTTCTATGCCTGATATACCGGCATCTCTTGCCATTTTTCTAAGTTTTTTTATGGCTTTGACCTCTATCTGCCTTATGCGCTCTTTGGTAAGATTAAAAATAACGCCGACTTCGTTAAGCGTCCGCGTTTTTTCGTAATTAAGCCCGTATCTTAAAATTATAACTTTTCTTTCTATTTCCGGAAGCTTATAAAGCCATTCGTTAAGAAGGTTTAAAGTTTCTATTTTATCTAAGGTTTCTAAAGCGGATGCATCGTATTCGTCCGCTCTAATCAAATTAGAAAAAGAAGCGCCCGCATCGTCTTCGTCGCCGTTATGAGGATAATGAGAATCCAAAGAATAAATGTTGCCGATAAAGCCGAGAATCTTTTCGAGTTTAGCTTCCTTAATGCCCATATGATGGGCTACTTCGCCGAAATTCGGCTTCCTCTTAACTTCGCCGGTAACTTCCTTTACGGCTCTCGTATATTTATAAAAATTTTCGGATACATGGATTGGAAGCCTTACAACCCTGCCCGAATTTAATATGCCTCGCTCAATAGTCTGTCTTATCCACCATATGGCATATGTAGAAAGCCTGAATCCTTTTTTGGGCTTAAATCTTTCCACCGCTTTTATGAGTCCTATATTCCCCTCCATTATGAGGTCTTCGAAAGAAAGCCCCCTTCCGAGAAACCTTTTTGCAACGCTTATAACGAGGCCGAGATTGGATTTTATCATCAGGTCCCTGGCCTTTTCGTCGCCTTCGCTGACTTTAAGCGCAAGATTGTACTCTTGTTTTTTAGTCAAAAGAGGATATTTTTTGAGAAGCTTAAGATATTGGTTCGAAATCGTATTGTCTTCGGATTTGACGAACGTTCTTTTTCCCGTTCCGAAATCGTTGTCGGCAATGTCGAAAACATTTTCGTCAGAAACCGCACCGATTGAGCGTTTGCGCTTCATAACCGTTTTTCCCTATAAGTTTAACGAAATTTGCTGGAGCGATGTCTTTCGAAACCGGCTCTCCGTTTTTCTTTTCTATGGAGCAAATGCTTTGGAAACCGTCCCGCTCTAACGGAACTACCATTATCCCTCCTTCGCTAAGCTGGTTAAACAGGGGCATCGGAATATCGGGAGAACATGCGGTTATAATAATCCTGTCGTAAGGAGCGTATTCTCCGAAGCCGATCGAACCGTCGCCTACGATGAAAGTTACGTTACGTATATCTAAAGACTCAATAACGACCCTTGCCTTTAACGATAAATCCCTGATACGCTCTATTGTAAAAACCGAGGCGCAAAGAAAAGAAAGAACGGCAGCCTGGTAACCTGAACCCGTTCCTATTTCTAAAACCTTATGCTCTTTGTTCAAACTAAGGGCCTGCGTCATCAAGCCCACGGTATAAACGCTGGAAATGGTCTGACTATGACCTATTGGAAGAGGCGAATCTCCATAACAAATTTCGATATTCCTAAAGGGCTGTTCGACGAATTTTTCCCGCGGGATTTTCCCAAGAACTCCAAGGACGGCTTTATTATCTACACCTTTAGAAATAAGACTGCCCGTTAGCTTTTTATTCATATTATCATATTATCGTATTTTAAAGATAAATCGATATTTCTTAGTTTTTCGATAGCTTTGTAGTTCGTCATATCGAGATGAATCGGGGTAACGGAAATAAGCCCGTTATGGACGGCTTCGTAATCGCTCCCTGAAATATCGTCGAACCTGATATTTTTGCCCCATATCCAGTAGTATTTTCTGCCTCTCGGGTCCATTTTCTCTACCACGAAATCCTCGAAATAACGTTTGCCCTGTTTAGTTATACGGTATTCAAACTGGTTTTTTTCTTTCTTGATTATGGTCTGCGGAATATTAACGTTTAAAAGAGTATTTTCCGAAAAGCCGCTCTTTTCGAATACCGAGGCAAGGTTGGACATGAACAGCGCCGCTTTTTCGAAAGAAGCCTCCAGGTCTTCTTCTAAAGACGCGTCTTTGGGTAGATAACCGCCGCCTTTATTGACGACTAAAGAAGCCGCAATCGATTTTATCCCCATAATCGCCCCTTCCATTGCGGCGGAAACCGTCCCGGAATAAATTACGTCGTCGCAAATATTGCCGCCGTAATTGATGCCGGAAATTACAAGGTCCGGCTTGGTTTTTAGAATTGAATGAACGGCGATATTTACGGCATCCGTGGGCGTTCCATCCACCGAATATACATTGGGTTTTATTTCGTTGACTCTTAATGGCCTGTCGATAGTAAGGGAATGCGAGCTTGCGCTACGTTCCCTGTCTGGAGCGACTATTACGACGTCGGAGGTTTTTTTTAGTTCTTCGTATAAAATATTTATCCCGGTAGCATAGACGCCGTCGTCATTGGAAAGAAGTATATTCAAGTTTAATTCCTCGTTAATTCTTCGATTTTCTTGACGACAAAAGGGATTTAACGGAATTTAATTTTTCTTTGAGGTCGTTTAAGAATTCCACGCTGTCCGCACTAATATTCTTAATTTCGGCGATATTGCGGGAAACATTTTCCTGCGGCTTCGACTTTATCGCTTTTTTTGCCCCTTCTATCGTAAATCTTTTATTATACAGATAATCTTTTATAAGCAAAAGCTTTTCTACGTCGGCTTTGGAATAAAGCCTGTGGCTGCTCTTGGACTTATAAGGCTTTAAAAAAGAAAATTCGGTTTCCCAATATCTTATTACGTATGGTTCTACGCCTATTTTCCTTGCGGCTTCTCCTATTTTATAATAATATTTCTTATCTATATCATCTGCCTTTGGTTCCATTTTTATATTTTTTGTTTATTCCGGCTTTCAAAACGACCGACGGCTTAAATTTTACGACTTTTCTTTCTCCGATAATAATGGATTCGCCTGTCTGCGGATTTCTACCCCTTCTTGCTTTCTTTTCTTTAACCGTAAAATTTCCGAAACCGTTAAGTTTTATAGTTCCCGATTTTTCGGCTTCTTCTTTAATGAGACCGAAAAAAGACGCTACGTAAGAAGCCGATTCGGCTGTGGGTAAGCCGACTTTCGAACGAACTTTAGCCGTTAAATCTGCCCGGGTTAAAGCCATGTTTTATAAAAACTCCAATTTAGGTTTTTATTTTAGTTGGTTAAGTTTGTTTCAGTTAATTAAGTTATCCCGCAGTTATGCCGTAGCAAGAACTTCCTTGACTAAACCTGAAAACGCTTCATTATCGGAAAGGGCTATTTCTGATAAAACCTTTCTATTTAGTTCTATTCCTTTTTTGTTTAAAGCGCCCATGAATTTCGAATAGGAAACTCCGTTTTCTTTACATGCTGCGCTAATCCTTACTATCCACATGCCCCTGAACTCTCTTTTCTTGACTTTTCTGTCCCTGTAGGCATAATTAAGCCCCCTATTAACGGCTTCCTGCGCAGACTTAAAAAGCCTGCTTCTCGCACCGTAATAACCTTTAGCCGCCTTTAATACCCTTTTATGTCTTTTTTTGGTTAAAATACCTCTTTTTACCCTCGGCATTTTATATCTCCTTTTTATCTTTATTTAATATATGTTACTAGAAATTTATTTTCTGTATAAGCATCTTTGTTTGCTAAAGAACAATGTTTTTTAAAGCATGCAAGCAAAGATATGCTATACTTCGTTTAGCTTCGCTGTACTTCGTTTCCCGCCTGCGCGGAAATGACTGCGCTGGAATTCAGGTTTTAACCTAAAAGATGCTCATTTCCGTCTTGATTAAAGACATGTCTTAATAAACTAATCATATATTCTACACAGACAAAACGCCGATACTTATAATTTGTTAAATCAATTTTTATAATCTACAATGTTGGATTAAGATAATTATTACGCTATAAATACGGAATAAGCCTTTTAACGTTACCTGCATCTACCGGATTAACGACGGTTCCTTTTTTAAGCCTGTTCTTTCTGCCGCGTTTTTTTGAAGTCAATATGTGGCTTTTATTTGCCTTATGATGGATTACGAGACCGGTAGCCGTTACTTTAAATCTCTTTTTTGCCCCTTTTTTTGTTTTTACTTTTATTTTTGGCATCCTTGTGCTCCGTTATTTTATTGTTTATCGAAATTATTATTTATATTTTTCGCTCGCTTGTTCTTTTATTCCGGCGTTTTCTCCGGCTTTTTCTTTTTTATTATCCCTGTCGCCGGTCTTTTTAGCCTTTACCGGAACTACTACGGTGCTGAAAGTTCTTTTGACATCAGGCTTTATAGGAAACTCCGGAACGCCAAATTCCTTAATATCCTCTATCGCCCTTAATATAACTTTTATGCCCAGTTCGGTATGGGCAAGCTCCCTGCCTTTAAACGTAACGGTTAATTTTACTTTGTTGCCTTCTTTAAGAAAAGATAGAGTATTTTTTAATTTGAATTGATAATCGTGCTCGTCCGTATTAGGCCTGAATTTAATTTCTTTTAGATGGATAACGACCTGCTTTTTTTTAGCCTCCTGAGCCTTTTTGCTTTGTTCGTATTTAAATTTGCCGAAATCCATTATCCTGCAAACAGGGGGTTTTGCTTCTTCCGAAACTTCCACGAGGTCTAAAAATTTTTCTTTTGCAAGCTTGACGGCGTCGTACAAAGGCATTATGCCGGCCTGCTTGCCGTCCTCGTCGATAACCCTGACTTCTTTAGCCCTGATGCTTTCGTTGATATGAGTTTTAGTATTTTTCTGTATATTAACCTCTCCCTTTTTTAAATAGTTTAGCATTAAATTATTGCATAATTTAAAAGCCGTGTCAACTATTTTCCCGCGTCTTTGCTTTGCGGATATTTTGATTTAAGCATATTCATATAACGGGCTTCCATTTTTTTATTTCCGGTATTTTTATAGCAGGCGGCGAGATAGTAAAGAGTTTTCGGAATAATAGGAACATTGTCTCCTCCGTATTGCTTTAAAACGGTTTTAAACATATATATAGCCGGTTTCCAAATGCTTGCGTTATAGTAATAGAGTCCGGTAAAAAAAGTATTTTCCGATAGCCTTATATCGATAAGCCTGATATATTTAAAAGCTCTTTTCGCATATTTTGAGTAAGGGTATTTCGATATAAGTTTTTCGAAAACGGTTTTTGCACGCTTAAGGGGTCTCTGGCTTCTTCCGACCGCTTCCCTTCTTTTATAAAAGGATACGGCTTCGTAAAACATAGCAAAAGGCACATATTTAGAACGGGGATGCAAATGAATAAAATCTAAGTATGCCCCCTGCGATTCGATATATTTTCCTTCGAGATAGTAAATGTCGCCGAGCTTTAATTCGGCCTTCCTCGTGTTGCGATAGGTAGGATAATTTTCGATAAGGGATTTAAAATTTTTTGCGGCTGTTCCATAATTATGGTTTTGAGAATCGCTTAGAGCTTTTTGATAGTAAACGTCGGGGGGCAGTATATTTTTCTTAACGTTTTTGCCGCACCCCGAAAGCGCAGCGGAAAAAATTGCCAGGACTGCGGCAAATATAACTGCCGTCAAAAACGAAAACTTTTTTTTTCCGTTTATTTCTATATAGTTAGTCATATTATTTTTTTATTTTGAGCTACTTTAAATTACCTTGCTTCCTTTAGAAAGCGCCACTTTTATTTTAACATTATATAAATAATCGTCAACATAAATTTTTAGCGGCACCTTGCTGCCGCCTTTGGAAACGTAGTCTTTAAATCGGATTAAGCCTGTAATTTTTTTATGTTCGACTTCGGTTATCTTATGGACAAGGTAAGTTCTGGTAACGTATATATAGTAATCCGCGGCATTTTTCCCGCGCCGGCGGTATTCGAAGAAAAAACCGTTACCGGTATTATAGAATAAAGACGCTTTTTTAATTTTATGCAAATCGTCCATGTTTAAAAATATTTTAAAAACCTTAAACAGCCTTTCGTTCGATAACTTTTTTCCCGTATATTTTTTACTAAGGTTTATAGATTGAATTCCGCGGCTCTTACCGTAGAAAAAAACCGCCTTATCGCCTTTTTTGCCTTGTTTCGATATCTTGGCGTAAAACAGGACGTCTCCGTATATATCCAAAATGGTAAACTGCATATATTTTCGGACGATATATCTGTAAAGCCCAGCCTGCTCGAAAGAAAAACCGCCGCTTTGGGCAGTAATCCTTATCCTTCCGGATATGCCTTCGAAACGTCCGTAATTGCGGTTAAGTCCCGCTAAAACTTCCGACCTGCTTTCGTATGACATTACGGGCGCATAAGCCGTCTTTGCCGCCGTCCGGACATATGAAGCGCACCCGCTTAAACCCAACGATACGCCTATTATAAACAATGTAAATATAAGAAACGGATTATATTTATATTTTCGCTTTTGCAAATAATTCCTCCGAAATAATATTTCCGGCGATTTTTTCGAAGCCTTCGAATTTAGAAACATCGGCGGATCCTCCTTGAGAAAAGTCTTTTTTACCGCCCCCTTTCCCGCCGAATTCCGAATTTATGCGCTTTATTATACCGGAAGCGTCCGCGCCGCCAAAGGCGGAAACTATATAAACCAATTTTTCTCCGTTTAAATTAGAGGCAAAAACAACGGCGGCGGCGCCCCGAGGAAAATCATGGCGCATTTTAAGAGCATTTGCGAGCTCTTTTAATTCTTCGACGGAAACGTTTTGAAATTTAGACGCTAAATAACTTGTGCCTCCGTTCGTCGTTTTAAACTGTTTAACCAGGCGTTCCGCTTCGAAAGAGTTTAATTTAGACTGAAGTTCCGCGTTTGCCTTTTCTAAAAATTCGTAATCGTAATGCAGTTTAATTATTTTATTATATACATCGGCTTTAGAACAGTTTAACAATTTTACTATGTTATTTATGTTGTCTTCCCCGACGTATAAATAATTAAGATAATTTAAGCCTGTAATGGCTTCGATGCGCCTTATGCCTGACGCTACGGAAAACTCTCCCAAAATTTTAAAAAATCCTATTTCTCCGGTTCTTGAAACATGTGTTCCTCCGCAAAATTCTTTGGATACTTCGTCCATGGACACTATCCTGACTTTGTCCTCGTATTTTTCGTCGAAAAAGTGCAGCGCGCCGGAGTTTAAAGCCGTTTTAACGTCCGTTTCGTCGATGCGGACATTTATATCCGCAAAAATATATTCGTTGACGGCAGTTTCGATCTTTCTGATTTCTTCGTCCGAAAGGGACTTGCCGTATGAAAAATCGAACCTTAGCCTTTCGGAATCGACATACGAACCCTGTTGAGACACGCGGCTGCCGAAGATTTTTCTCAGAGACGCCTGCAAAAGATGGATGGCGCTGTGGTTAGCGGATGTTTTTCTCCTGCTTTCTATTTCTACCGCAAAATCTGCCTTTACCGGAAAAGTCAAGGAAGAAAAGGCTTCTCCTTCCTTAAAAACCCTGCCGTGATGAATAATTACGCCATTTTTAGTCTTATAAACCTCGGACACGGACGCCGAAAAAGATGCGCCGCCGGAGCTCCATTTTATAGTTCCTTTATCGCCCGTCTGACCCCCTCCTTCCGGATAAAAAGGCGTCGAATCTGCCGAGATATAATAAAAATCTCCGCTTTCTATATCAGCCGCCGGTTCTCCGTGGCCGTCGAATATTCCCGTGATATTTGCCGAAACCGGTTTTTCTATATTTTTATATCCCGTAAAATCCGTTTTGGGCAGACCGAAGGTTATATTAGGAATGCCGTGCTTTTCTTTTTTTTGTTTAGAGCCTTTTTTCTGGATGTCCATCAATTCGTCGAACGTTTTTAAATCCACGGAAAGCTCGTTTTCTTCAGCAATATCTACTGCCAAATCGACCGGAAAACCCTTTTCGTCGTATAGCTTAAATACAAAATCGCCGGGGACTATTTTGCCTTTTTTATTTTTTATCCCTGCAATTTTTTCGTTTAAAAGCTTAATTCCCTGCCTTACGGTATCGGTAAACTTTTCGTACTCTTCGGAGATGGTTTTCTCTAAAACGGCAAGGCCGTCCAATGATTCCGGATAAAATCCTCCCATAACTATTATGACGGTATTTCCGAGATAGATTAAATTTTCCAAGCCTATATTCAGCTCTAAAGAATATCTTATAAGCCTTCTTAATATTCTCCTGAATACATAACCCCTGCCTTCGTTGGAAGGAAATACGTACTCCGCGGATAAGAACACGGACGTTCTTATATGGTCGCTTATGACCCTTACCGCGGTATCGTAATTTTCGTCGCCTGCATTATATTTTTTTCCTGTTATTCCGTCTATTTCGTTGATGTAGGGCATAAAAACGTCCGTATCGTAATTAGACCTGACATTCTGTAAAATCCTGAGCATTCTTTCGAGTCCCATCCCCGTATCTATTGAAGGCTTAGGGAGCTTGACAAGCTTTTCTCCTTCCTCTCCCCCTTTTTTATTAAATTCCATAAAGACGAGATTCCATATTTCCAAATATCTGCCGCAGTCGCAATTTATACCGCAGTCTTTATGTCCGGCTTCGGAATATCCCGTATCGAAAAATATCTCGCTCGAATAGCCGCAAGGACCGGTTTCCCCCATCTGCCAAAAATTAGTTTCGTCTCCGAGTTTATAAATTTTATCGGCTCTTATGCCCACATCGTTTTTCCAAATATTATATCCTTCTTCGTCCCCGGCGTTTACCGTAATATAAATCCTTTCAAAATCTAGTTCCAAAACGTCTTTTAAAAATTCGTAGGCAAACAGCACGGCATCTTTCTTAAAATAATCCCCGAAAGAAAAATTTCCGAGCATTTCGAAAAACGTATGGTGGCGGGAAGTTTTACCCACATTTTCGAGGTCGTTATGCTTGCCTCCAGCCCTCATGCATTTCTGAACCGTTACGGCGCGGGACATCGCAGGCGCAACCGCGCCTGTAAAGTAATCTTTAAACTGAACCATTCCGGCATTGGTAAACATAATCGAATCGTCGCCGGCAGGAATCAGGGAAGAACTTGGAACTAGCGTATGCCCCTTGCCGGTGAAATATTTAACGAATATTTCTCTTAGTTCGTCGGATGATAACGCTCTCAAAACTTTTCTTATTCTCCCTTGCGTTTAATACACTGAAGTTAATTTTAATTAATAATGCCGTCCCGCATGTTATTTGCCTGCGTTCATCGGCACATGTCGCATATGGAGGCAAATTATGGCGGGGAACCAGGGTCTTATTATATGCCCCTAAAATATTTTAAACTTCTCTATTGTCAATTTTAAGAATATCTTCTATTATATTAGAAGAAAAACCCCTGTTTTGCAAAAAATCGTAAAGTTTCTTCTTATATTTCAGCTCGTTTTCCATATGTTTCATTAAAGAAATTTTTTTTTTACCGACTGCTTTAAATGCGACTGTATGTTCTTCCTCATCTGAATAAAATCTTGGAATAAGTTCGTCTATAAGGCTTTTATTAAACCCCTTTTTATATAATTCGTAGCTTAATTTTATCCTGCCTATAAGCCTGTTTTTGCCGTTTTCTATAAATCTCTCCGCTAACGATTCGTCGTTTAAATAGCCGTATTCCTTTAATTTTTTAATGGCCCTGCCGGTATCTTCCGTCGAAAATCCCTTTTTTATAAGTTTTCCGGCAACCTGTTTTTCGGAATAAGATCTGGCGGAAATTAACTTTAAAGAATAATCTTGCGCCGATATTCTAGTTTTAGAATTTCTTTTGGAAATATTTTCCTGCGATATTTTCAAGATAAATGCTCCGAAATCATTAAACGCTGTACGCGGAAGATGCCACGGATGCGCCGCCCTGGCTTAAGGTTTCCTCATCTGAAGCATTCACGCCGGAAATTAGCAATGCAAGGTCGTTGGGGGACGTGGATTCGGCTAAAGCGTCTTCGTAGGTAATCAGTCCGGCTTTATAAAAATTATAGAGCGACTGGTCGAAAGTCTGCATTCCGTATTGTATATTTCCGCTTTTTATATAGTCCCTAATGCTTGCCGTCTTATCTTCGTTTGCTATACATTCTTTTATCGTTTCCGTTCCAATCATAATTTCGATAGACGGAAGCCGCCCTTTCTTATCCGCCTTGATTATAAGCCTCTGCGATATAACGGCAGAAATAACGGAAGCAAGTTGGATTCTTATCTGTTTTTGCTGGTAAGGGGGAAAGACGGCGATAATCCTGTTAATAGTTTCCTGGGCATCGAGCGTATGAAGCGTGCTCATAACGAGATGACCGGTTTCGGCGGCTGTTATGGCGGTTTCTATCGTCTCTAAATCTCGCATCTCGCCGACCAGTATGACGTCGGGGTCCTGTCTTAGCGCTTCTCTTAATCCGTGCGAGAAAGAATAGACGTCCATGCCGAGTTCCCGCTGATTTATTACCGCTTTTATATCGTTATGAAGATATTCGATAGGGTCCTCTATGGTTATAATATTAACGGGCTTATTGTTGTTGATATAGTCTATCATCGAGGCAAGCGTCGTCGATTTTCCGCTTCCGGTAATCCCGGTAACGATTACGAGGCCCCTTTCTTTAAGCGCGATTGATTTAATTATTTTCGGCAGATTAAGGGAATCGAAAGCGGGAATCGTGAACGGAATATATCTCATGACAATGCTTAACGAGTTTCTCTGCGAATATATATTTACCCTGAACCTTCCTACGCCTTCCAGACTGTATGCGAGATCTACGTCCCTGTTTTCCTGAAATACCTGAAACTGATGCTTATCCATAATATTTTCGGCAATTTTTTCCGTAATATCCTTAGACATTATGCCGAAATTCTCCTGACGGTAAATATCGCCGTCTATCCTGAATACAGGATGCGTATTCACTTTAAGGTGAACATCCGAAGCCCTGAGACCTACCGCCGTCCTTAATATGGTTTCTAAAAGCGATGACACGGCGCCGGCATGCGTATTTTGGCTTAATTTAATAGATTGTTCGCTCATACTCGTAATTTAATTATGCTTTCAGGTTAAATTTCTCCATAATTTTAGAATATATCTCGTCCCGAAGGGCAGAATTATTTTTAAGCGCTTCCTTTGCCGCTTCCCTCCCCTGTCCCAACCTTTCTTTTCCGTAACTGAACCATGTTCCAGACTTTTCTATTATGCCGTTGTCGGAACCTATATCTACTATATCGCCTTCCAAAGATATTCCGCCTTCGTAAATTATATCGAATTCAGCTTCTTTAAACGGGGGAGCAACCTTATTTTTAACTATTCTTGCTTTAGTGCGGGAACCGACCACCTCGTCTCCTCTTTTAATCGCGCCCACCCTCCTTATGTCTATTCTAACGGAAGCATAAAACTTAAGGGCATTGCCGCCTGTAGTAGTCTCCGGAGAGCCAAACATAACGCCTATCTTCATTCTGATTTGGTTGATAAATATTACCGAAGTATTAGATTTTGCTATAGCCGAAGTAAGTTTCCTGAGCGCCTGCGACATAAGACGCGCCTGAAGCCCCATATGCGCGTCGCCCATATCCCCTTCTATTTCGGCCTTGGGAACTAAGGCGGCAACGGAATCTATAACTAAAACGTCGATGGAACCCGACCTGACAAGCGAATCGGCAATTTCCAACGCTTCTTCGCCTGTTCCCGGCTGGGAAACTACTAATTCGTCGACATTTACGCCTATTTTTTTTGCGTATTTCAAGTCCAAGGCATGCTCGGCGTCGATAAACGCGGCAATCCCGCCCTTTTTTTGAGCCTGAGCCACTATTTGGAGCGTAAGGGTAGTTTTCCCGGAAGATTCCGGACCGAATATTTCTATAACCCTGCCTCTCGGTATCCCGCCTATGCCGAGAGCTATATCCAAAGACAGAGACCCGGTGGGAATCGACTGTATATCTTCGGCAGGGGGTTTTCCTCCCAGCTTCATGACGGCGCCTGCCCCGAACTGTTTTTCTATTTGGGCTATGGCAAGGTCTAACGCTTTTATTTTTTGCTCCTGCAAAGGACTGGCTTCTTTACGGTTTTCTTTAACGTCGCCTGATTTTACGGTCATAACGATACCCTTTGGTTTTTTGTTTATTCGTTTAATTATTTAATTAAGTTATTAAAAGTTATATATCAAAAAAGAAATATTATCAAGTTAAATTATTTGGAAGCGGGCGACGGGGACGTTCCGGCGGCAAACCGGTAAATCCAAAATAAAGCCATTTTTGCCGTCCATGCTTTGATATCCAAACGCGAACCTGGAAAAAAATATTTTCTTACCTCTTTTACCTTCGAACTGGAAAGAGCTATAAAAACCGTGCCTACCGGATAGTTATCGTATTCGGTTTTAGGCCCTGCAAATCCGGTAACGGCAATGCCTATATCGGCTTTGGCTCTTTCTTTCGCTTTATCCGCCATTTCGGCTGCACAGCTTCCCGAAACGGCGCCTTCTTTTTCTATTACGGATTCATCGACCCCTATGATTTGGGTTTTTGCAAAATTGGAATATGCTATGCCTCCGTAAAGGAAATATGAAGATGCTCCAGGAAGATCCGTAAGTTTATCGGAAATATAGCCTCCCGTAAGCGATTCCGCGACGGCAATTTTAATGCCGTTTTCCCTGAGCATATATGAACATACGGTATGAAGTTCGTCGTCATCGAAACCGTAGAGATAATTTTTAAAAATATCCACCGCTTTATTGTCTAATGATTTAATGTTTTCGCTCAGTTTCTGGGTAGAAACTCCGTTTACGGCAGCGGATATAATAAATTCCCCGTATGAAAATTCGTAATTCAAACTGCATCCCGGACTGCATTCTGCATTTGCCTTAAGCTTTTCGAAAAGAATTTGAAATTCTTTTTCTTTTAAACCGAACAGCTTGTATTTCCTTAATCTGATAAAATAATTAATGCCGAGCTTTCCGAGCATTTTTCCCAATATATGATTTTTAAACATGTTGACGACATTTTCAGGCTCGAGGGGAAATGCGGCTAAAAATACCGGTTCGGTCAAATAAAAACCCGATATGCCCGAATTCTGATTCGGAATTATAAATGAATGTTCCGGGAAATAACAGGCCTTTTCCCTATCCGGACTTACAGGTTTTTTATTGGATTCATAAACTAACGCCATTAAGTCTGCCGCGTCTTTGCTTCTGACTAAGTTTTTTTTGAAAACCGCGGCGGCGGTTTCGTTTATTAAGGAGACTCCTTCTTTAATGCCTCCGCACGTTATAACCAAAGAGTCGCCTGACGCCATATACGACAATATTTTGGATACGCCGTCGTTTTGGCTTTCAGGCATAATTACCGCCTCTTTAAACCCCAAGCCGTAATTAGAAAGCGTTTCGGAAAGTTCCTTTATTACCTCTCCCGCCGCGGCAAAATTATTATCCCCGGCTATCGCTAAAATTTTAATGTTTCTATAATCTGCGTCTTTAGTTTCCATTTTTATATTTTAACATTTTTATATATTTTTTTGATTTTTTGTTTTTTATAGTCCGGCTGCAATAACGATTATAAGGCGAAGGGCGATAAAAGAAAAAACTCCGGCGACGGCATCGTCAAGCATAATGCCTAAGCCGCCCGGAACTTTTTCATCTATTGCCCGTATCGGATAAGGTTTTAATATGTCGAAAAACCGGAATAATATGAGTCCGATAAAAGCGTATAAAATGATGCCGGAAATGGATAAGCGGCTGAACGGATCGAATGAAAAGCCCGATATAACCGTCAGAAGATATCCGAGGACTTCGTCTATAACCACGAAAGGCGGATCCTTTATGCCGGATATTTTTTCGGTTTTAGACGAAAAGTAAATCCCGAAAATAAATATAATAAAACATAAGCCGAGATAGTAAGGCATAGTCAAAAATCTTAATAAAAATATATACAGCAAAAACGCCGCGGCCGACCCCGCCGTTCCAGGCCCGTAAGGGAAAAAACCGATAAAAAAGAAAGAAGAGACGAAAACCGGAAGATTACGGGCATTAAGATTTTCATAATTTTTCATATTTTTTACCTCTTATCCGATACCCGGCTTTAAACCGGTTATCCGTCATATTTTAAGACTGAAATTTATAACGCCTCATCGAAATATTTAAAAGTACGGCGACGGCGGACATATCTACGACTAAGGACGTTCCTCCGTAGCTGAAAAAAGGAAGCGGCACGCCTACCACCGGCAAAAGGCCTACCGTCATAAACATGTTAATTAAGGCATGAAGGGTAATAATGCCGAGGGCGCCTCCGCCAAGCAGGAATCCCTGTAATTTTTTTGCCCTGTAAACTATCTTGAATCCTCTTATTATAATAATAAAATATAACGCTATCAGGAGTAACCCGCCAAGAAAACCGAACTGCTGCATATACGTGGAAAATATAAAGTCCGTGTGCTTAGCCGGCAGAAAATCCAGCGTGCTTTGCGAACCGTTCCCGAAACCTGCCCCGATGAATCTTCCCGCGCCTACGGCAACTTCCGACTGTATTATATTATATCCCGCCCCCAGATAATCTTTGGCAGGATGCAAAAATATCAGTATCCTGCTTTTTTGATAAGATTTCAACCTGAACCACAAAAGAGGACCTGCGATTAGAGCCGCAACCGAAAGAACGGCCATCGCGCTTTTTTTAATTCCGGCGATAAAAACAATTATTAAGCCTATAAATAAAACTATCAGCGACGTTCCTAAATCGGGTTCTTTTGCAATCAAAAGCGCCGGAATAATAATTATGGCAAACGGTAATATAATGGCTTTAAGAGAATAACCTTTTTTATTTTCGTAAGCGGTAAAATATTTGGCGAGCGCAAATATCAAGCCTATTTTCATCAATTCCGAAGGCTGAAAAGAAAACGTTCCCAGAGAAATCCACCTTGCCGCCCCGT
This sequence comes from bacterium, assembly GCA_027319095.1. Lineage (GTDB taxonomy): Bacteria > SZUA-79 > SZUA-79 > Acidulodesulfobacterales > Acidulodesulfobacteraceae > Acidulodesulfobacterium_A. Next base: position 31,008 of record DAHVNW010000001.1, on the reverse strand, counting down.
GCGTAATTCTGCCTTTTACCAGGACGACGGTAATCAGCATTAATATAAAACCGTAAATATAATATGCGGCTTCTATAATGGTATTATAATCTATGGTTATGATAACGAACATTATAAAAAAGGCTATTATAAACCAGACAATCTGCTTTATTACGTAAGGGTCGAAAAAATCTTTATGGTTTGCGCCGAGCGAACCGTAAAGATTTATAATGCCGAGCGCAGAAATAGCTATCACTGTAAAAAACATTATAAAATCGAAATTTTTCGCGTACTTATTGTCTAATATTTTCATAAAATTAAGATTAAAAACTTGTATAAATAAAACTCGGCAGTGTGCTCTTTCTTTTTTTGCCGTTTTTATTATTGATTTTTTTCCGGACCGGAGGCTTCCATAAACCTTTTTGTTCTAAATATTTTTCGACGATTTTTTTGGCGATAACCGCAGCATTCGCTCCGAGAAATTTTGCGTGCATATCAAGCACTACTACGGCTATTTTCGGATTTTTCAGAGGGGCGAATCCCACAAACCAAGCATTATCCCTGTATCTTCTCGGTATATTTTTTATATCGTAAATAGAATACGTCTTAGATATGACCTGCGCCGTTCCGGTTTTGCCGCAAAATTTTATTCCTTTAATCCTGGCGTTCACGGCCGTCCCGTAATCTTTGCTAACCACCTCGCACAGCCCCTTTTTGACGGCATTAATATATTTTTGCCTGATATTTATACGCCTGATAAATTTAGGCTTCATTTCTTTCAACAGCTTTCCGTTCCAGGAAACTATCTTTTTAAGCATGAAAGGCCTGTAAAGATTCCCGCCGTTGGCGATAGCGCTGTAAGCCATAACAAGCTGTATGGGCGAAACAAGGTCGTAGCTCTGCCCTATGATGGCGGAAAGAGTCGAGCCTTTATACCAGCGGCGGTGATATCTTTCGTAAACCAGGCGTTTTGTAGGTATAAATCCATGATTTTCGCCTGGAAGGTCTATTCCCGTTTTTTCTCCGAGGCCTAATCTGCGGGCGTAAGCCGCAAGCCGGTCTATGCCTATCCTGACGCCTATCGAATAAAAATATGTGTCGACCGATTCGGCGATAGCCCTGTATAAATTTACCTTGGAGTTCTGATACGGGTTCCAGTTGTAAAATACGGCATCGCCTAGTTTAAAAGTCGGTCCGGCATAAACTTTCTCCTCAGGCTTGATTAAATGCAGGGACAGCGCCGCAAGGGCGGCTACCGCCTTAAAGGTCGAACCAGGCGCGAGAGCATTTTGAATAGCTTTATTTTGCAAAGGATGCTCGTCGTTGTTTATAATCGCTCTCCACCGTTTTTGGCTGATGCCCTCCGAAAAATAAAACGGGTCGAACGAAGGGGTAGAGACCATTGCAAGAATCTTTCCGTTTTCAGGGTTCACGGCTATTGCGGCGCCTTCCCTCTTTTTCATAAGTTTATATGCAAGCTTTTCTAAAGAAAAATCCAGGGTCGTATATAAATTTGCTCCCATAACCGGTTTTTTGACGATTATCCTTCCTATAGGCTCGCCTTTAGAATTAACCACTATCCTTTTCTCTCCGTCTTTTCCGTGCAGGTATTTTTGGTAATAATATTCGAGTCCGGTTTCTCCGATAATATCGGAAGAATTTAAATAGCCGTACTTTTTTTCTTCCAGTTCTTTAGGCGATACGGGACCTACGTATCCGAAAATCTGCGCTCCCATTTTTTTATGAGGGTAATGCCTTATGGGAATCTTTGCTATAAAAAAACCTTTAAGGAATAGCTTGTTGACCTCGAATTTCGACAGCTCCTTAAGGGAAATATTGCGTATAAGGATAATCGGCTCGTAAGGCGGTAAAAATTTTTCTTTATTTACTTTTTTTAATAGATTTTTATAATTTTTACGCATTAAGCCCGAAAGAAATCCAAGCTCGGTTTTAAGTTTTTTTACGCGGGACAGAGTAACCGCCACATTAAAGGAAGATTCGTTATCGACGAAAATTTTCCCGCCGCCGGAGAGTATGTCGCCTCTTGGAGCGGCAAGATATATCACTCTGGTGGCATTGTTTTTAGCCAAATCATGGTAATATCCGCCCTTTATAATCTGCAGGTAAAATAACCTTATTATTAAAATAGAAAAAAGTGCCGTAACTATAATCGCGATTATATTAATCCTGTTTTTCTGCTCTTTCGATATTCCATTTTCGCTATATAACGACGACATATTTCATTTTTTCTTTTACTTACGCAAAATTTCCGGCATTTCGTCGCAAATTAAGCCGCCTGGATAGAATATTCTTTTTTATAAATATCTATGCGGGGATAATTTTCGCAGTCCCTGACGAAACTAACCGCAAAATAACCCCGAACTAACCCAAAAATAAGATAACTTTACGCCTCTCCGCCTTTAAGCTCGCATCGCTTATTAAATTATTACGTAATTATTATTTAATACTAGTAAGGATGAAACGCCGATAAAGCGCTTCTGTTAATTTTAACGTTTGATTTAGATTCGAGATAGTTAACGTAATAATCTAAAAATTCCTGCTCTTTCCGAAAATCGTAAAACTCTTTTTGCTTTATTAGGGCTTTCCCGCCGTTTTTAAGTTTGGAACCCGGAATATATTCTGGAAAATTTACCCTTAATATTTTAAGGACGGCATACTTACGGCCTACCGGAAAAACATTTGCGGCCGTTTCCCCCTGCCCGATAGAAAATATCGATTTTAATATGCTTCCGTTAAGCGAATATTTTTTAAAGAAAGTCGATTTTACAAGGCCCGCCTCCGAGAAAAGAGGGATTTCCCCAATACTCCCGCCATATTTTTTTGCCTGCGCAGAAAAGTTTTTGCCGCCTAATATTTCAATTTTCAGAAATCCGTCCGCTTTGTTCTTCGAATTAAAAACGGCTATTTTAAAAGAAACGGCTTTGTTTTTAATTTTATAATCGTTCAAAAATTGAAGTTTTGCGACGCTGTAAGATTCCTCTATTATTCTTCTTATATAGGCTCTTCCGATACGCTCTTTATATTGTTTTTCGAAACCTGCCGGAGTGGCATGGTTATAAAGCAAAGCGGCTTTAAATAATTTATTGCTGAATTTTCCGTTTTTTTGAAATACTGGAAACGACGCTATATTTCTTGCGATAAACCTGTCGGAAATGTTGATCCCGAAGACGTTTTTTCTCGATTCGAGAACTCTGTCCGCAATAAGGGACGAAAGAGCGGAGGCCGTTAAATCCAATCCGGCCAACTCTTTCTGCGTTAATTTGTTTCCGTAAAGCTTTTCGTATTCGTTTTCCAATCTGGCGTAATAATTATCTAAATCGTTCGGCGAAATTCCTTTGCCTCCCACCATAGCGACATCGCCGGGGGAAACTCTTCCGCCCGAACCGATTATGTAAGGAAGAAAACTAAAGCCTACGATAAACAACAGTCCTACTGCTATAGTGATAATTTTTCCGGCCGTATGGGCATAAAACCTTCTTAAAAAATCAAGCATGCCTATTAAAACTCCTTAAAAATTAAGGAATTATGCATTCGACAAAACAATATGGTATTTTTAATTAATAAGAACCTATAATAGACTGCTTCTGTATCGGGATTGCGAGCCAAGCGAAGCGAAGCAATCCGGCTTTGTCGATTTAATAATTCCGAAAAATAAATATAAACATTCTAACATAATTTTATAACTTTATAAATAAATTAATTTATTTTTATTTAAAAAATTTTTGTAACCGGCTTTTTTAAATAAGAAAAACACGGCAGGAGAAATTACCGAGGTAGAAACCGATGCTGGAAAAGCGTAATAAATTAAAAAATTCCAGTATATAAAATGTATGCCGAAACCGTAAAAAACGACGAAAAAAAGAACGCAGTAATAAATCAGCGACGCTATAAATGTTATAAGGATTTCCGTAATTGCGTTATCGTAAGGAATTCTACGCCAAATAACATATGAAGCCGCATACGCAACCGTTCCGGTCAATCCGAAAACTGCGGGGTTTAGAGGAGTCATTGCGCCGTATATATAAAATAACGCGTAAACGATGAACCATCCGGCATATATGTCCAAATAAGCCGAAATAAAGACTAAGCCGGCTACTTCCATATTGGGAAATATACGGAACGAACCTAAATTAAAATTATCGTTTAAAATAAGCGATAGTATGATTAAAAGCAAAAATAAACCGGATAAGTAAAAATATTTGTAAATATTATTTCTCGACAAGGACATATTTGACGTTAAATAAATTTTTATACGGAATTACGGTTATGCGCTGAAATATATCGTAGCTTTTCCTGACGACAGAAACTACTCTGCCTACATATAACCCCGAGGTAAAAACGCCTCCCAGGCCGGAGGTTAAAATTTTGTCGCCTTTCCCTATTTTTTTGGAATTAAATACGAACCTCATTTTAAGATAGCCGTTGCCGGTTCCCTGCACAATGCCCATAGTTCCGGTATTTGCGTCTATAACCGAGATAACGCATTTAGGATTTGTAGCCGGAATAACCCTTGAACCAGTCCGTCCGGCATAAACGACGCGCCCTACGACACCGTCGTAAGAAATAACGCCGTCTCCGTTTTCTATCCCGTCTTTAGTTCCTTTGTTTATATACAGGCTGTAAAACCAGTCTTCTATGCCGTGAAACAGGATTTCGGCCGGAATGGATCTTTTGACTATCGAGCTTTTTAAAAAAAGAAGCGCTTTCAGGTTATTATTCTCTATTCCGTAGTTTTCGTAGCGGTTTAGTTTAAACTTTATTGTTTTTAATTCGCGTTTAAGCTTTTCATTCCGTTCCTTAACGGATAAAAGATTGACGTAATTTTTATAAAGTTTTTCGGCGCCGCCAATCGGATAATCTATTATTTCATAGACGCGGTAAACGGCGCCGCCGATAAAATCGGAAAATAAGCCTCCGAATTTAACGCCTTTTAATGAAAGCGCATAAACGGACACGGAAATTATAATAATTATAAGAAGGATTAAGGCGTCTTTATGTTTTTTTAACTTTAAGTTTTTTATAAATTTACTCACTTGACCTAATTCTCAAGCATTATATTCTTTAAAATGTTGATTTCGCTAAGAGCTTTTCCTGCCCCCCTGACGACGCAAGTCAGGGGATCGTCGGCGATTATTACCGGAAGTTCCGTGTGCTCTCTTATAAGTATATCGATGTTTTTTAAAAGCGCCCCGCCTCCGGCAAGCATTATTCCTCTGTCCACTATATCAGAAGAAAGTTCCGGCGGGATTTTTTCTAAAGTGGTTTTAATTGCATCGACTATCTGGTTAGCCGGTTCGGATATAGCCTCTAAAACTTCCGAGGAAGCTATTTCGATGATTTTGGGAATGCCGCTTATAAGGTCCCTTCCTTTAATATTCATTTTTGATTCCTCTCCTACTGGATAAACCGTGCCTATTGTCATTTTAACAAGTTCCGCAGTCCTGTCCCCTATTAGAAGATTATATTTTTTCTTTATATATTGAATTATGGCGTCGTCGATTTTATCGCCCCCGACTCTGAGGGATTTTGCATAAACTATGCCGGACATTGAAATTACCGCTACTTCGGTCGTTCCGCCGCCTATATCGACTATCATGTTTCCTGCGGCTTCGGTGATAGGAAGTCCCGCGCCTATCGCGGCGGCTACCGGTTCTTCTATGAGATAAACCAGCCTTGCTCCGGCGGCTTCGGCTGATTCCCTTACCGCCCTTCTTTCTACGGCGGTAATGCCGGATGGAATAGCTACTATTATGCGCGGCCTTATCATCGATTTTCTATTGTGTATCTTTCTGATAAAGTACTTAAGCATGGCTTCCACAACCTCGAAATCGGCTATAACGCCGTCTTTCATAGGCCTTATCGCCGATATATTGCCGGGCGTCCTTCCAAGCATCTTTTTGGCGTCTTTTCCTACCGCAAGAATTTTTTTATCCCCCCTTAAGTCTATATGTACGGCGACTACCGAAGGCTCGTTTGAAACAATGCCCTTATCTTTGACGTAAATAAGGGTATTCGCCGTTCCAAGGTCGACGGCAAGGTCGTTGCTGAAAACACCTATTAAACTATCGATAAACATCTTGTAAACCTCTTTTTACTTTATACTTGTCATACTTTTTGTTTTATTTTGAGAAAAAGAAAACGGATTTAAAATCCGTACCTTTTTCTAAATGTTATAATATATGCTATAAATTAGCAACTGTTTTTCTTTTTTGGGAAAAATAGTCCCGAGTTTAGCAGATACCTGTCTAACGACTTTGAATATTGGCTCCAAAGGATGCTATTGTTATCCATGAAATCGGCGCATTGATTTTCTTTAGAATCCATATTGTCGATATAATGCAGAAGAAAAGCCTCAGTAGTTTTAGGTCTTTTTGGCGAACCGTATTCAAGTTCTCCATGATGAGAAATTATGGAATGAAGAATAAGCAGTTTTAAATTTTCTGGAAAACCGGGTATTGCCGAAATTTTTGCGCTGACAGCGTTTGCTCCGAGCACTATATGGCCGAGTAATCTTCCTTCGTCGGAATATTCGGCTACGTTGTTTTTAATTCTAAGCTCTTCCGTTTTTCCTACGTCGTGAAGAAATATCGAAGATAAAAGAACGTCTTTTATAACATGCCTCTTATAATGTTCGGAAAGAAAAACGCCTATTTTAAGCATGCTTAACGTATGCTCGAGTAATCCCCCGAAATACGCGTGGTGAATGGATTTTGCAGCAGGAATCAGCTTTAAAATTTTAACATACTCGCCATCGCCAAGAAATTTATCGGTTAGTCTCACGACGTATTCGTCGGTCAAATTTTCTTTTAAAATTAATTTAAGCTCGCCGAACATGGTATCGATATCGTATGCAGAAGATTTAAAAAACAATCCTATTTCTTTTTCGTCGAGGCTTTCATAAGGAATTTTTTCTATTTCGGAAATTCCGAGCTGAATTTCGTTTTGAAATATGGATGTCCTGGACCTGATTTTGACTATGTCCCCCACTTCGAAAAGAGGCGAAAACTTTTCCGCGTTATCCCATACATAACCTTTAATTTCTCCTGTTTTATCCGCTAATTTCAAATATATATAAGGCTTTCCGGTTTTTCCGGTAGCCTGCGATTTGCTTTTGACGAGGAATATAGATTCGACTTTTTGGTTGTCCTCTATATCTGAAACTAAAATTTTTTCCATAGAACTTAATATTAGCAAATCTTTCTTAAAAAATCAACGCATTAGCGAACCGTATTAACGAACCGGGTAATTTTCTATTTCGCTTATCCTACGTCGTTATGATGCCTTGTTTTATAGTTAACGCCGATATTTTTCGCAATGTTTTCGATATATTCCGTATCGACGCCAGGAAGGTCTATAGCCGTAACCGTTACGTTCCTTATATACTTTTTCGACTCTTTGACGAAATCTATAACCGCCTCGTAAGCGCCTGTTTTTTTGTCTATTTTATTTATCAACCCGGGCTCGCATAAAGCATTGTATGTTTCGGCGTTTTGAGCGTTTAGGCTTATGCTCACGCTGTCCACGAGCCCTTCTAATTCCGCAGCTATATTGCGCCCGTAAACGGCATTAGCGAGACCGTCGGTATCCAATCTTATTTTTACCGGTTTTGTTTCCATGTTTTCGCCTTTGACTTTATTTTTAATGGCTTTTGCAACTTCTTTAAGCGTTTCTATCCTCAAAGTCGGTTCTCCCAATCCGCAAAAAACTATTTCGTTAAAATTATAGTAGCGAAAAACTGACGAAATTACCTCGGAGGACGAGGGCTCTTTTTTTAACTTAAGATTGTATCCTTTTACGCAAAAATTATTTTTCCCTCCCTGATATTTAGGACAGAACGTGCATCTGTTAGTGCATTTATTGGTAAGGTTTATATAAACCGAATTTCTAATTTGATATGCGACGGCCGGATAGAAACCTTCGACTCCTTCTAACGAAAAAAGATTGACGGTATTTTGGACGGTTAAACCGTCCAATTTTTTCTTGCCTATATTTTTTTCCGCGGCAATAGTCTCCAAAACGAAACGAATAAACGAAGGCTCGTTTCTTTTTCCCCTGAAAGCGTTAGGCGCAAGGTACGGACTGTCGGTTTCTATCAGCAGCTTTTCGTCCGGAACGGATTTAGCGGAGGCCATTAGTCCGTCGTTTTTCTTATAAGTTATGTTCCCGGAAAAAGATATAAAAAAACCCAGTTTTAAAAATTCGGCGGCAACGGCAGGCTCGGCAGACGAAAAACAATGAATAACGCCCCCGAAAAACCCGTCGGAGTTCTTAGCGTATTCTTTTAAAATTTCTATGGCATCTTCATATGCATCTCGAATATGGACTATTACTGGAAGCCTGTGCGCGGAAGCAAGCCCCAGCTGAAATTTAAATAATTCTTTCTGCGCCCCTTTAATTTTTTCCAAGCTTTCGGAAGTTTTATGAGGCTGCCCTTGAAACTGTCCCTGAAAAAAATAATCTAATCCTATTTCTCCGACGGCCACTATTTTTTTTTTGTTTTTGAAATAATATTTTTGAAATAGTTCCGATATATCGTCAAAACTTTTATAGCTACTTTTGGGGTGCACTCCGAGGGTAGTATAAATATTATCGTGCGAACCGGCAATTTCGAGCGTTTTTTCTATTCTTTCGTTTTGGGCTAAAGAACCTATCGAAACGGCATGGGTAACTCCGTATTCCGGCATTCTTTCGAAAACGTCCTTTAAATCGGGGTCGAACTCCCGCATTTCTAGATGGCAATGCGAATCAATCATTTTTATTATTCGAATTTTATTCTGGGAAAAAGAATTTCGCTTTTTTCGGCAATGCTAAATCCGTTTTTAAATAACTTTTCGCAATAATCCGCCGCATCTCCGGGATCAAGCGAAAAACCCGGTAAATCGAACGGCTTTATATTTAACATATTATTAATTTTGCCAGAAGTTTCCGGCATAAAAGGGTATATAAAATAAGAAATGTAGTAAATGGAAACCGCCGCGGTTTTAAGGATTTTAAATAAATTACTCCTGTCTTCGGGCTCGTTTATATTTAATTTCCATGGGGCGGAATCGTTTATATATTTGTTTAATATGTTTATAAACCTGAATATATCTTCCAAAATCTTCGCAAAATCGTATCTGTCATACCTTTCGCCTAAACCGTTCAAAAGAACGAGAGCTTCGTTTAGCACGGCGGCGTCTTCTCCAGCGTTCTTACCCGGAATCTTTCCGTCCGCATATTTTCTTAACATTGCGGCTGTCCTGGAAACTAAATTTCCTAGGTCGTTGGCAAGCCCGGAATTATATCTTACGGTAAAACTGCCGGTATTAAAATCTCCGTCCAAACCTATCGTAATTTCGCTTAAAAGAAAATATCTTAAGGCATCGGCGCCGAATTTTTCGACTATAACCTTAGGGTCTATAACGTTTCCGAGCGACTTAGACATCTTAGCGCCGTCCATAAGCCACCATCCGTGCGCCAGTATAGTCTTAGGCGGCCTAAGTCCCAGCGCAAAAAGCATAATAGGCCAGTAAACCGCATGAAACTTAAGAATATCTTTACCTACTATATGATTCGTAGATTCTAAAAAACGTTCGAAATCTGGATTCCTGCCTTCCAGATAAGTTTCATGCCCCAACCCCGTCAGGTAGTTTAAAAGAGCGTCGAACCAGACGTATATTACGTGATTGTCGTCTCCGGGCACTGGAATTCCCCACTTAAAAGACGTTCTCGATATGCTTAAATTTTTTAATCCTTCTTTTACAAAAGACAATACCTCGTTTTTTCTAAATTCCGGTTTTATAAAACCGGAATTGTTTTCTATAAAATCTAAAAGTTTTTTCTCGTATTTGTCTAATTTTAAAAAATAGCTTTCTTCTTTAACTTTTGAAGCCGGCCTTCCGCATTGAGGACATTTTCCGCCTTCCGACAGAGATTTTTCCGTAAGAAACGTTTCGCATGGAGTACAGTACCAACCTTCGTATTCCGACAAATATATGTCTCCGTTTTTTAATAATTTTTCGAAAGCGGTCCTGACGGTTTGGACGTGGTCGGCATCGGTAGTTCTGATAAACCTGTCGTAAGATATATTTAAGTCCGAAAAAAGTTCTTTAAATTTAATATGCATCGAGTCGGCAAGTTCTTTTGGGGCAATCCCTCTGGCATCAGCTTCTTTTTCGATTTTTAACCCGTGTTCGTCGGTTCCGGTTTGAAAAAATACTTTATAGCCCGATAACCTTTTAAATCTTGCCGCGCAATCTGCTATAACGGTGGAATAAGCGTGTCCTACGTGAGGTTTATCGTTTACATAATAAATAGGCGTGGTAACATAAAAATATTTCATATTTTATTCGTTAATTTTCTCATTGATTTTGCATTGACATTGGTCAGCTTCTTCCTCGTCAGGAGGGTCGAAAGCGATACAGCAAAGAAGCCTGCCGCAATAACCTATGAATTTGCTTGTATTCTGGCATTGAAGTTTTGTAATTTTGGAGGTAACCGCGCTCATTTCGCCTACCACCGAGGCGCAGCAGCAGACTCTACCGCAAACGCCTATGCCGCCTAATATTTTACACTCGTCGCGAATGTTTATCTGGCGCATTTCTATTCTTAAATGAAATTTTGTCGCAAGTATTTTTACGAGTTCCCTGAAATCGACCCTGTCTTCGGCGCTGTAGTAAAATAACAGCTTATTTTCCTGGGGCATATATTTAACCAGCAATAATTTCATCTCAAGTTTTAAGTCTTCCACATTTTTTTTACAAAAATCGAAACCTTCGTTTTCAATTTTATAATGCATAAATTTATCGGCGCTTTCGAAAGGAAAAAGTTTTCTAATTATGGAAGAATCCGGCGGCGGGTTTGGAATTTGACCGTTATCCCCTAAAACTTTGATTTCTCCGGAGATGGTCCCTGCATAAATAATATTTTTCCGCTCGACGAGCACCCTGTCGTTTAATGAGAGTTCCGGAACCTTTACGATGCATTCCAAAATATAACCCATTTCTGGTATTTTTACTTCTGCTATTCTCATTTATTTATTATTTATCGTTTATTGTTCATTTCGTCAAAAAGCTTAGAAAAATATGAATCCAAGGCAATAGACTTATTCGGATTATAGCCGTTTATTTTTTCTATATATTCTGCGGTATAATCCATCATATTTTCGATTATGCGCTCCATCCGTTCCATTCTCTCCGTCGCATTGCCGTCCCAGTTCAATCGCTTATCGGCGCTTCCTTTAAAATCACGATTAAGCGATAATGCCAATTCTTTTATTTCCTCAGCTATATCTTCATTATATAATAATTTTTCGTTTTTTGACACAAAGTATATATAAATATCCCTAAAAATAAGCAAAATCGATTCAAAAACGGAAGACATATCAATATCGCCGTCTTTGCTTGCTTCTTTTTCCTTCACTTTCTTTTTTAGGGCATCTTTTGCCGCTTTTTCGATAATGCCGAACTGCGAAGATATGTCGTAGAAATTTTTTGTTCCTTCGAACAACGGTTTAAAGAGCGAATTAATTAAAAAATGCCTTCTTTCAAAAAAATTTCCCTCGATTAGTGCGCGAAAAACCGAGAAACTTCCTCTTGCAAGCTTTGAATAAACTTTGAGCTTTACGTTTTCGATATCTGGAAATTCGGCTTTAAAGTAATTAAAGAGCGTTTCTTCGGGAACAGGATGAAAACCCGTCAGCTGACACCGCGATATAACAGTCGGCAAAAGCATGCCCGCAGATGAAGTTATTAAAATAAAAACCGTTTTTTCGGGAGGTTCTTCTAAAATTTTTAAAAGAGCGTTTGCGGATGACGCATTCATATGCGAAGCCTCTCCAATAATAACGAACCGGTACCCCGGATATGCTGGAGCAAGGCTTAAAAACTTCGCGGCTTTATGAATATCGTCAATTTTTATGGAACCGGCGGAAGACTCGATAATTAAAAAATGTTGGCTTATTCCGTTTAATACCGCGGAACACGACGGACATTTGCCGCAAAACCTTAAAGAATTATCGCTTCCGGCGTCCTCCTTGCCTTCTCTGCCGACGGAAGCAAAATTTAGGGCATAATCTTCGCATAAAACGGAGGCGGCAAATGCTATGGCCGCAAATTTTTTTCCTATGTTTTTTTGACCGTGAAACAAAAGTCCAGGCGGTATTCTGCCGGAGACATATAAGCTTTTTAAAAAATTCAGCTGTTTTTCGTGTCCGATTACCGTCGAACAATCGTAATTATTTTTTGTACTATTATTATAAATCAATTCCATATATCGGTACCTCAATATATTCATAGCTTATACGATACGCCGAAGTTTTGCAAGCATCGAAAAATTTGTTATAATAGCCTGCGTTATGGATATAAATTTATTCGATTACGAATTCGACCATAAACTAATAGCAAAATACCCTAAAAAAGACAGGGACAAAGCGAGACTTTTAGCTGTGGACGTACAAAATTTTAAAATCGGGCATAAAAAATTTTATGAAATTTCGGAATACATAGGCAAAGGCGACGTCGTGGCCGTAAACAATTCCTTCGTAAAAAAAGCCAGAATATTAGGAAGCAGGGCTTCCGGCGGCAAAGTCGAAATATTTATAACCGAATTCCCGCAGGATATATCTTTTCCTCTAAAATTAAACGCTTTGGTAAAATCGCATAAATCAGTTAAAGAATCTGAAGAAATAGCTGTTGCAGGGCGCGGCGGGGGCGTTTCCGAAAACATCCCCGTTTTTATTAAAATACTTAAAAAACTGGGCGGCGGAAACTTCGAAATATCTATGCAAACCAAAAAAGATTACGACTGCATATTCGAAAAATGCGCCCAAATTCCTCTTCCGCCTTATATTAAGCGTTCCACAGGTAAAGCCGACGAAATATACTATCAGACCGTTTACGCCGACGGGACTGGAACCGGCGGTTTTTCCGTAGCCGCGCCGACCGCCGGACTTCATTTTACCGGCAAGACTATAGAAAATATAAAATCCAGGGGCGGTGTTTTCGCACCGGTCTCACTGAATATAGGACTTGGAACATTCCTTCCCGTAAGGACTGAAAACATAAAAGAACACGATATGCATAAAGAAACCTATTCTATTTCGAAAGAAACGGCGGATATTATAAACGGCGCGATAGAATCGGGAAATAAAATTATATTGACCGGCACTTCCACCGTAAGATGTCTAGAGTCCTCCGCCTCCGCCGATGGCGGAGGCGTTAAGGCGGCTTGCGGAAGAAACCTCGAAACCTCGTTATATATTTATCCGGGATATAAATTTAAAATAACTAAAAACCTGATTACTAATTTTCATCAGCCTAAATCCTCTCTTTACATAATGATTTGCGCATTGATAGGCATAGAAAAAACAAGGGCGGTTTACGAAGAAGCGTTAAAAAACGGCTACTCTCTTTTTAGCTACGGCGATGCCATGTATCTGTATAATATATAATAACTATAATGTTTAAGATAATTAAAAAAGATTCCGGGACTAAGGCAAGATTAGGTTTGCTTACTACGAAAAACGGGACGATAGAAACTCCGGTTTTTATGCCGGTAGGAACTATAGGAACCGTGAAATCGCTTTCTCCTTTCGAGATATACGGCGAAGGGTTTAAAATTATGCTTTCCAACGCCTATCATCTTTTTTTAAGACCTGGAACGGACGTTATAGAAAAATTCGGCTCGCTGAGAAAATTTACCGGCTACGGCGGATCCATTCTTACGGATTCCGGCGGATTTCAAATTTTCAGCCTTGCAAAATTTGCCAAAATTAAAAACGGCGGCGTCGAATTTATGTCCCATATAGACGGGGAAACCCATTTTTTTACTCCCGAGCGCGTAATAGAAATTCAAAAAATCTTAGATTCCGATATAATGATGCAGCTGGACGTCTTTTCTGGTCACGGTGTAAAAAAAGAAAGGGCCGAAAAAGATTTGGATACGACTTTAAGGTGGGCGGAAAAATCTATCGAAGCAAAAAAAACGGGCGTTTTTAACCGGCGGACGGAGCGCAAAACCGGAACCGGAAACGAAGCCCGATACGAAGCCGAAAAGGATAACCTGCTTTTTCTTATTACTCAGGGAAACTTTTTCGAAGATTTAAGGGAAAAATCCGCGCGCATAATGTCCGGATTAGACGCGGACGGCTATGCCATAGGAGGCTTAGCCGTGGGGGAAACGAAAGAAACTATGCTTGAAATGCTCGGAATATCGGCTTCAAATCTTCCGGAAACGAAACCGCGCTATATTATGGGCGTAGGAACTCCCGCGGACATCGTAAAAGCGGTGGCTCTGGGCATAGATATGTTCGATTGCGTCCTGCCGACGAGGAATGCGCGAAACGGTTTCGTTTTTACGTCGCGCGGCACGGTAAACATTAAAAATTCCGTTTATAAATCGGAAACCCTGCCTATAGACCCTGAATGTTCCTGTTTTTGCTGTAAAAACTTCGGCGCCGCGTACGTCCGGCATGCCTTCATGAGCAGGGAAATATTTTCGCAGAGGCTTTTAACCGTTCATAACCTGCATTTTTATCAAAACCTTATCATGCAGATACGCAAATCTATAGAAAACGGTAATTTTTACGAATTTTATAAGAACTACGACTAAATCCTGATTTAGAAATTTATTTTCTGCATAAGCGGCATGCGGTTTATAAGCGTTATTTAGCGTAAAACTTATAAATATTTTCTAAATCGGGATTTTGGACGAATCTTTGCTTTGACTTTCTTTAAATATAAATATAATATATTAAAATTAACAAATTTTATAATAAAGGAGAAGAAATGAAAATTATCCCGGGTTTATCTAATTTATTTAATATTTTTGCGGCTAAAACGGCGGAGGCGGCCTCTTCCGGCACAGCTTCTTCCCAGGGCGGCGGATGGGAGGCGACCTTAATAAATTTTGCGCCTCTTATCGCAATAGTGGTAATATTTTACCTTTTAGTTATACTCCCTCAGCAAAAAAGAACTAAAGACCATAGAAAAATGATAGAATCCCTTAAAGTCGGGGACGAAATCCTTACTAACGGCGGAATATACGGTATTATAAACGGAATTGCGGACCAGGTCTTTACCATAGAAATCGCGAAAGACGTAAAAATAAAAATTGCGAAAAGCGCCATAGCCGCCAAAACTAACAAATAATATCTTTTTTGAAATTTTTAATATGGTGGGGATTGATGAAACCGGTTAAAACTCGCGTAATTTTAATAATAGCATTTATTTTTATATCTTTTTTTTCGATAATTCCTTCTATCTACCCTGGTACGCCGGGCTGGTGGAAAGCTATAATCGGAAATACCGAAATGCGCTTGGGGCTTGACCTTCAAGGCGGCGTTTATCTCGTCGAAAAAGTGGAATCGGACAAGGCGGTAAAAGAAAAATTATATAAAGATTATTCCGACATAAAATCTTTCATGAAAACAAAAAAAATCGGAAAAGTCAAAGATTTAACCTTTAAAAAAGGCAACATAATCTTAAGCGACGGTATCTTAAAAAATAAAACGGCCGTTTCCGCGCTTAAAAATTATCTCAAAAACCATCACGTTTCGCTGCGGATAACCGGCAGTATAATAAATTTTAAGCCGTCTTTCGTCTCTACCTATAAAAAAGAAGCCGTGAGCGGCGCCGTCGAGGTTATGAGAAACAGGATAGACCAGTTCGGACTCGTAGCCCCAAAAATTGCGCGGCAGGGAAAAGATTTAATCGTCGTCGAAATGCCCGGCGTAAAAAACGTCAAGCAGGCTATTAAGCTCATAGGCAAAACCGCAAGGCTCACCTTCAAGTTAGTCGACGACCGGCACAGCATCATAAACGCTTTAAAAGGGAAAATTCAGCGCGGCGACGAAATTCTTTATCATATCACGTACAATAAATATACCCATAAAACGGCGAAAAGACCTTATCTTATTAAAAAAGCCGTATTGATGAGCGGGGCGGATATTTCTAGCGCCAACGTCCAGATGAACCGCTATAACCAGCCGGTCGTCGGCGTTTCCCTGAACACGGCGGGAACTAAGCGGTTTGCCAATATTACGACGAAATATACCGGTAAAAGGCTCGCCATTATACTCGATAACAACGTTATTTCCGCTCCGGTGATAGAAGAACCTATTCTTGGGGGAAACGCTTCCATTTCGGGACGTTTCACTATGGCGCAGGCAAATAATCTCGCTATCGCCCTCCGTTCAGGCGCGCTGCCCGCTCCGGTAAAAATAATACAGGACAATACCGTTGGGCCCACGCTTGGCGCGGATTCCATTCACGACGGCATACTTGCCGCAATAGTAGGAACTATTCTTGTTATCGGATTTATGATTTTTTACTATAGGCTTTCCGGCTTAATCGCCGATTTCGCGCTGCTCGAAAACGTCCTTTTTCTTATGGCGGCTCTTTCCTTGTTCGGCGCAACTTTGACCCTCCCCGGCATTGCGGGAATTATTCTGACAATCGGTATGTCGGTGGACTCTAATGTCCTTATATTCGAAAGAATAAGGGAAGAACTCAGGGAAGGGAAACCTGTGGTTATAGCCATAGAAAACGGATACAATAAAGCCTTTTTTACTATTTTAGATTCCCACGTTACGGCGCTTATTACCGCGGCTGTCCTGTTTTATTTCGGCTCTGGTCCTGTAAAAGGTTTTGCCGTCACGCTTTCTCTCGGCATAATGATTAACCTGTTTACCTCTTTAGTCGGAACGAAAGTTATATTCGATATAATATCCAACAAAAAAGAACTTAATAAATTAAGCATTTAACCATGTACCGGAATTTATTCGGCTGCATCGCAAAATTATTGTTGTTATAAGTCGTTATAAAAAGGAGCAAAGAATTGGAATTTATTAAAAACACGCATTATAATTTTATAAGCAAAAGAAAATATTCTTTCGTTTTATCCTCTATTCTCGTTATTTTCGGTATTATAGAAATAATATTGATGATAGCCGGCTCGGCTAAAATCGGCATAGATTTTACGGGAGGTCTTTCGATGGAACTTGCGTTCAAGCATAAAATTTCGACTTCCTCCGTCAGAAAAATATTTCTTCCTTCCGGCTTTAAAGACGTAAAATTAGTCAAGATTAAGGGCAAAAACGATATCATAGTCCAGACTAAAGCGGAGGCGAAAGACTTGAACGCTTATACGGCTAAAATTAAGCGCATAATTAAAAAAGCCTTTAGAGCAAATCCGCCTAAAGTTATAAGCAGCGAAATGATAGGCCCTTCCGTAGGCAAAAAACTTTCCGAAGACGCCGTTATCGCGATTATTATTTCTATCGCCGCGATAATACTTTATATTACATGGAGGTTCGAGTTCAGGTTCGGCCTTGCCGCCGCTATCGGCCTCGCGCATGACATTCTTGCCCTCTTAGGCGTCATTTTCATATTCCAAAAAGAGATAACATTGCTTGTTATTACCGCCATTTTGACGGTGGCGGGATATTCGCTTACAGACAAGGTCGTCGTTTTCGATAGAATAAGGGAAAATTTAAAAATCGAAACCGAAAAAGCAAGGCACATCGATTTAAAAAATCTCGTAAACATAAGCATTAACGAAGTCTTAACAAGAACGGTCGTCACGTCGCTAACCGTGGTTCTCGTCGTGCTGTCGCTGTTTTTCCTGGGAGGAATAGTCCTTCACGATTTTGCGTTTACTTTATTGCTGGGAATATTAATCGGAACGTATTCCTCGATATTTATAGCAAGCCCCATAATGGTTATTTTAAATGAAAAACATTACAAATAAATACTTGAGAAAATGCGCATATAAATTTAAAATTAAGATATGGAAAAAGAATATGTCAACCGATTTCTAAAAGAACGCCTTCCTATATATTTTAACGATACCGCTTCATCCTTAATACTTAAAAGGATAATTTCCCAGCTTAATTTCGACCCTTTTTATTCCAAAATATTTTCGAAAAACGCTCACGAACCGGGAGGCAAACTGGACTGTTTTATAGACAACTATCTTAATCCTTCCTTAAAATGCCTTAACGATCCGTTTCTTATCTCCGACATGAAAAAAGCCGTTTCCCGCATAACCGAAGCTATTTTCTGCGACGAGTCGATATGCATTTACGGAGACTACGACGTGGACGGAATAACGGCGACCTCTTTTCTTGTTTCCTTTTTAAAAGAATTAAAAAAGATTATTAAACCGGAGCAAGGAGAAACCGGCTGCCCTATTTTTTATAAGCTTCCCGACCGGATAAAAGACGGCTACGGGCTTGGGATGGAGCCTATAGACGAAATATATTCCTTTGTTAACGAAAGCGGAAGAAAACCCCTTTCCTTAATGATAACCGTCGATTTGGGAATAACCGGAGTAAAAGAAGTAGCGTATGCAAACTCCAAGAATATAGACGTAATAATATGCGACCATCACGAGGTTCCCTTTGACGGCGAAAACGAAATTTTGCCCGATGCTTTTGCAATACTAAATCCGAAACGCAAAGACGACAAATTTCCGTTCAAATTTTTACCAGGCGTCGGCATAGCGTTTAATCTGGGTATAGCCCTCAGAAAACATCTGGTAAAGGAAGGACTGCTGTCTGCCTATCCTAACCTCAAAGACTACTTAGACATCGTATGCCTCGGAATTATAGCCGATATAGTTCCAATGTACGGCGATAACAGGATTCTTACCCGCTTCGGACTAAAAATACTCAACTGCAATCCAAGGCCCGGAATAAAAGAATTAAGACGCATATGCGGACTTCGCTTCGACAATATTAACGAATCGGACGTGGCGTGGAAAATAGCCCCTAAAATAAATGCCGCCGGCAGAGTCGGAAATCCTTCGGTCGCCGTAGAACTTTTAACGCGGACCAATCCCGGGGAGGCTTTTGAGCTTGCACAGGAACTCGAAGCGTTTAACAGAAAAAGGCAGCAGTTCGAAGACGAATGTTTTAACGAAGCGATGGAACTTATAGACGGAAAATTGAAAAACGGCAAAGAAACTCTCCCCGTCATAATACTTAAAGGCGAATCATGGCATCCAGGCGTTATCGGCATAGTCTCGTCTAAGCTTGCGGAACGATTGCAGAAACCGGTTTTGCTTCTTACTGGATATAAGGAAGCCGTTTATATCGGTTCGGCAAGGTCGTGCGGCGACATAGACATATACGCTTTTTTAAAAAAGTACGAAAATTTTTTTATCAAGTTTGGCGGACATAAAATGGCTTGCGGTTTGACTATAAAAAAGGAAAGCGAAATAAATAATTTCATATCCGCCGTATTATCGGATGCGGAAAGGCAAAGCGCGCCCGAAAACGATTCCAACCACTGCGGAACAAACCCCGGCAACATCAAAAGCCTCGATTTTAACCCGGCTTCCAGCGAATGCGGATACGACGAGGAAATTAACTTGGATTATCTTGCCGGCAAAGAGTTATCCGAGATGATAAAATTAATATCGCCTTTTGGACCGCTTAACGAAAAACCCAGATTTTTACTAAGGAATATAACGCTTTTAGATATAAACAAACGGGACTTTAAAAATAAAAATTCAAAAAATAACGGTTTACATAACTGCTACTGGACGTTAAATATTGCGGCAAATACCGGAAAGTTTTCCCGGGAGCAATCTTCGCCTTTTTATTATGACAACAACTGCGCAAAACACAAAGCTATGATGTTTAACAGGCGCAAAGAAATGGAAAATATCTTAAAATTATACGCCGTGGATAAAAATAAAATACCGAACGATAAAATCAATGTGGAAGGAATTATATTCGAATTTTTCAACGGATATATAAAAATACTGGATTTCATATGAAAATTTTTACCGCTGTAGAAATCGGTTATAACCGGTTTAAAATTATGGAAATCTGCAAAAAAGGCTTCGGCTATTTTTTAAATAATTTTATAAATTTAGCCGTGGACGGGTTAAATTATAAGGACACCCGCACTGCTTCCATAAGCCTTAATAAAATTTTTTCCGAAAATAAAATAAATAAAAAAAACGTGCTGACCTCTATTAACGGAAACTTGGCGAACAGCTATAATTTTATTTTACCGAATATGCCGGCATCCGACCTTAAACTTGCAGTCGAATACGAACTTAAAAAAGTTCTTCCTTTTCCGATATCCCGCTGCATCTTCGACTATATATACACGGAAAAAAACGGCGGTTCCGAAAACGGAACATTACTAAACGTTACGGCATTTGCCGCCAAAGACGAAGATATAAATAACTTTAAAAATATATTCGACGTAGCCGGAATAAAAATAAAATCCATAGAATGCAAAACGGTTGCCGTTTATAACAGCATAAGATACTTAAAAAAAAACAAAACCGGACACCTGCTTGTATGCGACATAGGGCATAAAACCGTAAAAATCGTAATAATACTCAATAATTCGATTAATTTCGAAAGAACGGCGGACGGATTAAATCTTGAAATTCAAAATTCTATAGAATCGTCCGATATTGTAGCCGGAGAATTAAAAAGAACGATAGATTTTTATTTTGCCGGAAAATCTCTCCCACCAATAGACGAAATTATTCTTACCGGAATTTTTTCGGGCAAAAAGGGGTTCGACGCTAAAATTTCCGAAGCCGTAATGCTAAGGGCTTATTCCGTTTCCTTATTAAACCTGATAACATCAGAAAAATATTCGTTTTACCTGTCAAAAAAATTAAAAAACCGTGGCATCGAAGACTACGAATTTTTTAGGCCCCTAGACGAGATGTGGACGACCTTCGGTTTAATCGTAAACAGATAGGCATAAAAAAATAACGGAATTATGCGCTTGCAAAACAGGACAGTATTTTAATAAGAACCCGCAATATATTGCTTTGTAAAATGCATAATTCCTAAAAATAATAGAAATTAAAGCTCATATGAAAAGTAAACCTCTTGAAAAAACAAGAATAAACCTATTACCGGCAAAAGATAAAAACAGGATTGCAAGAAACAAGAAAAGGTTAATAATTTTTATGGTAATTGCCGGCTACATAGTTTTTATATGTTTGATGGATTTAGCCTCGTTCGTCGGCAACGGCTATAAAAAAGCTTATATATCCCAATTGAACCAGCGGCTGAACGTTCTAAAAACAAAAAATATTTTAAACGAAACGTTTGAATCCGCAATAGATAAAAGAAAAATTCTTTTGAAAGATTTGCGGAAAAAAATCGAACTTATTAACGACCTTAAAAATCTCAAAGTCGCCTGGAACGAAAAAATAAACGAAATCGTCGCCGCTTCTCCCAGCGGAGTCTGGATGAACGGACTGTCCTTAGAAAAAGGCGTCGTAGCGGTGAATGGAAACAGCGTATCCCTGTCGGGAATTTCTACATATATAAATAATCTTAAAAAAACGGGTTTGTTTACGAAGATAACGCTTAACGGGGCAAGAAGAAAAATTATAAGCGGAAATACGTTTTATTCTTTTGATTTAAAAGCCCTTTTAAATCTCGTTAATTACAAATATAGAAACAAAAAATGAAGATTACCCAAGAAATAAAAAAATTGCCGTCGTATTTAAGGACCAATAAAATCGCCGCGGTCATACTGATGGCTTTTATACTTATTTATTTAATAAACCGGGATATATTTTTAAACTCCGCAAATAAAAAAATATCCGGCGAAAATAAAGCCATACTTAAAATTAAAAACAGGATAAAAGCCGTAAAACTTTCCACGCGCTCTATTTCGAGCGAAAGAAACAGCCTTTATTATATTAAAAATCAGACGAAAAAATTAAAAATAAAATTAAAAAAGGCCGAAATTATGCTTCCGGGAACGCTTGAAGTCGCAAGTTTAATAAAAAATATTTCTTTAAGCAAACCCGCCTATAATTTTGCGATAGAAGGCATTACAATTGGAAAACCGTTTAAATATAAAGGCATAACTACCCTGCCGGTCGATATTTCCATAACCGGAGGCTTTAATAAAGCCATCGAATTTATAAAAAATTTAAATTCTATGAAAAGAATTCTAATAATAAATTACGTTTCGGTCAAGGCAAGCAAAAAATTATTTCCCGATATTAAATCGGAAATAAGAGGCGATGTGTTTTCTATGAAGGCTTTTTCTTAAATTTCCAAATCAAGGAAGATATAATAATACTTATTTCATACATGGAATAAAGCGGAATAGCTATAAAAAACATCGTGACTATGTCCGCGTGAAAAGCGGCGATTATAAGGCTTAATATCAACGCATACTTTCTGTATTTCTTTAAAAATCCGGATTTTAATATTCCTGCAAGCGAAAAAAGGGCGGAAACCAGGGGTAATTCAAATATTATGCCGAATATCAGCCCAAGCCTTAAGGCAAAATTAATATAATGGGTTAGATTTATGAGCGGGGACAGGTTCGGGCTCTGATAACTCAACGAAAAGTTAATAACCGCAGGCCATATATAAAAAACCATAAAAATAACTCCAGACCCAAAAAAAAGCGTTCCGAAAATCAAAAAAGGCAATAGGTACATTCTTTCTTTTTTTTCCAAACCGGGTTTTATAAACTGCCATATTTGGAACAATATAAAAGGAAGGGCTATCATAAATCCCAGAATTAGAGACACCTTAACCTGCATAAAAAAGGGCTCCAGGGGCTTGGAATAATGCAAAATATGCTTCGTGAATTTTTTCGGGGTTTTATTTAATCCGAAAGTGTAATATAGCGAAGGAATTTTCTTTTTTATAACTTTTTTTGCATACCCGGAAAAATACGTTATATAAGTCGGATTTTCTAATGGGGTTTCTATAATATTTATCGCTTTATAAGAAAGATGCCATGAAAATCCCATGCATACGACAAGTGCAATAAATATATAAAATATTCTCTTCCTTAATTCCGAAAAATGCTCTAAGAAAGGCATTTTGGCTTCGGTTTTGATTGTGTTTTCCTTTTTCTTTTCTTTTTCTGTCCCGGCCATCTAACTAAATTTATTTTTTTATTAGCTATTTTACAATCTTGGGAGAAATGAACACCATCAGCTGCTCCCTCGAAACGCTCCTCTGCCTGGAAGAAAAAAGATAGCCGATTACGGGAATGGTGGATAAAATAGGAACGCCGTTGTTAGAATGAGATTTATCGGTGTATAAAATGCCGCCTATAACTAAAGTGGAATCGTTTTTGACCGTGACTACGGTAGAAAGGCTTTTATTGTTTACGGAGGGAAATCCGTTGACCTCCTGTCCGAAATCAGGCTGCGAATTAGTCACGTTAATGCTTAGCATAATGGAATTTTTGCTTTCTACTATCGGAGTGACCGTCAGAGTGAGCCCCAGCGTAATAGTCTGAAGAGAAGACGTAACCGGTTCCTGCGTTATAACCGTCGTGCCGCCGGCCGACGGACTCGATGACGGACTAGACGTCGAAGCTCCTCCCGAAGCCGTATATGCGACATAATATAGCGTAACGCCGGAGTTTATGGTAGCCGCCTGTCCGCTCACAACCGAAACGCTTGGAGACGCGACGACTTTGTCCCAGCCTAACTGCTGACCTAAAGACAACTGCGCGGAAAGTATGCCGAAATTCTGCCATGCCGTTCCCATGCTCACGTTTAGGGTGTTAGAACCGGCGGTAGACGTCGTCGCTCCGGTAAAACCAGTCGGAAAAGTAGAAGTAGATATTATAGTATTGTTGCTATTCGGCGAAAAAGACCATGCAATTCCAAGATTTCTAACGAAACTATCCGTGACGTCCACGACCCGCGCGTTCAAAAGAACGACCTTTTTCCTGACGTCTAATTTTTTAATAATGCGTTTGATTTTACCTATATTAGAGGGTATATCGTAAACAAATATAAAATTTCCGTGCGGCGAAGCGTAAGCCTTGGCCCCCGCCGGCAAAACCGGCGTCAAATCTGGAATAATATTTTTAGCTTGAATATTTTTTAATTTTATCCCGTAATCGATATAATTATTTTTAAGCGACGAACGCGGCCCTATAAATAAAATTCCGTTAAAATCGCCGTATCCTAAATTGCCCGCCT
Organism: bacterium; assembly: GCA_027319095.1. Taxonomy (GTDB): domain Bacteria; phylum SZUA-79; class SZUA-79; order Acidulodesulfobacterales; family Acidulodesulfobacteraceae; genus Acidulodesulfobacterium_A. The sequence goes on along the minus strand of DAHVNW010000001.1, from coordinate 7,074 downwards.
TTAAAATTATCGAAAGGGCATATGGCAGGGGTATATGCCTTATATGCAGGGTGACGCTGCCGTTCACGGAACTGCTTAAAACGTAATTCAACCTGAATTCGTGACATATTCCCATTATTAACGGTCTTAACGGTATATCGTTGCCCTCTATCGTAATTTTTTCGTTCGGGATTTTAATACCGGGAACCGACAAGCCGCTTATACCGTAATTAAAAGCGCGGGAAGTTGTGGGAAAGCCGAAAAAAATAAAAAAAACGGTTAATAAAACAGGGGATAAAAAGAAAATAAGATTTATATTATGCCTGGATTTAAAAACCATAAATTTATTATCGCGTTATTAAATATTATTTTTTAAATCCTTCAAATTTCGACAATATAAGCTTGACTATTTTTCCATTTTTTAACTTTATTATAACGGCCTTATCCGTAATGCCTACAATGACTTTTTGCATAATCCTGGAACCGGCGTAATAAGGCTTTCCGTTAATAATAGCAATATTTTTGTTGTTATCCGACCCGCTGACGATAGCTTGAAGGTTAAGCCCGTTCAAAGGATTTTCTTTAAAGCTTTTATATTGCTTTGCCTTGAAGGGAGATACGAAAGGATTTTTCAGTCCAAAACAGATATCCGCATTTAAAAATTGAGGTAAAATAATAAATAAAATAAATAAAAAATTTATAAAATTAAATTTTCTTTTCATTATTATTATCGGTTTGCATTATAAATACGGGCATAGGCGCACGGATTTTTATCCGCATCCGCGCGCCCTTCGTAAATATGCTTAAATATAATTAGGCTTTTTGAACGTAAAACTTGAACTTTCCGCCCTCTTCCGCGGAATCGAGCAGTTTGTTGCCCGTCCTGTTGCACCATGCCGTCATATCGTTTTTTGAACCCGGGTCCGTCGAAATTACTTCTAAAACCTGTCCGGAAGTCAAAGCGTCGATTTCTTTTTTTGTTTTAACGATTGGCAGCGGACAAGACAATCCGCTTGCGTCTAATGTTTTGTTAGCCGATACTGCCATAATGTTACCCCCTTTTAAATTAAATAAAATAGAGAAAATAGTATTATAAACATTTTCTCGAACTAAGATATTATTACTGAAATCATTATTTAGATTATTACTAAACAGCTAAAAAGTCAATAGAAAAATTCTGTCGTTTTTTTTAAAACGATTTGATATAATATGCCTGACATGAATTTTAACGTTTTAATATTTATAGCTGTTTTTTCGGTTGCAATAGTCGAACTTAGCGAAGTTGCCGCAATAGTTTTCGTCGTAGGCGAAGACATAGGATTTTCCAGCGCCTTAGCTGGGGGAATAGCCGGATTTATCGGAACGCTCGTTATTCTTTTCGGCGGCGGCATAGCCCTAATCAAAACCGTGCCTATATTCACCGTAAAATTAATAATAGGCGCCATTCTTATAGCGGTCGGATTGTATTTTTCTTATAAACTCGTAAGTTTCGTATTTTATCTTACCCCTTTTTCCCGGAAATTAGGGGGGAAACCGCTTTTCAAAAAGGCGGAAACGGCCGTAGTAAAACATCAAAAATGCTCGCTTAAACATTTCATCGTCGCTTTAAACGCAGTTATAATCGAAGCATTCGAGGTAGCCGTCGTAGCCGTTCCGCTTGCCGTTACCGAAAATCAATGGTTTGCGGTAATTTCCGCTCTTGTCTTAAGTTCGGTTATCGTGCTAATTTTATCCGCCTATTTAAGAAAATACTTCAAAAAAATCCCGTCGCACTGGATTAAAGGCATAGCGGCGGTTCTTCTTCTTAGCTTTGGAATATACTGGGGGCTTCAAGGATTAAAAACAGGCATAGAGGATAGCGATATTGCTTTAATTATACCGGTCATAGGGCTAATTTTATTGACGGCGTCTTTGATAGCCGATAAAATAGGATACAGCGTTTCAAAAAATAAACACGCCCCCGTCGATTAGACTATGGATCGCAGACATTTTCGTGGCCGACACAAAGCCGCCGGCGGATTATTTTAAAAAATATAATGGATTTGATTTATAATATGTGCGAATATGGGGATTGCCGGGATTCGGCTCATTTTATTTTAATTTAGCCGGAGACGGAAAATTCAGAGTAACCACCTGGCTTTCGGTACCAGGTTTTCCAAGATTTTTTCCGTTGTAATTCAAAATAATCCCTCCGGCGTTGCCTATTTTAATCCATAATCTTTTTCTTGCCTTCCAGGCTACCGTATTGCCGGCATGAAGCATTGAAGCCTTTGCCGGTTCATGGTCTATTTTAACGGCGACCCACGTTCTATGAACGGCTTTTCCTTTTAAAACTACCGCATATTTAATATTTTGTTTCCGGTAGTTAACCTGTTTTTTAATTTTTGGCGGTTCGGATTTTATAGCCGGCGGTATATAATGCTTTAACATGCTAATTCCGCCGGTTGAGCGGATAAATTCGTTCGTCTTAACCGCCGCATACGATAAAATTATAATTAAAATGCCGCTAAAAATTATAATTAAAAACTTTTTTTTAAAATCCTCCGATTTTTGCCTTTCTTCCTTAAATCTTTTTCCTACTATATCTTCCGGATTCCTGCCTTTAAAATCTTTGCTTATTGCATCCTCGAGAAGGGAGGCGGTTTTTTTGCCGTCGGCTTTTACCGTTTTTGCGAGAAGTTTTACGTATCCTCTCAATAGCTGAGGAGAGGAAAACATCGAAAAGTCATCGTTTTCTATTGCTTCGATATACCGCCGCGCGACTTTGGTAACGGAAGAAACATCTTCCACGGTTAGCCCGGAAGATTCTCTCGCGTTTGCGAGATATTCCCCGACGGTTTCCGGCGATTCTTTTTCCATAAAACGTTCCTGTCTTAAACCTTAAATACGGCATTATCTTACGGCGCTATTTTTTTAATATAACCCAGGGATTTTATACCGTATTTATTAGTTTTGTTTTGTTTATAGACGTAAGAAAAAATCTTTTTAGACTTATTATACTTTTTTTGTTTAAAGTATATAACTCCTTCGTAATACATGGCGGGTAGGAAAAACATGTCGAGATTCAACGTTTTTTTAAAATATTGCAGGCTTTTGTTTAGATTGCCTTTAATAGCGCCTTTAATGAGATAATATTTGCCGATATAATAATAGGTTAAAAAATATTTCTTGTCCAAAAGTTTAGACACCGTTAAAACCTTTTTTGCCTTTTTAAGCTTATTTTCGGCTAAATATATTTTGGCCAACTGGTCGTAACTTTCGTACGGCCTGTTATAAAAAGGATTTTTTAACGCTTTCTTTAAATAATTTTCGGCTGGAAAATAATCTTTTTTCTTTATATAAATTATCGCTAAATTATAATACGCGTCCGAAAATTTAGGATTTATTCTTACCGCTTTCTTAAAATTTTCTACCGCCCTGCCCTCTCTTGCCGTTTCCATATAAACCATGCCCATGGCGTTATAATCTTTTGCGGAAAGGGGATTGAAGCTTTTTGCCCTGATAAACTCCTGCATGGCTTTTATAAAATTCCCGTTCCGGTAAAAACCCACGCCGAGCCTGTAATATAAATTAGATTTAAGTTTATTTTTTTTGGGAACCTGCGAGAACCCGCATCCAGATAATGCGGTAAAAAGAAAAATAATAATAAAAATATAAGAAAATGGCTTAAGAAATTTATTTTTTACAAACATATTTTATAATAAGCCCTCCGGCAATTCCTCGAAATAAGTTATTTCTCTAAACTTTTTAAACCTGTCCTTAATTTCGCCGTTTTTTACCGATAAAAACCTGTCGACGGAAAAACCCTCTACGGCAAAAGATGCCATGATATTGCCGAATACAAGAGCCTTTTTAAGGTTATCGAAGGTCATATCGCCGGTGTTATCGATATACCCTAAAAACCCGCCGGCAAAAGAATCTCCGGCGCCGGTAGGGTCTATTACGTTTTCTAACGGATAAGCCGGAACCATAAAAAATTTATTTTCGGCGAACATCGTCGCGCCGTAAGCTCCTCTTTTTAGTATTAGTATTTTAGCGCCGGATTTTAAAATAGTTTTGGCGCATAAAAATATGGACGATTCCCCTGTCAGCAGTCTTGCCTCCGATTCGTTTATAATAAATACATCGGTAAGCTCTATGACTTTATAAAGCTTTTCTTTTTTTCCTTTTATCCAAAAGTTCATCGTATCCAAAGCCGTAAGCCTGGGGGCGTCCATCTGTTTTAAGGCGTCGAATTGAATATCCGGGTCTATGTTTGCGAGAAAAAGCATATCGGTTTTTGAATTATGCGGAATTTTAGGTTTGAAAGACGAAAATACGCCGAGTTCGGTCGCAATCGTTTCCGGGTCGGACATGTCGTAACCGTATCTTCCCTTCCATTTGAAAGTTTTCCCGTTTTCGATTTTTATTCCTTTAGCATCTATCGACCTGTCCTTAAAAATTTTTAAATAATCCCTGCCGAAATCGCTTCCCACGACTCCTATAATTTTTACGTCCGTTAAAAACGAAGCGGCAAGCGAAAAATAAGTCGCCGAACCCCCAAGAACTTCCCCCGTTTTATTAAAAGGAGTTTCTATATCGTCTATTGCAACCGATCCTACGACGGTAACAGCCATTTTATCGTTTCCCATTAATTGATTATTTTATTTATTTTTCGTCACGGGAGACTGAACTCCGTAACCCTGCTTTGCGGCAAGATAACCGGTCGTGCCTGCAAGTCCTCCGACTAATAAAAGGGCACATCCGCTTAAAAAATTTATAGCGCAAAACAGTATCGCCGCCAAAGCCAAGATTTTAATCTTTTTCATTTAACCTTAATTCTCCTTTTTGCTATTTATTATTCATGTCTTCTATTATTCATATCCAATAAATTTTAAATCTTAAGGTATTGAAATTAATATCTAAAATTAGTAGAATATTAATAAATTCTAATTTCTCTATATTCTACTATAGCTAATATTTTAAAATCAAACTAATTAAATTAAATCTAAAAAAATAACTGAATTATGCCTGAAATTAAATATGCCCTGATATCGGTCTATGATAAAAAAGGAATAGCGGAATTAGCCTCTAATTTGGAAATTGCAGGCTATACGCTAATAGCTACAGGCAACACCTACAAATTTTTGAAATCCGAAGGCATTGCGAATTTAAAAAAAATAGACGAAATAACCGGCTTTCCGGAAATTTTGGGAGGCAGGGTAAAAACATTACATCCGGTAATTTTCGGAGGAATTTTATCTATTAGAAATAATGAAAGCCACGGGGATGATTTAATTAAAAACGAAATAAATCTAATAGATTTCGTCATTGTAAACCTATATCCGTTCAAGGAAATGGCAGGCAAAAATATCGCGGACGACGAAAAATTAGAATTTATAGATATAGGCGGCGTTTCGCTTTTAAGAGCAGCCGCAAAAAACTATAAAGACGTTGCTGTAGTTATAAACCCATCTTTTTATGAAGACATAATTTCATACCTTAAAAATAAACAGGAAATTCCGGAACGCGTTAAAAAACTTTACGCTTACGAAACATTTAAACTCACTGCTGAATATGATGCGGCTATAGCCGGTTTTTTGAATCCGGACAACGCCGGTAAAGTCGGAAATAAAGAACTCGGCCCGGGCATAGGCCTTAGCCTTAAAAAGACTTTTAGCTTAAGATACGGAGAAAATCCCCATCAAAAAGCGGCATTTTATCGAACGGACAAGGCGGACGGTTCTTTGCCTTTCGAAAAACTTTCGGGCAAGGATATATCTTATAATAATTTATTAGATATAGATTCTGCTCTCGGAATCATTAAGGATTTCAATAACGGCTTGACTAAAAACTATTTTGCGACAATAGTAAAACACACCAATCCGTGCGGAGCGGCGCTCAGCGGAAAATCTTTGAAAGACGCTTTTCTCTCTGCCAGGAAAACCGACGAAATTTCTTCCTACGGCGGAATAATAGGTTTCAATAAAAAATTGGACGAGGAAACCGCCTCCGAAATTAAACCGTTTTTCGTAGAAATCATTTTAGCCCCCGAATATTCCGAAGAATCCTTAAAAATATTGGGGGCGAAAAAAAATACGATATTAATAAAATATAACGAAGGTTTTATATCGGACAACAGCGGAATATTGTCCTTTAAAAGCTCTTGCGGAGGTTTTCTCGTGCAGGAAAAAGACGATTTTGCGGATGACCGGTCCCTTTTTAAAACCGTAACAGGCGTTAAAATGGAGGAATCTGTTTTATGCGACCTCATATTTGCGTGGAAAATTGCCAAGCATGTAAAATCTAACGCTATAGTATATGCAAAGAACGGTGCTACTAAGGGTATAGGCGCAGGACAGATGTCAAGAATAGACGCCGCCGTTTTTGCGTTCGAAAAAATGAAAAACGCCTTTGGTGAAATCAAAGAATTTGTTATGGCGTCCGACGGCTTTTTCCCTTTTAGGGATTCCGTGGAATACGCGGCAAAAATAGGCGTCTGCGGCATAATCCAGCCAGGGGGTTCGATAAGGGACGACGAGGTTATAGAAGCCGCAAACAAATTAAACGTTCCTATGATTTTTACGGGCATCAGGCATTTTAAACATTAAATATTAATATTCGATAAAGACAAATAAGTTTATTTATATTTCAATCTATTTTATAATAAGACCTTAATCCACCGATAGAAAATTAATTTTCTATATAAACGGCACTTCGGCCGGCATAAAGGCTCTGCTTTTATAAACGCCCGCCTTCGTATGTTTCTATACGTTTTCGCGGGAAACGAAGTACTGGAAGCTAATCCAGTATTTATAAATTGTTTAATCAATTTTTATAATTTTTAACGGTGGATTAAGGCAAGGCATTAAATTAATTAATAAATAATTCAATAATTTAAACAATTATGAAAATTCTCGTTATCGGCTCCGGCGGCAGGGAACACGCCATAGCCGCCGCAATTAAAAAATCGGGTAAAAACACGGAAATTTTTTGCGCTCCGGGAAACGGAGGAACGTCCGAAATAGCCATAAACATCCCGATAAAACAAGACGATATAGAAGGACTGCTTTCTTTTGCTCTGGAAAATAAAATAGAACTGACGGTGGTAGGACC
>DAHVNW010000019.1 GCA_027319095.1 bacterium | reverse complement strand
TTCCGCTTTTAATCTTCTGACCTCTTTCCACTTATACATACTGATCACCTCTTTTTTTACCTCCTTTTAGTTCGTTAACATTTAACTTTCTAAAAGAAGATTATAAGTTAATTTGATTCAAAAGTTGTCATTAATAACGATGTCTAATATTTCTAAAAGAAGATTATAAGTTAATTTGATTCAAAAGAGGGGGGTCAATTTTAAATGACGAAAGGGGTCGATTCTATTTTACGATTTATAATTATCTATGCTAAAAGGTATTCGGAGCTTTTGGAGGAACTGAAAGGCAAAAACAGGTTAGAAACTTATTTAGCCGTCCAGGAGCAAAAAGAAAAAGAAAGAGGATATTTATTCGAGGAGCTTGCGAAAAGGTATGTTGAATTTATCCAAGGAAGGCTAAAATCCTGCTATAACCTAAAAGGATTTATTAAGAAACTTTCCGAGCGTTTCAAAAATAGATATTTGGACAGCTTTACTATGCAGGACTTGGAATTGTTGCAAAACGACTATATCAAACGAGGTCTTAGCATAGCTTATGCTAACCGTCTGACGGCTACATTAAAGAGAATGTTTACGAAAGCGGCCGACTGGGAAATGATAAACGAAGGCGTTTTAAAGCGGGTCTGGAAAGCGAAACAACTTAAAGGCGAAACTAAAAGGTTGAAATATCTTACCGAAGAAGAAGCGCAAAGATTGATTAATAATTCCGACAGATTCTTAAAGCCTATCGTTATAATAGCCTTAAATACAGGTATGCGAAAATCAGAAATTTTAAAACTGACTTGGGATAGGGTAGATTTAAAGAACCGCATAATACTTCTTGATAAAACTAAGAATGGTGAATGGCGGGAGATACCTATAAATCAAATACTTTACGACACGCTGCTACAATTGTCGAGACATATAAGCGGGTTTGTATTTGCTAATCCTAAAACCGGCAAACCTTACAATAATGTCAAAAAAAGCTTTAGAACGGCATTAAATAAAAGCCATATCGTTGATTTTAGATTTCACGATTTACGGCATACCTTTGCAAGCTGGCTTGTCATGAAAGGGGTTGATTTAACGACCGTCAAAGAGCTTTTAGGGCATAAAGATATTAAGATGACGCTTAGGTATAGTCATTTAGCTCCGAGCCATATAAGAAATGCAGTGGAAAATCTTTGTTATAGTTTTGTTATAGACGAAAAAATTAAGGATTGCAAGGAACTCTGAAACTCTCATAAAACCTGGTGGGCTGTCCCGGGATCGAACCGGGGACCTACTGATTAAGAGTCAGTTGCTCTACCGATTGAGCTAACAGCCCCGATGAATTTTTAAATTTTTTTTAAAAATTGCTTATTAATTATATACTATTTTTATTTTTTTAGTCAATTTTTAGTATTTCTTTAAAAGTTTTATCGCAGATTGCGTATTACCGCGCATTTCTTTTAATATTATTTATTGGCGGTATAATTATAATAGCGCACATGTTTTGCCGTATATATAAAAAAATTAGAGGGCGGGGGGCGGGGGTGTGGGATATTGCGTTTTGTTATATTGTTAACTTAAATTTGGAGGCTGTATGTTATTCAAGAATAGACGCGAGGCGGGAAAACTTCTGGCAAAAAAATTGTCATCCGCCAGATATGAAGGCAGGGAGTCGGTGGTAATAGGTTTATTGAGAGGGGGAATTCCTGTCGCTTATGAAATTGCTTCGGCTTTAGGCGCTCCTTTGGATGTGGCATTAGTGAGGAAGATTGGCGCGCCGAATCAGGAAGAATTGGCTATAGGGGCAATGGTTGACGGGCCTAATCCAAAGGTTTATTTAAACGAATCGCTTATATCGCATATTTATATACCTGACGGATATTTAAAGAAAATAGAAAGGATTAAGCTTAAAGAAATAAGGGAAAGAGAAAAAATATACAGGCACGAAGGAAAGAAAATAGAGGTTTTCGGTAAAACCGTAATAGTCGCGGATGACGGAATTGCGACAGGCGCATCCGTCAGGGTTGTTATAGAATCGCTCAAAGAGGAAAAACCCGCAAGGATAATTATAGCCGTGCCGGTTATAGCCGCCGATACTTTGAAAGAATTAAAAAAAACGGTTGACGACGTAATAGTTTTGAGCTCACCGGAAGAATTTTATGCGGTAGGGGCGTTTTACGAGGATTTTAGGCAGACTACGGACGAGGAAGTAATAGAACTTCTTAAAAAATCGAGGAGCGCCGCGCATATGTGATTTTAATCAATTTAATTTAATTTTAAATCTGATAAACTTTATATTAAAGTTATAAAGTTATTTAATTTTAACTTATTATATTGAATACTTTAATATAGATATATGAATATTTACACTCTAAAAGTCGCAAAGCGACTTAATTATAATATATAAATATGACGAGGTATTATGGCAATGTTTGGCGAAAGCGAAGTTTTAGAAAAGCTAAAAGGTATTATAGATCCCGAACTCGAAGTTAATATCGTAGATTTAGGGCTTGTATATAAAATAAATTTAGACGGCTTCGGAAATATAGACTTAGATATGACTTTAACGGCAAAAGGCTGTCCTATAAGCAGCGTTATAAAATACGAAGTCGAGGAAGCCTTAAAAGGTATTCCCGGCGTTAAAGCCGTAAAAGTGAATTTTGTATGGGAGCCGGAATGGGATCCGGCTATGATAAAAACCGACGCATTAAAATAGCTTAAGACTTATTAACCTGTTAAAAACTTCGAAATTATCAGTTAATGTTAATAAAGCTTTGGCATAAGCAGCTTACGAAAGGCAATCATATCGTAGTCGTAATCGGCATAAAATAATATGATATATAATTTAATGAAATATTAAATAAATATAAATATAAAGAGGTGATTCAATATGAATACAACCGACAGTTCAATCGAAATATCGTTAAGACATATTAAAACCGCTTTAATCTTTTTGCCGGTTTTTTTTATCGTTATGTTTTTTGATTCAAAAAGTTTTGCCCCGTATTTTTTTATGAATTTAAAAATCGTTGCATTAACTCACATATTTACCTTAGGTTTTTTGCTTATGGTAATTATGGGGGCTTCGTATATGCTTTTGCCGGTGGCGCTCGGCGTAAAAATAGCCTACGAAAAACTTTTTTACCCGGTTTATTATTCGTACTTAGCTTCTTTGTTAATATTCGTTATCGGAATGTATTATTTTATAAGTTTTATGATTGCGGCGGGTGGAATTCTCCTATTTGTTTCGGTTTTAATTTATAACCTGAACATACTTTTAAGTTTAAAAAAAGTAAAAAAATGGGATTATACCGCCATAGGGATTGCATTTGCGTATTCGTATCTTTTCATAGGATTATCTATAGGGCTATATTTAGCGCTGTCTTTTTATTTTAAAATCGGATTTAATATCTTTAATATATTACAGGACCATATTTATGTCATGTTTACCGGTTTTGCGATTATGCTTTTTATGGCTATTTCCTACAGGCTTCTTCCAATGTTTTATATGACTAAAACTCCGGGCGGCTTATATTGGAAGTCTGACCTAATAGCTGTAAATGCCGGCATTCTTGCAATTTTAGCATCTTCTTTTTTTAGAAATATGTCTGCCGCTTATTTTTACCTTAACGGAGCCGGCGGATGGCTGCTTGGATTGGGAATACTTTTATACTGCTTTATTTTTTTGAACTTAATGATTAAAAGACTTAAAAAAAAATTGGATATTACTACTTTTTATTTATTCGCAGGGATTGCTTTATTAATTTTTGCCACGTTTACAGGCTTGTTTTTTAATATGTCGGGGTGGATTCACGGAGCGTTTTTCGTATATTATTTATTAGGCTTTACGGCGTTGTTCGGTTTTGCTGGCATGGTAATTATCGGTTTCCTGCACAAGATATATCCGTTTTTAATAAGTCTTAAAGTATTTGAAAAGGCAAAAAAAGGGGCATACGGAAAATTATTTTCGGATTTAAAAAATAAATATTTTGAATATATTATATTTATATTGTTTATAGCAGGTTCTGTTTTATGGATTTTTTATTTGATTCAAATTGCCGCCGCGGTTCTTTTCATAGCTTCGGTCATGCTTTTATTCCATATATTGTCGATTGGCTGGTAGTAAGTAAGAAGACGAAATATTTTCTCATTTAATTCATACCTTTTTTCATGATTGGAGATTTATTTTAGGACATTCCCCTCCTTTTAGGGAGGGGTTAAGGGATGGATGGTCTTTATTTTATTTCCATATCTTTATAGTGTAAAGTTCGTCTCCGGTTTCTTCGGTTAAGAATTTATAGCCTGCGTCTTTTAACCTCGGGTATAAATGTATGGGCTTCCTTTCGTGAATTATATGTAAAGCCGTATCGTCGTTTAATTCTTCGAGGGTTGAGAATATTTTTAGAAGAGGCTGTGGAGGCTCTAACCCCCTTACGTCTAATTTCACGGTATTTCGTTTATGAGCTAAATTTTTTAAATCCTCGTCGGCAAATTGATTTTCGCCGGCCTCTTCGGATATTTTTACAGGCTTAGACGATTCTTTGTTTCTAAAAAATATTATTTCGAACCCTTCCGGCGTTTTATTTGTAGCGTGTTCGAACCCTTTGTTTTTTAAGACGGAATATAGCGGAAAAGGTTCAAAACTGTTTATTAAATCAAGCGCTTCTCCGTCTTTTAAACTGCCTGCGGCTTCCATTATTTTTTTAAAAGGGTCGGCTCCGTTCTTAATATCGTCTCTGACGTCGAGCCTAATTTTCTTTAATTTATCGGTATTTTCCATAATCTTACCTCTTTTTATTTTTATTCATTTATAGACATATTTTACACATAAATAATATGCTATTAACATTATAATTAGTAAAATTATTAAATATTAATAGTAAGTATTTTTTCAGCTATGTCTTTCTTTTCGTTCTTAGATAAATGCATCTCCGCCATATTAAATAATATATGGTCTTCTTTATCTTCATGCTCCGATAAAAGCCTGCTTAAAGATATTCCGGCATTTGCAAGCCCCTTATAATCGTTATCGGCATAAAAATTATTAATTTTCGTTTTAAAGCCGCCCGAAAGGTCCCTGCAGTGATTGTGCTCGATAATCATAACGTTTATAGGGCCGGTTTCTATTCCTATATAATTTCCGAGTACCGGAAACAAAGCGCCTTCTTCCCTCTTTAAATGTTGTTCTAGGTCCTTATCGAAGTATAGAGCCAGCTCTTTTAAACCGCTTATTAGATTATTTTTTTCTTCGTCAGGGATATTGGAGGATATTTTTTTCAAATATTCTTCGAACTTATTTAAAAACGTTCTGATTTCTTCATGTTCGTTCCTTAATAAAACAAGCGGGTCCATATTCGCATCCATAATAAAAACTCCTTTTTTTAATTTAATTTAATTTTATTTTATCATATATTGAATTAATATCAGTGACGTATATCACAATTTGTAATTTTTTTCGGAATTATGCGCTTGACAAAATTTTTTTGCCAAACGCATAATTCAGTTATTTTATAATGAACATTTTAAAAGTTATTAACAAATTCAGTTTTTTTATAATAAATATTTATGAATTTATGTTATAATCATACTTTAATTTTTAAAAATTGTTCAACATTAATTTAATTTAATTTAAATTAAATTTTTTACAAAAAAGGAGAAAAAGTTATGGGACAAATCACCTTTAAGTTTAAATTTTTGCCGCTTTTTATTTTAATTTTTGCCGCTGTTTTTCTGGCGGGCAAAAATGCGTTTGCGGCGACTTACGGAGTATTTACAAATATCGCGGTCAATGTTCCAGGGAGTGTTTCGTCCGTTTCCAAAAAAGTGGAATCCGCATTAAATAACCGCCATTGGACGGTAATAGGAAAATTTAACACATCTCTTCCGTCTGCAGATTCTTACAAATCGACTGTAATCGTTGCTACCGATAAAGTTTACGACAAATATATGGTCGATAACGGAAATTACCCTCTCGGCGCTTTTGGACTTCCTTTAAGGGTAGCCGTTTATTCCACGCCGAATCGGGGAATAGTCGTAAGTATGGTTAATTTGCCGGCGCTGGCGAGGACTTTTTCCGGTAATTCTTATGCCGGATATGCGGTACACGTAGTCAAATATATAAAAAGCGAGATAAGAAAATCGGTAGGCGGAACGCCTTCAAATACACAGTTCGGTCCTATGCGCAGCGGCAGGTTCCCTGGGGGCATAGGCGGCGGTTCTTTTCCGGGAAGCGTCGACCAAATATCTAATTACAGCGGCAGCGCCAATTCAAATCTTATTGGTGTTGCAGACCTTGTTTTAAAAGGAATAGAACATAATAACGGCGGATGGCATTTGGTTTATAAAATAGAAAAACCGTCTTTGGGTTTTGTAGAACTCGGCGTTACGAGAAATTCCACGGAAAGACATTCTATAGAAATAGACAGCGGCGCGAGGGCTACTTCTTCCTATAAGTTTCCGGGAATAGACCACAGTACGGCTTACCCGATAGAAATACTTATATACAGAGACGGAAACTATACGGACGTTTCGATACTTGGAGAAATGTGGAGGATGAAATATTATTTTGCCGATGCAGGCATGATGGCTTTTATGACGCATATGGGAATGCCCGGCTCCATACAGGGTTCATTGAAACAGATGATTTTATACGGATTAGCGTATTAACAGGCAAGATATTAAACAAAAGCAAAAAGAGGGGGAAAAGGTACCGATTTATTTATTTTCATTTATTTTCATACGGCAGACTGTATTTATGAGCTTTTTAGACTGAAAATAAAAAAGATTCGCCCTCTTTTCTTCCCCCTCCCATAAAAGAGAGAGGGGGGGGATGCATTTTTATTTATTTTGCATCATCCGCAATCCGAGTAGCCGCAGTCTAAGCACACAGTACAACCCTCTGCGTGTTTAAGGTTAGAACCTCCGCATGAAGGACAGGCGCCCCTGCCTTGAAAGGCGCCGGATTGATTTTTTAATTCCGCGTTTACGCTTGACACTTTATCGTCGTTAGCATGTTTACTGCCCTGTTCATGGCAAGGCGACCAGGCAGAAATTTTTTCGTTTTTTTCGTTAAGGCTTTTTTCTAAAGCCCTGCCTATTGCATCTGCGCACGAGTATATTATATTTGTTCCGAAACCGTAAGGAATATTGCATCTTATCCCTTTTAGCTGGCTTATTATTTCTTCCGCTCCTATTCCTGACCTTAAAGCTAAGCTTACCATTCTGCCGGTGGATTCGGTTTGGGATTGGGCGCATCCGCCGGATTTTCCGATAGAGTTAAATATCTCAAAAGGCTTTCCGTTTTCGTCGTAATTTATCGTAACGTATAAAGGGCCGCATCCCGTAATAGTTTTAACGGTAGCTCCGTGAATAATATCGGGGCGTTTTCTCGGTTCTATTTGTCCGGCTGCGGCTTGTTTCGATTTAGTCTTAATAGAATTGCCATCGCCGTCCGATGTTTTTTCAAATGCAGGTTTTCCGAAGGGTTCATTTGCAGGCGAACCGCAAACAGGGCAAACGTATTTGCTTACATTGCCGCCTTTATCGCCGTTGTCTCCAGAAGAGCCGGCAGTTAGAACCTGCTCTCTCGAACCGTCCCTGTAAACGGTAATTCCTTTAAGATTAAGGTTATAGGCAAGCGTGTAAACTTCTTCTATATCCTCTTTTTTTGCGGAATTAGGAAAATTAACTGTCTTACTGACTGCATTGTCGGTAAATTTCTGAAAGGCCGCCTGCGTCATAACATGCCATTTCGGAGTAATATCATGCGACGTTATGAATATTTTACTTAAATATTTATATTCGTCTTTGGCAAGTAATTTTGCTATGTCTTTATCGTATGTTTTGCCGAGGCTGCCTTTTTTGACGATATAGTCGATTAGTTTATTGGAATAGACCCCCATAATATTTAAAACGCTTTTAAGATTTTTGTCGATCTCGACGAGGGTTTGCTTATCCAAAACGCGTCTTTCGTAAGCAAGCGCAAACAAAGGCTCTATCCCGCTCGAAGCGCCGCCTATAATACTTATTGTTCCGGTGGGAGCAATCGTAGTGGTCGTGCCGTTTCTCATTGCCCTAAATCCTTTTTCCTTCCAAATAGAACCTTCGAAATTTTGGAAGCTGCCCCGCTCTAACCCAAGTTCTTCGGACTTTATTTTTGATTCTTTATCTATGAAACCCATTATATTTTCGGCTATTTTAAGCGCGAGACCGCTGTCGTAGGGTACTCCTAGTTTTATAAGCGTATCGGCATATCCCATAATGCCCAGTCCTATTTTTCTATTGGAAAGCGTCATTTGCTTTATTTTTTCTATGGGATAATGATTTTTATCGATTACGTTATCTAAAAAATGAACGGCCGTTCTGACTGTTTTTCTTATCGATTTAAAATCGACATATTCAAGATACTCCGAAACAATATTGCCGTCTTCGGCATTATTTTCAAGCTTTTCGAGCATTCTTTTTAAATACGGCCGGTCTTTGCCCATTTTATTTTCTTTTATAAACCTTCCGATGTTAATAGAGCCGAGATTGCAGGATTCATAAGAGACTAAAGGTTGTTCGCCGCACGGATTAGTCGCTTCGATTTTTCCGGCGTTAGGAATCGGATTTAGCTTATTTATCCTGTCTATGAAAATGATGCCCGGTTCGCCGCTCGCCCATGCGGTTTCGACAATTAAATCGAAAACTTTTTTGGCATTAAGATGTTTGACTATTTCTTTGTTTCTGGGATTTATTAAAGGGTAGTCCCGGTTTTTTAAAGCATGTTCCATAAAATCTTCCGTTATAGCGACGGAAATGTTAAAATTATTGAGTTTAGACGTGTCCTTCTTTGATGTTATAAAGTCGATTATATCAGGGTGGTCTATTCTTAAAATACCCATATTTGCGCCTCTTCTGGTTCCGCCCTGCTTAATGGCTTCAGTAGCGCTGTTAAACACCTGCATAAACGAAACCGGCCCGCTCGAAACTCCTTTGGTAGAATGTACCGTATCGTTTTTAGGCCTTAACGAAGAAAACGAGAACCCGGTTCCGCCGCCGCTTTGATGAATAAGAGCCGTATTTTTGATAGTTTCGAAAATAGATTCCATAGAGTCTTCGATAGGCAAAACAAAACAGGCGGACAGCTGTTGAAGCGGTCTTCCGGCGTTCATAAGGGTAGGGGAGTTAGGCAAAAATCTAAGATTAGACATCTCTTCGAAAAAATCCTTTTCTGTATTTATCAATCCTTTTTTTGATTTTCCGTAATTTAGGTCGGCTTCGGATATATTTCTGGCAACCCTTTTAAAAAGTCCCGAAATCGTTTCGATAATTTCGCCCTTTTCGTCTTTGGCAAGGTATCTTTTTTTTAAAACAGTAACCGCATTTTCGGAAAATTTATCCGCAAGCGGATCGTCAGCGAGTTCGTTTTGTTTTTTCATCGCATCCCCCGTTTTTATCCGTTATAAATTTAATATACAATATATTGATAATATTTTTTATTTCTATACAATATATTGTAATAATTTTTTTGTCAATAGATTTTTTTGACGAAAAGATTTATAATCATTAAGATATTAAAAATAATATTAAAATAAAAAAACAAGGAGGATTAAGTATAAATAATGCTGAGCAATATAGGCGGAGCGGTTGCTGGAGGCATTGTTGCAGGCGGAACCATGAGCATGCTTGCCCATGTTCTTACCACGAATATCGTAGTGAAATTAGTTCTTCTCCTGCTGTTTGTTTTTTCTCTCATATCATGGGCAATTATCTTTTTCAAACTTCGCTATCTCGGCAGGGCAAGAAAAGAAGACAAAGAATTTCTCGACCTTTTTTGGGAATCTAAAAGGTTAGATTATGTTTATACGGCTTCAAAAAGTTTGGATTACAGCCCGATGGCGTTTATGTTTAAAGTTACGTATAAAGAATTGTTGAATATTAAAAAAAAGTCCGAAGGACAGGAGCAAAAAAACAATAAAGAAAGCAACGAAGAAAATCTTGCATACGTCGAAAGGGCTTTGAAGAAATCGCAGCTTTCTTCCATTGCAAAATTGGAAGTTTCGCTTCCTTTTCTTGCCACTGTCGGTTCGACTGCTCCATTTATAGGTCTTTTTGGAACCGTCTGGGGTATAATGACTTCTTTCGAAAGTATTCAAAGAGCCGGAACCGCCGGACTTGCGGTAGTCGCTCCGGGCATTGCCGACTCCCTTATAGCTACGGCGGCAGGTCTTTTTGCGGCAATACCGGCCGTCATCGCTTATAACTATTATTCCAACAAAGTAAGGTCGATAGTTAACGAAATGGTCGATTTTGCATATGAATTTATGACGATAATAGAAAGGCAGATTTTATAAAGGAATAAATTAATTACTGAATTATAATTATTATGTTCACGCCTTTTGACGATAAGGAAGATAGAAGAAGCGGAGTTTCGAGTTACAGGCTTATGTCCGAAATAAATATTACGCCTTTCGTGGATGTTATGCTTGTGCTACTCGTTATTTTTATGGTAACTGCGCCGATATTGGTTCACGGGATCCGCGTCCGCCTGCCTTCGGCTGCCGCGCGCGCATTGAAGGCTCCCGAAAAAACAATAGTAGTTTCTGTTAATTCAGGCAGAGCAGTTTACATTAACAAATTCAGAGTAAGCCTTTCAGTTTTAACCAGGAAACTTTCTGCTATATATGAGCATAGAACCGATAAGCAGGTATTTTTAAAGGCAAGTTCGTCGCTGCCTTACGGTTACGTAATAAAAGTTATGGCGGCTATAAAAGACGCAGGAATCACTAAGATAGGTATGGTAACCGCAAATCCCAAGCTTGCGGAAAAGTAAAATGGTAAAAACGTTTAATTATCATGTTTAACGAAAACAATAAAGGATTGGGGATATATCTCATATACTCGGTTATCTTCCATATCTTATTAATAGGATTAATCGTTTATCTCTCAATAAAATACAGGCCGGAAATTCAGTCAATAGGTTCGAAAGTCGTCGTCAGCATAGTAAGCAGGGTTCCGGGACGGCTTGCATCGATCAGGTCCATATTGTATCCTCCAAAGCCAAAATCTGCGCCGGGGCAGGTTAAACGGCAGACGCGGGTCAAGCCCGAAAAAAAACCCGTTCCGGTTAAAGCCGTCAAGCCCTTGCCGGTTATTGTTACGAAAAAACCGTCTTCCATGGTTTACCCTAAAAAAGTAAAACCAAAACCGCAGCAAGTAAGCCGTCCTTCGCATCCTTATATTCCGGCTTTAAATTCAAATGTTTATGCGCGCCTTCAAAACAGGATAAGCCTTAACAGCGCTTACGGCAAACTCAGCGAGTCTTTAATACGAGGCAACGTGCACCGGTTTCAAGGTTATGTGAATAAGATAGTTTCCGTTATAACGTCTAATTTCGATATTTCACTAAATAAATATTTGAATTATAAATCGATAGTCGCTTTTCAAATATCTAAATCAGGGCGCATTTACGCGGTCAGGTTAGTTAAATCGTCGGGAAACGGCTACTTCGATTCCCAGTCCGTAGAGGCGGTCAAGTTATCGAGTCCTTTGCCTTCTCCCCCCGCCGGTTTTATGCGTTTCGTCAATTCCAATAATGCGGGAGCAGGCGTGCTTATGAATTTTAACCCGAAAGAAATTCTTAAGGACGGACGATAGATTAGGCATAAATTAGGGTTCTTATAATATAATATAATCGATAATTTTTTAAATTGGAATAATATGACGAAAATTATAGAAATAATAAAGATAAGGAAAATATTTTTTAAAACTTTTGCTATTCTTTTAAATTTTTTTATTGCGTCTGGTTTTTTGATTTTATCTCCGGTAAATTCTTTTGCTAAAATTTACATAAATATTTATGCCGCCGGAATAAAAAAAATAAGGGTTGCCGTTCCCGATTTTAAAAATATTTACACTTACGGACGGCATAAAAAAATCGAAAAAAATGCTGCCGGCATTATCAGGCACGATCTTTCGGCTATCGGATATTTTCACGTAGTAAACCCCCTTTCATATTTGGATAATCCGCAACATGCGCCGATCAGTCCCGAAAAAATACATTATTCTAACTGGAGCGTTTTGAATACGCAGTATTTAATAACCGGCGAGTACGGGACCTCCAACGGCATTATACATATGAAGGTCAATTTAATCAGTATCTTCACAAAGCAACTTCTTTTTTCGGAAACACTCGAGGGAATGGACAGCCAGTACAGATTCTTGGCAAATAAATTTGCCGACGATATACTAAAGTTTTTAACCGGAGTAAAAGGACCATTTACCACGAGGGTATTTTTCGTAGGCGAAAAAGACGGCGTTAAAAATATCTTTTCGATGGATTTTGGCGGACACAGGGTTCAAAAAATAACGCATAACCCGTCTATAAATATTTTTCCGTATCCTTCGCCGGGAGGGAACAAAGTTGCCTATGTTTCTTTTAAAGAAGGGAATCCCCGCGTTTTCATAAAAAACTTGAAGGCCGGTTCAACTATAAAACTTCGCCTTCCCGGCCCCGCAGATTACGTGGCATGGTCTCCTGCAGGCAATAAATTAGCCTTGGCTTTAACTCCCGACAGAGTGAATACCGAATTGTACACGATAGACGCCGACGGAAGAAATATAAAACAGCTGACCTTTACCGAAGGCATTAATACTTCAGCTTCGTTTTCTCCGCATGGGAAAAGAATCGCATTCGTGTCGAGCAGGGGCGGAAGTCCGCAGGTTTATGTGATGAATGCCGACGGCAGCGACCAGCACAGAATTACTTTTAACAGCAGTTACTATAATACGAGTCCGGCGTGGTCGCCGAACGGAAAAAAAATAGCTTTTACGTCTTTTGTAAACGGCGCTTTGCAGGTATGCATAATGGATACCGACGGTTCGGATGCAAGACAAGTTACGGATACCCCGTATAGCGCAAATCATCCGGCTTGGACAAGAGATTCCCGGATTATCACTTTCGATACTGAAATAGCGGGAAGACAGGAATTGTACATGATAGACGTCAACGAAAGCGGAATGATGAGGCTTATGCCGGTAATTTTTCCGGAAATGCACAATTACTATGATGCACAGTGGACGTTAAAGCCTTATTATTGAAAAATTAACGTTTATATGATAAATTAAAACTTAGATTTATATAACATTAATATATTTCTTTACATAGTTCGCACAGAGGCGTAATATTATGAATATGAAAAACAATAAAAAACTTTTTAGGGTTTTTATTTTTGCTTCTATTATTTTATTTTTTACCGCATCTATACTTGCCGGATGCGCCACTATGGAGTCCGGTTCAATCCACCGTTTAAAAGTCCGGGTCAGAAAGCTAAACAAAAAAACAGCGGAATTGTCCCAAAATCAGTCATATACCGATAAAAAACTCAGCCAGATGCAGTTAAATACGGCAAATAACGGCGTAAAACTTTCAAGTTTAAATGCTAAAATCAGGGATATATACGGTAAATATGAGGTGGAATCCCATAATATTCGCCTTTTGCAGAAAAGGTTCAGAGAGTACCGCTTAATAGTCAATAAAGAATTGGTGAAATTATTAAAACTTGCGAAACTGAAGCCCGTTCCGCCTAAAAAAGCGTTAAAAACAAGGATAAGAAAAGCCGTAGTTGAAAGGGAAAGCGCTATGGAGTCCGAATTTAAAAGAGATTTATCGCTATTTAACAAAAAAAAATACGGATCCGCGATTTCGGATTTCCGTAAATTTTTAAATAAATATCCCCAGTCCAAATATGCTGCAGACGCTTTGTTTTACAAAGCATTTGCAAATTTTGACCTAAAAAGATACCCCGTTTCAATACTCGAATTTCATAAATTTTCCCGGCTGTATCCTAAAAATACAAATATTCCCATGTCGATTTATTTGCAGGGAGTCGGGTTTCTAAATGTATCCGACCCGTCGGACGCTTCGATTTTATTCAGGCAGGTAATAGCGAAATATCCCGAAACAAAAGCCGCAGCGCTTTCAAAACAAGAGCTTAACAAGCTTTCTAAATAAAATAAAATCCGATGGAAGAAAGCGGAAGCGGAAACGGAAACCGGAACGGCAGTAAAATTATTAATTTAGCATTCGAATCGAGCTGCGACGATTTTTCGTGCGCGGTCCTTTTAAAAGACGAAAAAAGCGGAATCGGCGGAGTAAAAATATTATCTAATATTATTTATTCTCAAAATTATGTTCACGGAATATATGGCGGCGTTGTTCCGGAACTTGCTTCCAGAAACCACATAAAGGCTGCCTTACCCGCCTTAAGGGTTGCGCTATCGGAAGCCGGCATAACTTTAAACGACGTTAATTTAATATCGGCTACTGCCGGACCAGGCCTTGCAGGCTCGCTTCTAATAGGGCTTATGGAGGCAAAGACGATTTCTTTTGTTTTAAATATCCCGCTCGTGCCCGTGAATCATATAGAGGGGCATATTTTCAGTCCGTTTCTCGACACGGTAGAAACGCCGGATATTTTTCCCTTTATCGCGCTTGTAATTTCAGGAGGGCATACCCATCTGTACTTAGTGAAATCGCATAGCGATATTAGGCTTGCCGGAAGAACCAAAGACGACGCCTGCGGAGAACTTTTCGACAAAGTTTCCAATTATCTGGGCTTCGGCTATCCTGGAGGGAGAATTATAGACGAACTTGCCGAAAGAGGAAACAAAGAGGCATTCGATTTTCCGCTTCCGATGATACGCAGCGGCAATTTGGACATGAGTTTCAGCGGACTTAAAACTTCCGTTATTTCTACCGTTAATAAACTCGGCGGACCTGGCAAAATAGAAGAAACAGTAATATACGATATATTTGCTTCTTTAAGGGAAGCAGCAGCCGCGCTTCTTTATAAAAAAACATCCCAAGCCTGTGCTCTTTACGGCGCAAAAACCGTTACCGTTTCCGGCGGGGTTTCGGCAAACTCGAGAATAAGAAAAGTTTTTAACGATTTCGGAAAAAAAAATAATCTAAGAATAATTTTTCCATCGGTTAAACTTTCGACGGATAACGCGGCTATGATAGGATATGCCGGATTTTTTAAGCGTTCGATAAATCCGGCAGAAGACAGGGACGAATTTTTAAATATTAATGCCGATGCGTCATGGGAATTATAAAACGGCAAATTAATGAATAAAAGCAATAAAAAGAGTAAAGTAGTTTTCGGGCAGAATTTTTTAATTAATGCGGATATTGCACGCAATATAGTCGATTCCCGTAATTTTTCCTTCGCCGACGACGTTGTCGAAATAGGTCCGGGGGAAGGAATATTGACGGAGCTTATTGCAGGAAAAGTTAAAACTTTTACCGTAATCGAAATAGATTCTTTTTACTATAATTTTATTAAGGGAAAATTTGATAAAATTAACAATGCCGGCCTAAAAGAAAACGACAAAACGAATATTAACGTAATAAACGAAGATGCCCTTAAGTTCGATTATGCCGCTTTAAGTAAAAAACTTTCCTCGAAATTAAGGGTAATTTCAAATCTTCCTTACGAAATATCCGGTCCGATTATGGAAAAATTTATTAAAGAGAAGGATGCTTTTTACGATTTAACGCTTATGTTTCAAAAGGAATTTGCCGAAAGGCTCCGTTCAAAGGAAAACGATTCGGGAAGAGGCGCTTTAAGCGTGATAGCCGGGTTAAACTTCGAAATAGCAAAAATTGCCGACGCAGGCAAGTCCGATTTCAATCCTGCGCCGAAGGTCGATTCTGCCGTATTGACGCTTTCGCCTAAGTATCAAAGCGACCGTGTTTGCGTATGGGCGTCGTCGTCCCCGTTTTTTAATTATTTTGTCCATCAAATTTTTAAGCTAAGAAGGAAAAAATTAAAAAATTCGATATACGCTTCTTTTTTCGGAATTCCTCCCGACGTTAAGGAAAAAATATTTTCCAGTTTAAACATAGATTTAAACAAAAGGCCGCAGGAGTTGACCGATATTGAATTGGCAGAAGCCGGAAAAAAATACGACGATTATTTAAAAGCAGCCGAAAAGCGTTATTGCGATAACTTAGACATAAAAGTATAAAAAAAAGAAAAATTTTGACGGTAATAAAGGGGCATAAAGCATGAAAAAAGCCGTTATAGCGCTTGACCTGGGAACTACAGGCAACAGGGCAATAGCTTTCGATAAAAGCGCGGCTATTATACATTCTTCTTATTGCGAATTTCCGCAAATACACCCAAAACCGGCGTGGGTGGAGCAAGACCCGTACGATATATTAAACACGGCGGTTCACGCGTTAAAAGAAACGATTGAAAAATGCGCTTCTTACGATATAGTTTCCATAGGAATTACAAACCAGAGGGAAACGACGATACTGTGGAATAGAAAAACCGGAAAGCCGGCTTATAATGCGATAGTATGGCAATGCAGAAGAACGGCCAAAACGTGCGAAGATTTATCGGAATATCGCAGGATAATCAAAGAAAAAACCGGACTGTTTTTAGACCCATATTTTTCGGCTACTAAGATAAAATGGATATTGGACAATGCCGGCGGAGCGCAAAATCAGGCTGAAAAAGGAGAGCTTATTTTCGGAACAGTCGATTGCTGGGTTTTGTGGAATCTGACCGGCGGCAAAGTCCATGCCACCGACGTTTCCAATGCCGCCAGAACTCTTTTATACAATATAAATACTTTAGAATACGATAAAGAACTTCTTAAAATTTTCGGCGTCACGGAACCCTTATTGCCTAAAGTTTGCGACAGCGATTATTATTTCGGCGATACCCTGAAAAATATAACCGGAAAATCCATTCCGATAACGGGAATTTTAGGCGATCAGCAGGCTTCCCTTTTCGCCCATGCCGGTTTTGAAAAAGGCGTCATAAAAAATACTTACGGGACTGGACTTTTCGTAATGGCGGAAACCGGAATGCACGTTTTTGCTTCCGATAAATTAGTCGCCACAATTGCTTGGAAATTAAGGGGGGAAACTTGTTACGCGCTCGAAGGCAGTATTTTTACCGGAGGGGAAATTATTCGCTTCATCAAAGATAATCTCGGTATTATTAATTCTAATGCCGAATCATCGAATGCGGCAAAAAGCGTAGATTCAAACGGCGGAGTATATTTTGTTCCCGCTTTATCCGGTCTCGGCGCCCCTTACTGGAAACCTGAAGCAAGAGGGCTTATCGACGGATTAACGGGGGCGGTTAATAAAAATCATATAGTAAGGGCAGGATTGGAATCTTTGGCTTATCAGACCAAAGACGTAATTGCCGAGTTCGAAAAAGCATTTAAGGGAGCTGGATACGGTGCGGGGGCTTTCGATTTTTCCGGCTATAAGCTGCGGGTTGACGGGAAAGCCAGCGAAAACGATTTTTTAATGCAGTTTCAATCGGATATTTTAAACGCGAAGGTAGAGAAAACTTTTTTTACGGAAATGACGGCTTTTGGAATTGCCGGACTTAGCGCAATTGCTTCCGGCCTTTGGACAGTGCCTGATTTTTTTAGCGTTAAAAAAATAGAGAAGGTTTACAGTCCGTCAATTGACGGGGAAATCAGGGAAAAGCTTTACGCGGGGTGGCGGAAAGCCGTAGCAAAATCCATACTTGAATGCCGGTAAGCAATATGCCGCTGATAATTTATTTAGCTTATTTTATTTTGGATACCCCATTATAATAAGTTAAAAAAATTTCGTCCCTTATCTTCTTAATCTCAAGCCCGGTTAATTTTATTTTATCTTTTAGCCCTAAACTTAATTCGTCGAAAAGCCCCAAACCTTTTTCTTCGCCTATCATATCGGGCGTTAAATTAAAAATAAGCTTGTCGAACAAATTTTGCGAAATTAACGAAGCAAAAAGCTTCTGTCCAGGTTCGACAAGAATTGACGTTATTTTCATTTCGGCGCATTTTTTAAGAACTTCCGGCAGGTTTAAAAATTTTTTCCCTTTAATTTCTTTATATGAGACATCCTGTATAACGGCGCCTTTTTCCCGCAAAAGTTTAAGCTTTTCTTTTTTATCTTCGTTATATTGCGGAGAAGTAAAAATTAAAACCGAGCCGTGCGTAGTAAAAATTTTTGAATTTAAAGGAACGGACAAATCGGGGTCTAAAACTATTTTAACGTATTTTTTGCTTAAAAATTTCTTTTTTGTCCCGGCATTGAGCAGCCTGACGTCGAGGGAAGGGTTATCGCATATTACGGTATTAGCCGAAACCATTATAGCGTCGTTTAACAGCCTTAAATGATGGGTATATTTTAAGGATTCTTTTGAAGATATATAACATACCCCTTTATTTTTTTTATATCCGATTTTTCCGTCTAAAGTTAAAGCGTTTTTTAAGGTAATAAAAGGCATACCCGTTGAAATATATTTAAAAAAGCTTTCGTTGAGCTTTTCAGCCTCTTTTTCCAATATTCCGTATTTGACCTCTATGCCTGCGTCCATAAGGTATTCGAAGCCTTTTCCCGCCACCAGAGGATTAGGGTCCGAAACTGCGGCAACGACCCTTCTAATTCCTGATTCTTTAATTTTAGATACGCAAGGAGGAGTTTGTCCGAAATGGCTGCAAGGCTCTAAACTTACGTATATAGTTGCGCCTTCAGCTTCTTTACCGGCTTTATTTAATGCCATAACTTCCGCATGGGGCATTCCCGCTTTTTCGTGCCAACCTTCGCCGACTATTTTGCCGTTTTTTACGACGACGGCACCTACGATCGGGTTTGGGGAGGCAAACCCTTCGGCTTTTTTTGCAAGTTCCAATGTTCTGGCTACATAGCGCTTATCAAGTTCGTCGTTATAATTATTTTTTTTTGCGGCCATAAAATATAAAATGAGGGTTAGGTGCCTGTTCGTTAATTGTATTAACTAATTTTATTGCTGTCAATTTTAAGAAAAATTGTGTTAATAATTCGCTGATAAAAATATTATATTACTATATATTTAATTTAAAATAAATAAGGTAACAAATATAAGAAGTTATGAAATTTGCACGCTTTTAAGCATTATATAGTTATTTAATTTAATCTAAAATTATTAATGTTCGTATTTGTTTTTAGTTATAACGGGCTCTATTTCAGCCGGACAGATAATACATGGGAATATTCTAATTACTGTTACGGGCATTGGACTCATCTTACTACCGCTATCGTTCTACCGCTCCAGCTTTTATACGGTCCTCCGCCGCAGCGTTGGAGTTGCGGCTTGTTATCGGCATAATTATATCCGGCAAATATTGATGCAGGTTATTTTATTTTTTTACAGGTTTACTTACTGCATGTTTACCATGGAAATTATATCCATAACCAGGCGCGTTATCTCTTTGGATTTATCGAGCAGCAGGTTTTTTTCCTTTTCGCTTAATTTCTTTTTTCTTTCGATAAGCCCGTGCGCAAAATTGTGGACGTTCTTATGAAGCGTTCCAAGAAGAGTAAATTGGGGACTGTTTTTAATTAAATCGTTCTTTGCCAGGCTTTCGTACCAGACGCCTACCTGGCATTTTTTATAGCTTTCCGGGTCGGAGAGATTTTTTGCTATCGTGTCGTAAACGTCATTTTTGCCCGGATTGTTAAGGGCTTCTATTATTTGGAGAATGCGCATATTATGGTGGATGGGTATCGTGTAAAGTCCGATAAGTTCATAATGTTTTTTCTGGAACGGCAGGGCAAGCTCGGGCCAGATGGTGTCGAATTTAAAGCCACTGCTGAATATTTCGAGCTTTTCTATGGGTACCGGTCTCGAGGCAACATAACCCTGGATCTTGTCGCAGCCGAGCGTGAATAAAAGCTGGGCGGTTTCCATTGTTTCTGCGCCCTCGGCTATCACCTCGACGCCTAATATTTTTGAGGTCGTTATGATGCCCGCGATAATTGCCAAGCTTTTGTTGTTTTCCAGAATGTCTTTTACGAAACTGCCATCGATTTTAATCTGGCTGACCGGAAAGTCCTGAAGGTATGAAAAGGTGGAATAACCGGTTCCAAAGTCGTCTAACGATACGGAAAAACCAGATTTCAGCACTTTTTCAAATATATTTTTAGCGGTCGCAATCTCTTTTAAATAGGTCGTTTCGGTTATTTCAAAGATTATTTTTTTGCGGATGGAATTTCCGTAATCGCGGTTTATCTTCTCTATAAAGTTTAAAAACGCCGGATTTATTAGATGTTTAGCGGCTATATTCACGGAAATAGGCGCGTCTATGCCCATATTGCGAAATTTAGGCATATCCTCAATGGCAGATTTAATCATATATTCCCCGAGGCTGCTAATTATCTCTTCGTTGTTTTCTATAAAAGGAATAAAATCCGCCGGGTTTTTTATGCCGCCGTCAAGCCCTTTAAGCCTTGCAAGCGCTTCGAGTCCGATTATTTCGCCGCCGGGAAGCCGAACCTGGGGCTGGTAATAGGGGATAATGCGCCCTGACGCGATGGCGTCCTTTATCTCGTCCTGGATGTAGCTCAAATAGTGTAGTTCGTCCTCGAAAGATTTTGAAAATAGATGCCTTCTTTCTTTTTCGTTTTTTTTTGCATGGGTAAGGGCTGTTTCGGCTCTTTTAAAAAGCGTTTCCAGATCGCCGCCGTCCTTGGGGAAAAGGGATATGCCCATTTTGTAATCCAATTTGACTTTATTTCCCCCCGGCATATTTACAGGATTGTCGAAAATCAAATCAATACGGTTAAAAAACAGGCTTAAATCTTTTATATTAGAAAGATTGCCTAGTATTATTCCAAATTCGTTCGAACCTGTCCTTGCCACGGTGTCTGTTTTTCTCACTTTTTTTGACAATTCTTTGGAAATCTTAATTAAAACCATGTCGCCAGCTTTATGTCCAAATTTTTCGTTTAAATCCTTAAAGTTTTTTATGTCTATGATTAAAACGGCCGCAAGTTTTTTATTTCTCTGCGCCCTGTTCACCACCTGCTGCGCCCTGTCTAAAAAAAGGATCCTGTTCGCGATTTTAGTCAGGCTATCTTGCAGCGGAAGGTTTATAAGCCTTTCGTTTTTTTCGCTCTCTTCGAAGATATATCCTATGTCAAGGCTTACCTCTTTCAGCAAGTTTACGATTTCCTTGGAAAAGAAATTTATTTTTTCTGAATATACGGTTAGGATGTATATTACCGCTCCGTATTTTTTTATTGGAAATACCGCTCCGGAATTTATTATGCCGCTTGTTTTATAAAAATCCCAAAAAGGTTTTAAAGACTTGCGTTTAAAAACATCATGGATTATCTGGACATTGCCCGTCCTTGCGCATTTTGCCCCCCCGACTTTTCCGAGAGATTCTTTGCTATCTAAAGGTATGGATTGATTTTTAAGGGACGGAATATTATTATTTTTTTTGAATTGGGAAGCAATTGTAATTTGCTTTCCTTTTTTGTCAATCCTTCCCGCCCATACCGCCGGCGCGCCCGTCGCGTTAACCAATATTTTGCAGACATTGTCAAGCAGGTTTCGGGGATCCGAGTTTTTTATAATAGACTGATTTATTATGTAAAGAGCCCTGTAAATATTTTTTATAAGCATTTGGGAGTTTTTAGCTTTTTCTATTCCGCTTACGTCGGGCGCTAAGACAAGAATGCCGTTAAAAGAGCCGTTTTCATCGTAAAGCGGTATTTTATAAACGTTAAAATACCTGCCCTGGTGAGCTTCCTTTATAAATACGGTTTTTTTTGTTTTGACGGCAAGATTGTCTGATTTGACGGCAAGATTAGAATCTTTTTTTGTCAAAAGGTCAGCGCTTGTTTTTAAACGATAGGTTTTTTTATTTAAATTATAAAGGGATAGAGTGGCTTTATTTGCATAAACCCATCTTAGTTTATCGTCTTTCAGAAAAACCGGAAAAGACACTTCGTCAAAGGATTCGACTATTTTCAGCCACGTTTCCGGTGCGTTGCCGTATTTCTTTTTTTTGCAAGGCGCCATGTTATAGGGCTTTTTATGAGGCATATTTCTATGCCTCATAAAATAATTTACCGGGTCGGTTAACGTAAATATTGAGATAAATAGGTTAAAATGTTAATTATAATTATATAATATTAGAATTAAATATTCAAATATTCTTATATCGCAATACCCAAAAAATTCAAAAATGAAAATATATGCCGTCGAATTCTAAATAAAGTTTTGCCGCCGCTCTTTAAGCATGGCAATATGCCTTATCTTGCTGGATTTTTGTCAATAGCAGCCATTGCATCCGTCCTGTTTAAAAGACCTCTTCCTTTGAAAAATATTTCCTCTTTTAATTCAGGACTTTTATCTAAAAGCCCAATGAAGAAGGGGTTTTTGAACCGACTTGATTTTTTAGTTAAGTTTTATGAAGTTTTGTATTAAAAATAATAGGGATTAGGATAATAGGGATTAGGATAATAGGGACGGATTTATTTTATCATAAGTACTGGATTAGTTTCGCCGTACTTCGTTTTCCGCTTTCGCGATATTTTAGTCCGCGTTTATCAAAGCACGCCTTTAATGCGGACTAAAATGCCGGTTTTTAAAATTCCTATTGCAAAATTAATGGCGGAGCGGATAATTGCAAAATTTAGAATGTTTATGCTATAATGAAAAAAAATATTATGCAAAAAATTTTATTAAAATCTAAAATACACAGGGTAAAGATTACGGATGCAAATTTAGGATACGAGGGTTCTATTTCCATAGACGAAGAACTTATGGAAAAAGCGGGTATTGTGTCTTACGAAAAAGTTGCCATATGGGACGTGAACAACGGGGCAAGGTTCGAAACTTACGCAATTCCTGCGCCAAGAAAATCTGGCGACATAATAGTCAACGGAGCGGCTTCCCGTTTAGTACAAATCGGCGATATTATAATAATAGGTACTTTCGGGATTTACGACGAAAAAGAACTGACGGGCTTTAAACCCGTATTGGTTTACGTTGACGAAAAAAATCATGCTTTATCCTCATGAGAAAATATTTTGCCGATTATATATTGACGTCGGCTAATGCCTCTCCTTCTTTTCCGGCTTTTATAAAAGGCGGCATGCTTATTGCCGATGAAAAATCCGGAAATATATTATCGGTCCAAAGCGCACAAGGCGGAAACAAAAACGCCGAAAACGCGAAAACAAACTGGAAGACAGGCGGAAAAGAGTATAAAACCGTCATAATTCCCGGATTTATCAATGCCCATATGCATACCGACATTACTTTTAAACCGGATAGCGATACCCCGCGTATTTTTTCGAAGTGGGTTTTGTCTGTAATAGAAAAGCGAAAGATTTTAACGCAGGAAGAAAAAACCGGCTTAAGAATTAAAGCATTTAAGGAGTCCGTCGAAAGCGGAACTACAGTTGCGGGCGATATTATATGTTTAGACTCTTTTTACGATATGGGGGAAATAAGGTTTCGGAGAGCTTTAGCTCCGAGGGTTAAAGGATTTATTGAGTTAAGGGGGATAGACCCTTCTGCCGCCGGTAAAAAAATAGACGAATTTAAAATTTTTTTTGAAAATCGCGCTTCTATTTTCGGTGAAACCGAAAAATACTTTTCTACCGGAATTTCTCCCCATTCAATATATTCCGTTTCCGGAAATTTGTTTAAAGAAATAAGAAAAATAAGCCGTAAATTAGGTTTTAAAACCGTTATTCACGCTTCGGAGCATTTTGCCGAAACGCAGTATATTTCAGGCAAAGGCGGAGATATAGCCGAAAATCTTTTACCCGCGCTGGGTTTTTCGGGATTTTCGAAACCGGAAATATATTTTCCTTCCCCCGTTTTCTATCTTAACTATTTGAAAATGCTGAATAAAAACGTTTCTTTAATACATGCCAACGAAATAAGCGTAGAAGAGATAGATATAATAAAAGAATCGGGCGCGGATATTATTCACTGTCCAAGAAGCAACGATTTTTTTAGTTCTAAAAAATTGCCTTTAAAAAAAATTTTAGAAAAAGGAATTTCTGTTTCTTTAGGAACCGACGGCCTTTATTCCAACCAATCTCTAAGTATTTTAGACGAACTTAAATTTGCCCGCAAAATCCACCCCGAAGTAAAGCCGAAAGACCTTTTTTATTCGGCTACCGAGGGTGGGGCGCGGACGCTTTCCTTCAAAGGCGTTTCAGGCGTTTTGAAGCCGGGTTCCTATGCCGATTTCATAATTTTTAAAGCGGGTAAAAATGCCCTTTTAAACGAAGATAATATTTACGATGAGGTTTTATCGTTTGACAAACCGGATATTTTAAGCGTCGTAATCGGAGGGGAAACCGTTTACGCCCAAAATTGCCGATAGAAAATTATTTTTCCGGCATAAACGGCATGCGTTGATAATCTTCGAAGCTATTTTAAGCGTTTTTACGGGCAATTTTTGGTTACGCAGAAATATATAAATTCATTTTTATGCCGGAGAAGAGACCATGAAAATAATAACCGATATCGAAGAAATGAAGAGCGTATCGCGGAAATTAAAAAAATCTTCCAAAAAACTTTCTTTCGTTCCGACTATGGGCAAACTTCATAGGGGACATATGAAACTTATAGAAGAAGCCAAGAAATACGGCGAAACGGCGGTTTCTATTTTCGTAAACCCCATGCAGTTCGGACAAAACGAGGACTTAGATAAATATCCAAGGGATTTCGAAGGCGACGTCGGAATATTATCGGATTTAGAAGCGGATTATCTTTTTTATCCCGGGAAAGACATAGCCGAAAATACCGAAACGTTTTTAATTAATCCCGAAAGGTCTGCAGAACTGGAGGGCGCGTTTAGGCCGGCCCATTTTCAGGGCGTTCTTACTATAGTTATGAAACTTTTTTGCATAGCGGAACCGGATTTTGCATTTTTCGGGCTAAAGGACTACCAGCAGTATTTATTAATTAAAAAAATGGCCGGGGATTATTTTTTAAACGTCCGGATTATTCCTGTGGAAACGGTCAGGGAAAAGTGCGGGCTCGCGATGAGTTCAAGAAACGCTTATCTTAATGAAAACGACAAAAAGGAAGCATGCGCTTTTTACGGCGCGTTAAAAAAAACCGCGGCCTTATTTAAGGCAGGGGAAAAATCGGCAACAGTTTTATCCGCTTTCGTTATAAAAGAATTAATAGAAAGGAGTTTTAAAATAGATTACGCAAAAATCATGGACGAAGAGTTAAGAATGGAAAAGAAAACCGCGGAACCGGGAGATATTTTAATTGCGGCGGTCAGATTTAAGGGAGTAAGGCTTCTAGATAATATTTTTTTAGATTAATAAAATATTTACAGGTTTAATGCTGGTTTAGAAATTTACTTTTCTGGGAACGAAATACAGCGCATCTTTATTTGCGCGTTTTAAAATACCGTTCTTTAGAAAGCAAAGATAATAATCCACCGTTATTGAGCATTAAAGCCTATAAATATTGTCTGAATCGGGACTTCGGCCTATACGATGCGTAATTTGAAAAAATAAATTTTTGTGATATTATTAAAATAGTTTTTAATATTTTTAATAACTTGCTATTCGGAGTCCTAAAATGAAAGACGATATCCTTACCGACATTATTTTCAACCTCAGGATGCCGCTTAAAACAAAACCTAAAAACAAAAAAATTATTTATGAGAAAAATCCGGACGAAAAAAAGAAAAACAAGCTTATAGTCAATTTAGAAAAAAAAGCGTACAAGGACAGCCTGAAATTTAACCGAAGGAAACTTTCTAGCTTATTTACCCCGGTATTCGGCGGCCGCATGCTTTTTTCCGAAGAAACGGATTTCATTGCTGAAAAGGAAGAGGAACTGATTAATTTTGGAGATTTGTTCTTCGGAAGGATCGAAAAAGATTTTGGAATAGATATAATTAATTACAGCTTAATAGATTTAAAAAAGAAAGCCGAAGCAGAATCCTGCATTTCATTTTTTTTCGATTTCGAAATTTTTAATTATAATTTTGACACGCATAAACCTGTAAAAAGCGAATTCGTAAAAATATCAAATATTAAAAGGCTCAATGAAATTGCCACCTCCATTTTAAGAGCAAAAAAAACCGGAGCGTTCGAGAAAAAAACCGCAAAGAATGTTGCGGTAAACCCTGTAATAACTGCAAAACCTGACGCTAAAAAAACTAAAACCGCAGATATTTCTAAAACCGAAGATGCTGCCGGGCGCAACGCCGATAATGCCGGAAAACCCGTTAGCGAAAAAGAACGCGCAGTAAAAAAGGCTAAAGGGACGGCATTGCCGAAGGTTAAAATGAAACCTCAGGCAGCGGCGAAAGTCATGGTAAAACCTAAGCCCGCGCTGACTAAAGGCGCCGTTGACGCATCTGTGCCAAAAGCCGATAAGGCTGACCGTGAAGCTGGGCAGCAAGAGGCCGTAGTTGCGCCTGAAGCCGGCGAAAGCCCGGAAATATGCACCGCAGAATCCATAGAAGCCTTTAAAAGTATAGGCGAGCAGATAGGCATAATTTCCTCAAACTGGAGCTTTCTTAGCCCTGCCGAAAATATTCCCTTGCTTGAAGCGGGAGAGCCTGCGGAAATAAGCGAAAAGAGCTTAGTCAGGATTTATTTTCAAAAACCTAACGTAAGGCAGGTCGTTTGGAGATTTAGGGAGAAACCTGAAACCGAAAGTTCGAAGCCTATACTAAGGGTTTACAAAGACGGCGAAATGCTGTGGTATGATGTCCTGGACCGGCAATTCGGCAGCAGGTATATTATTTTTTCCGAAGATTTGGAGCTTTCGCAGACGTGGGTCGAAATCGGATATTTAACCGGCGAAGGGAAATTTATTTTTATAGCGAGAAGCCCGGAATGGCCTCCAGTATGCTTATTAAAAAAATTTCCAAAATTAAAATTAAAAAAAACAATTCGAAAAAATACTTTGCTTATCGGCGCTACCGAAGGCATTCCCGGCGGCAAAAGCCTTCCGGTCGGCATTAAGGCTTCCAGCTCGGGATTTTCCGGTTCCGGAGCAGGGATAAATCAATAA
>DAHVNW010000018.1:16850-27397 GCA_027319095.1 bacterium | reverse complement strand
TCTTTATGTTAAAAAATTATCCTCTTTATATAAACGGCAAGTGGTCAGAAAAAAAAGAAACGTATGAAGTAGTCAATCCGTTTAACGACGAAGTCGTCGCTTTATTAAGCAAGCCTGACAAGTCCGACGTCGAGACGGCGGTCGCTTCCGCCGAAAAAGGTTTTCATAAAATGAAAAACCTTCATACTTACGAAAGATTCGAGATATTGGAAAAAGCAGCCGAAATTCTTAAGCGGGAATCCAAAGAATTAGCCCGCCATATATCTTTGGAAGTCGGGAAAGCCTATAAATATTCTTTAATAGAAACGCAAAGGGTGGTTAATCTGTTTAAATACGCTGCGGAAGAAGCAAAAAGAATACATGGGGAAACAGTGCCTATGGACATCGTCAGGGGATTCGAAAACAAGGTTTCTTTTTATTCGAGAGTTCCCGTCGGCGTTATAGCGGCCATTACGCCTTTTAATTTTCCGGTTAATCTTCCGGCGCACAAAATAGCGCCGGCTATTGCGGCAGGGAACAGCATCGTCTTTAAGCCTTCTATAAACGGTTCGATTACGGCGTTTTTTTTAGTTAAAGCCTTGCTCGAAGCCGGTCTGCCCGAAAACGCCGTCAATCTGCTTTACGGCGATAAAGATACCGGGGAAGCTATAATTTCCGACGACAGAATCAGGATGGTAAGCTTTACCGGAAGCCCTAAAGTCGGAAGGGAAATAATGTCCAAAGGCGGACTTAAAAAATATACTATGGAGCTTGGCAGCAATTCCGCTCTCGTCGTGGATAAAACCGCCGATATCATGGAAGCCGCAAGAAAAGCCGTTATAGGCGCTTTTTATAATTCGGGGCAGGTCTGCATTTCCCTTCAAAGAATTTATGTTGATAAGGGCGTCGAAAATGAGTTCGTCGAACATTTCATAAAAGAAACCAAAAAATTAAAAATTGGCGATCCGTTGGACGAATCGACCGACATAGGCCCCATTATAAGCTCGGAATCTAAACAAAGAATTATCGAATGGATGGAAGAAGCCGTAGCCGGAGGGGCAAAAATCGAACTAGGCGGAGGTTTTAACGGCAATCTG
Organism: bacterium; assembly: GCA_027319095.1. Lineage (GTDB taxonomy): Bacteria > SZUA-79 > SZUA-79 > Acidulodesulfobacterales > Acidulodesulfobacteraceae > Acidulodesulfobacterium_A. The sequence goes on along the minus strand of DAHVNW010000018.1, from coordinate 26,321 downwards.
ATGAATCCGACTATATTTTCCGGAGTCGCAGGCAAAATGAAAATATCCTGCCTCGAAGTTTTTGCTCCAATAGTTTCAGTCGTTCCATTTGACGAAATAGCCGAAGCCGTCCGCATGGTGAACGATTCTATTTACGGGCTTCAAGCCGGCATTTACACAAACGACCTTAAAAACGCTATGTATTTCGTTAAGCATATCGATGCCGGAGGCGTTTTAATAAACGACATCCCTACTTCAAGGGCAGACCATCAGCCTTACGGAGGCATAAAAGAATCCGGCATAGGCAGGGAGGGCGTTAGGTACGCTGTCGAAGAAATGACCGAGCTTAAATTTGTGAGTTTTGCATAGAAAAAAATAAATCTTCGATTTATCCGTTCAGCTCGAAGGCTTTTTTGAAAAAAACTTCCGCCTCGTCCGATTTTCCGGAATTTTTCAGGCATCTGGCATATTCGTAATAATATCTGGGATTGTTAGGGTTGTATCTTATAGAGCGGTTAAAATACCTTAACGCCTTTTCGTATAAAAAAGATATTTTCCTGTTTATTTCTTCGTCGCGTTTCGTATATTCGATTTTATTTTTATTTACCGCGCTTGCATCTGCATCCATACCCCCGCTTTTATTGTCAATTTCAATTTCAATTTTATTTGCGCTGCCGCCGTTGAAATAGTTTGCGGTCGTATAAAATTTATAAGCGTAATCGGCAATTTCGTCCAATATGAAAAGCCCGTTCATAAAGCAAATTTCGTCTTTTGAGTAATATCCTTCCGTTTTTTCGTCCCATCCCGAAAGTATTAAAAAAAATTTTTCGTATGCCCTGTCGAACAGCCCCTCGTCGAAACCGGCGGCGGTTCTTTCTTTTCTTTCATTTCTAAAACCGGCGAACGGGTCTTCTTCGCCGTTTTGAGCGTATGATTCCGCCAGCAGTTTTTCCTGTTCGTCGTTTATAGGCAAAAACGGAATTTCCCTGCAATAAATAAGAAGATTATAAAAAAAAGCCAGCGATTCGGATTCTTTTGTTTCGTATAAAAATTTACATAAATCTAACAAATATGGGGATATGTAATCCTTTTCCTTATTTTTTGGAGCCGATTTCCACAGTTCTGTGTATGTTTCGACCAGCTCCGGAATATATTTTTTATCGAATCCGGCTAATTTTTTTAATGCCGAAATAACCGTTCTATAATAATTTGAAAGCAGTTCGTCGAATAATACGCCGTCCGTGGAACCTTTTTCGCAAGCTAAAGGCTGGCCAGTTTTCTTTAGCGCCTCTTCGGTTTCGGTTTTCGCAGGTTTTTTCAGCGATTTATATTGCTCTATATATGAGGCGAACGCCGATTTAAACATTTCTATATGTTGCGCAAGCATTTTATAATTCGAACCATGTCCGTTTTTTTCATGGATATTCATTTTTGCCTCTTTATAAGTTTATATTTTTGGCTATACCTAAAATTGCCGAAAGAAAGTTATTTTTATGTTATAGTTAAATTTTATTTTATTATTTCGTTAATTTTATATAATTATATTGATTAACGCGCTATCGTGCTTGTAGCTAAATCCGCGATAAAATTAATCAACGCGGTTTTAGCGATATTTTTTCCGGTTTCGCGTAAATTTTTTACTGCAAGAATCCTGAGTTCTTCGCCGGTCTTATCGTCTATAAACAGCAATTTTAAATGTTCTTCGCCCGCGTTTAACATATTAAGCCTCATGGCTGAATTGGTTTCCACGTCTAATTTAATGTCGTTAAGCAATATTTTATCGCTTATATCCAACCCCCCTATTTTTGTTATAAGTTTATCGGTATTTGCGTTTGGTTTTAAATGGGTGCCATTCATAATATTATTATTTTCGAAGAAATGTTCCCTGTAGCGGCCGGTATTTTTGTCGATTAAAATTTTATATGAATCGGCAAGCCTGTGCGTGTTTTCGCTTATCGCTATAAGATTGCGGACGTTTTCTTTGCCGTCGTCCTGAAGCTGGGTAATATGGTGGACTTCTATTCCTTTAAGCGTTCCGTCTTTTTCGATTTTTACAAATCCGCTTGCGTTTAAAGACCGCATATCTCTTTTTTTAACGTAATTAATAATTTTTTGCCAGTTATGGATAGATTCGATTTCTAAAATTTTTTCGTCATTTACCGTAACTTTAATATTTCTGAAACCGTCGGCGGTTTCTTTACAGTCTTTAAGCATGCCGAGTTCCGGCATTTTCGGCATTTTATCGGGCAATATTTCCCTGGCGTCTTTGCCCTCTTCTTTATTAAATTTAAACTTATAAGACGAGGGTATTTCCATTATCCTGTATTCGACACGATTTAAATCGCCGGCGTTTATGAAATTTATGGCCCCGGGAGATATATTTTTTATTTCCATATCGGGCATTGTTTTTTTAATATCGAAATAATTGCTAAGCGTAAATTTTGACAATTTATATTCTTCGTTAAATTTTTTGTGGTATTTCGGATAATTTAAAGCATATTTTTCCGAATTAATTTCGTTATATTTTTGCGAAGACATAATAACGTTTTTTACCGTAATATTTCTGCCGTAAGGCGACATAGAGTTAAATGCGGCTCCCTGTACTTCAACGAAATTATCGTTTAAAAAAAGGCCGTTAAAATTGTTTATTGCTTCTTTGTCTATAAAACCGTAGGTATTTAATAACAAATTCCCGTCGTTTTTTACGACAAATCCAGAATTTAAGATAGTCTTTACTTCTTTTTCTCCTTTTGCGACGTTTCCGGCTTTAATTAATTCCAAATCTTGATTGCTGCGGCCTTCCGTCTGGACGCTTATATTTTGATTTGCGATTTTATTTGCCGCCCGTGAAAATCCCTTTTCCAATATATTTAATTCCATTTAATTCTCCTTTTTTTATATCGGCTCTTTATATAGGCATTTTTTAGCCGTGCCGGCGTGAAGTTTCATGTTTCGGTTTTAGCGTTATTAAGTTTAATATATCAAATTAATGTTACGATATTATGACAATTATGTTAAGTTTAGGTTAAATTTTTGTTAAAAAAATGTTAAAAAAAAGTCAAAAATATGATAATATATGAATCTGCGGAATAATATAATTAAAAAATTAAAATTTAAAAAATATATTAATAAATCAATAAAGATATGAACGGCGGCAAAAAACTCGTTATTTACAATACGCTTTCCCTTTCCAAAGAAGTTTTTAAGCCGATAAGCGGCGACAGGATTTTAATGTACGTCTGCGGAATTACGGCGTACGATTTTTCTCATATCGGCCATGCAAGGGCGTATATTACTTTCGATATAATTTATAGATATTTAAGGAGGCTCGGTTATAACGTCGTTTACGTCAGAAATTTTACGGATATAGACGATAAAATAATAAAAAAAGCAAATGAGGAAAATTCGTCCGCGGAAAAAATATCCTCTAAATACATCGAAGAGTACCGCAAAGATATGCGCTCTTTAAACGTTTTAACGCCGGATTATGAACCCAGGGCTACGGAAACGGTTTCGGAAATGATAAATTTAGCGTCCGGCCTTATAAGAAATGGCAATGCCTATGAAAAAGGAGGAGACGTTTTTTTCAGGGTTAATTCCTTTAAGGATTACGGCAAACTTTCGCACAAAAACTTGGGCGAGCTTATCGCCGGTTCGAGGGTACCGGTTAACGAAGAAAAGGAAAATTATTTAGATTTTGCCCTCTGGAAAAAATCGAAGGAAGGCGAACCTTATTTCGACAGTCCTTGGGGTAAGGGAAGGCCGGGCTGGCATATTGAATGTTCCGCTATGAGCATGAAATTCTTGGGCGAAAGCATAGACATACACGGCGGCGGTTCCGACCTTATATTCCCGCATCACGAAAACGAAATTGCCCAATCCGAAAGCTATACCGGCAAAAAATTCGTCAACTATTGGATTCATAACGGATTCGTCAACGTAAACAACGAAAAGATGTCTAAGTCACTTAAAAATTTTTTTACCATACGGGAAGTTTTGGATAGGTTTCACCCTGAAGCTCTGCGCCTGTTTTTTATGTTCACTCATTACAGGTCTTTCATAGATTTTTCCTTCGAGGGCATCGAAAGCGCGAGGCAGAGCCTTATACGGCTTTATCAGGCGGTAAATATTTATAACGAATTTAAAAAATCGGTCGAAGACGGGCGCATATCCGTATTTAAAGGTGAAAGCGGCGGCAGCGGGTCCGCGGGAAGAAGCGTAGCCGGAAGAAAACCGGAAAATTACGAGAATGATTTTTACGACTCCATGAACGACGATTTTAATACGGCGAAAGCCATATCGGCAATATTCGACCTTATTAGAAAGACCAATAAAATAATCAACGATTCCGTATTGCAAAAAGCTATAAATTCAAGCGACTTAGTTTTTTTAGACGAAGCCGCGGCGTTTATCGTAGATTCGCTTTCGGGTGTTTTCGGATTGTTAAACGAAGACCCGAAAAATTTTATAGAATACAATTTAATGAATTTAAATGCGGCGGCGGCCGGAAATATTGGTATAACCGAAGAAGAGATAAAACGGCTTATAGAAAAACGGAACGAATATAGAAAAAACAAAAATTACGTTTCGGCGGACGAAATCAGGAAGTCTCTTCTCGGAAGAGGCATTGTCCTGGAGGATACCGGCTTCGGAACTACTTATAAAATTTTGGAGGCAAAGCAATTATGAATGTCAAAGAAATGACGGAAGAATTTTTAGTCTGCCCGAAATGCCGCAGCGGTTTGGCTTATAAAAAGCTTAACGGCGAAGAGCTGCTTATCTGCAAAAATTGTAAAGTTTTTTACCCCGTGGAAGACGAAATTCCCATTCTACTTATAGAAGACGCAAAAAATATCGAGGAATCAGGTTTGGATTTGGACGTTTTATAATGAAATCATTTTCCGAATTAAAGCGGTTAGTTTCTTTAAACAGGGATTTTTTTTTGAAATTAAAAGAATATCCGGCTGTTTTAAACGGGTTAAAATCCAAAAGGTTCTGGTTTTATGCAGAATCGCTCGGCGAATTCAGGCTTGCTTTGGATGTTGCGGATATTATAAAATCGATATTATACGAAAAAAAAGAATGTCCGCCTATTATTTTTATTAGTTTTAAAACTTTTTCGACCTTAACCTTGGCGGAAAAATATAAAAATACCGGAATTTTATTTTTCCACCACCCTTTTTTAATATTAAAACCGGTTTTAAAAAGATACGTATCCGCCATGAAACCGGATTATTTTATATCCGTCCAGCATCCTGTACCGAAAAAACTAATTAAAGAGCTTTTATTTTCCGGCATAGGCGCCGGATTAATTTTTTTGGGGATAAATGCAGCCGGACTTAAGAAAATGCTAAAGATGCAAATTGACGAAAGGCTTGTGAACGCGTCTGGTTCGTCCTTGTTTGCCGAAGTTTCCGGTTCGGACGGCAAAACGGAAACTAAAATAAGCGTTCCGCCGTGTTCTTTAAAATTTATTTCTTGCGGCAGTAAAAAAATCTCAAACAAAAACAAAGCAGAAAGAACGGGAAATAACGTCGTAATTTCGTTCGTTTCGATTCACGAAAAAGAGGCCTTTTTCATTTTGAAACTAATCGGGGAGCTTATTGCCGAGTCAAACTTAATCGTAACCGCCGTCCCAAAAAATTTAAAATTTATTTTAGTTCCCAGAAATATAAAAAATTTGCGGAAACTTTCCAAAGCGGTTTGTAAAGCAGGTTTTAATATGGCATATTACGGAAATAACCGTGAAAAATTTCCGGACGGCAATCATTTGAATAATCCGGCAGAATTTTTAAATAACGCCGGAATGAAGATTATGATAGTCGATAAATACGGGGTTTTGGATGAAATATATCCTTATTCGGATATCGTTTATGTCGGCAAGAGCCTTTTTAAGGGCGAGGAAGGCGGCCATAACGTTCTGGAGCCTGCGTCGTTCGGAAAACCGGTTATAACGGGAGAGTATGCGGCGAATTTTGCAGACATAACTGGCGAAATGGTTAAATGTTCCGCAGGAGCCGTAACAAGCAAAAAAAACTTTAAAGACGTTCTGATAGAATTTATTAAAGACGAAAACTTAAGAGAAAAAACAGGCGAAAATGCTTTAAATTTTTGTCTCGCTAAAAACGCCGAATTAAAAAAATATTTAAAAAATTATTTAAGCGGAATAATTTTTGCCGATTAAATATATAGAATTATGAATTTACCTATTTTTATGGTTTCTTTTAAATTGTTTATACTGTTTAGCTTAATTTTATCGGCGGCCTTATATTTTAGAATAAAATTTTTTAAATTAAATATCGAATTTACGAACCGTAAAAACAAATCGCAATTCGTTGATTTAAACGGCATAGTTCATTTTCATACCGTATATTCGGACGGTTCCGGACGCATACAAGACCTTATCGAAACAGCAGGCAAGCTTAAAGCCGATTTTTTAATATCTTCCGACCATAATACGCTAAAGCCGAAAGAAGATGGAATAGAAGGTTATTACGCATGCAGGGACGGGAGCGTCGCAGGCGGGGGCGTAGAAGGCGAAGCTTGCCTTTTATATTTTGCGGGCGAAGAGATAAATACGGAATTTGGACATCTTCTTGCAATCGGAATAGAAAAAGAGATAAAAAGGGGGAAGTATAAAGAAGTTTTATCGGAAATCAAAAAACAAAAAGGCGCTTCGGTCATATGCCATCCGCATAATTGGTGGACTCCCTGGAAAAACTTAGACGTCGAAGGGTACGACGTCATAGAAATTATAAATTTGGATTCGCAGTGGAGGGGAATGAATCCTTTGTATATGCTTGCGGTAATTTTTAGTTACCGTATAAATTCTTTTTACGCCCTGCATTTTTTATCTCATAAGCCGGTTAAAACCATAAAATTCTGGGACGGGGCGCAAAAACATAAATTCATGAAAACCGGCATTGCTTCTACAGATGCCCATTCCAACGTTAAGGTGACTAAAAAACGCAGATTCAAATTTCCCAAATATTCGGAACTTTTTTCCGTCGCAAGGACGCATATTCTGTTAGAAAATAAACTTTCCGGCAACTTAACGGAAGACAAAAAGAAAATAACCGAAGCGGTAAGAAGGGGTAGATGTTACTTTTCTTTCGATTTATACGGTTTTCCGAAAGGATTTTATTATTATATAGATTGGGGGGGCGAACATTATTTCAGCGGAGATTCCGTCCCTTGCAATATGGACAAAAAAGATAAAAATGTTATAATATATGCGGGGATAGATATAAACCCCAAAAAAACGCCGTTTATTATAAATCTGTTCAAAAACGGCATAAAAGTATTTTCGTCGAAAAGCCGTGATATGGTCTATGAAATAGTCCGGGAGGATTTAAAAAACGGCTTTGTTTCCGAAGTAGAACCAATAGCCGCGGCTGCCGGTATTTTCCGCTCGTCTTTTTACAGGATAGAAATAGACGTTTATTTCGGGCGCAAAAAGATAACTTATCTTTATTCCAATAATATCGAGATTTATATGTAAATTGAATATGGAAAATAACGGTTATAAAGATTTTGCCGAAAAAATAGAAAAACTGGACAAGGAATTCGTCTGGCACCCTTTTACACAGATGCTCGATTGGGAAAAAGAGCAAAACATAATAATCGAAAGAGGGGAAGGGGTATATTTATACGATATACGAGGCAATAAATATATAGACGGCGTATCGTCTTTATGGGTAAACGTTCACGGACATAACAATCCCGAATTAAACGAAGCGTTAAAGGAGCAAGCGGGTAAAATTTCTCACAGCACGCTTCTTGGGCTTGGAAGCGTTCCGTCTTCGATTCTTGCCGAAAAGCTTATAGAAATCGCCCCTAAAAGCCTTAAAAAAGTTTTTTATTCGGATTCAGGTTCCACGTCCGTCGAAATAGCCCTTAAGGTAGCCTTCCAGTATTTCAGGCAAAAAGGGGCGGCATATAGAAACAAGAAAAAAATAATAGCCGCCACTTCAGCATATCACGGCGATACCATAGGAAGCGTGTCTGTCGGCGGCATAGAGCTTTTTCATTCGATTTATAAACCGCTGCTTTTTGAAACGCTAAGAATTACTTATCCTTACTGCTATAGGTGTCCTTTTAACCGGACATATCCGGATTGCGGGCTTTACTGCGCCGGAGAAGCCGAAAAAGTAATTAAAGTCCATGCCGAAGAATCCTGCGCATTGATAATCGAACCTATGATACAGGGAGCATCGGGAATGATAACCATGCCGCCGGGCTACATGAAAAAAATAGAAAAAGCCTGCAAAGACAACGGCGTTCTTCTTATTATCGACGAGGTAGCTACCGGTTTTGGAAGGACGGGAAAAATGTTTGCCGCATTCCACGAAGATATTTCGCCAGACGCTATGTGCGTAGCCAAGGGAATTACTGGAGGCTATCTTCCGATGGCCGCAACGCTTTTTTCCGATGAAATTTACGAAGGGTTTCTCGGAAATTACCGGGACGACAAAACTTTTTTTCACGGGCACACTTATACCGGAAACCAGCTCGCCGCCGCCTGCGCCGTTAAATCGCTCGAGCTGTTTAAAAAATACGGCACGATGAATAAAATTCAACCGCTGATAAACCGTTTTAACGAACTCCTTAAAGATTTCAATGATTTGGAAAATGTCGGCGACGTTAGGAGCATCGGCCTTATGGCCGGCATAGAATTAGTTAAAAACAAAGAAACAAAGGAACCTTTTAGCGCCGAAAAAATGACCGGGCATCGGATAATTCTTAATGCGCGCAAAGCCGGCGTAATAATAAGGCCTCTCGGCGACGTAATAGTCGTTATGCCGCCGCTCGCCATAGACGAAAAAACCATGGATGTCCTTATGTCCGTAATCTACGATTCGGTTAAAAAAATATGAAAAACGGCGAATTAAACGGATTATTAAACAAAGGCTGCTTAGGCGCATTTATTTCGTCGGCTCTTTCCGCAGGGCTTATGTATCCCGGCATCATTTTCTTAATGATTTTAGAATCCTGCGCCGTTCCCGTTTCTTCGGAAGCGGTCTTAGGCTTTTCCGGTTTTTTATCGGGAGAGGGCAAAATAAATTTTTATCTTGCGGTATTAAGCGCTACCGTCGGAACTTACATCGGCGCGTCGCTTCTTTATTATATCGGAAAAAAAGGCGGCAGGAGGTTTATGGAAAAATACGGCAAATATCTTCTTATTAATAAAAACGAACTTTCGAAAGCCGAAAGCTGGTTTAAGAAATACGGTGCGCTTGCCGTTTTTATCGGGGTCTGTCTTCCGGTTATAAAAACTTATATAGGTTTTCCGCCCGGAGCGTCCCTTATGGATTATAAAAAATTCAGCCTTTATATAATATTAGGCTCTCTTGTTTATAATACCGCAGTAGCTTATCTGGGCTTGGTAGCCGGAAGGAATATAAATATTTTGATTCCCTATTTCAGTAAATTCGGCATATTTTTAATATTAATAGTAATCGCTTTGATAATTATATATTTATACAGGCATGT
>DAHVNW010000018.1:0-16840 GCA_027319095.1 bacterium | reverse complement strand
AAATGCTTTTTACGGGTAATAAAAACCGCCATCCCGCCGCCTCGGGGCGCTTTGCGTCTTATGAAGAAATAATTTCTAATTTCAGCGTTATGGCTTTGCCGTATAAATCTTGCGGCGGTTCGCCAGGCTCGTCCGTTAAAACTAAAGCTAAGCCGTCGTTATTTAAATCCGTTATAAGCCGTTTTGCGCTTTCTTCCGTTTCCGCATATTCTTTTATCCCTATTTTGCTTTTGTCTCTTATTTTAGCCGTTACGGCAGTTTTGCTAATCAATAATAATACCCTATTATTTTTTGCTTCCTCCGGAAATTTAGCCGCGAATCGTGCAAATACGGTCAATCGTGCAAATCCGGCAAATATTACTGCCGAATATTTAACATTGTGGCTGTTTTTGTTTATTGTTTTATCGTTTGTAAAAAGTTTCTTAGTAAAAAATTCAATAAAAAATCCAAAAGGTTTTAATTTGAAAAATTTTAAAAATTTTTCAGAAGAAGAGTTTAGGCGAAATAAGCCTTTCGAGCTTGGAGTTTTGAAAGGCGGAGGAAATAGCTGCCGGCCGGGCAGAAAATACGGCGATGTTTTAATTGGGCTTTCCGAAAAAAAGAGATTCGAGCATATTCTCGTCGTTTCGCCTACCGGCGGCGGCAAAACTTCGCGCTACATAATACCGGGAATAACCGCCGACGCCGGATATTGCGACGCAAGCGTGTTTGCCATAGACATCGACAGTCCTTATCTTTACGAATCCGTCAAAGAAAGCTGGAAGAAAGCAGGAAAAAAAGTCGTTTTATTCGACCCGTTCGACGATTCCGCCTACACCGGCGGTTCCGGCATTTCGGGCGAACCTAAAATTTGTTTTAATCCCCTAACGGGAAAAGACGGAAAGCCGTTGTCAGACGAGAAACTTTTTAATCTTTCCTCGATGCTTTTTCATATAGATAAAATGGAGATAAAAAGCGGCGACGTCCACGCCCACAAATATTATTCCAAAAGGTCGTCCGACCTTTTTTACGGCTCGCTTTTATATCTTAAATACCGCTACGGGGCAAAATATTTCGACTTATATACGGTTAAGGCTTTTTTTGAAAGGGGAGTCAAGTTTATAGAAGGGGAAATCCTTAAGTTGAACGGAGAAGATTATAAAAAAATAAAAAATCTCTTTAACAATTTTTTGGAACTGCCTGTTTACGAACGCGCAAAAATAGTTACGGACGTACTGAATGCCCTGGATTTTTTAAGCGGCGCGGAATCGGGAATCCGCTTTAAATGCAAAGAGGATAAAGAAGGCGCAGGCAGCGGTGCGGATAACGGTTCTGATAACGGTAAAAATAGAGGCGCCGTATGTTTTTTCTTAGAAGATTTTTTTACGGAAGATACGCTTTTTATTGCAGGCATTCCAAAAGAAAAAATAAATTCCGGAGGAGGCAGGCTTATATCGTTTATTACGCAAATTTTTATCGACGGAATATACGAATATAGAAGGGAATCGTTAAGAGCGTCTTCATCTTCCGATGCGCCCCGCAGTTTTTTTATATATCTCGACGAATTTCCCGTATTGACGCTGAACGATTTCGATACGGAACTTGCAAACCTTAGAAAAACAAATACCGGCGTATGCATGACCGTGCAGGACGTCGCTTTTTTAAAAGACCGCTACGGCGATATTTCGCTTATAGCTTCGAATATCGGAACCCACATAGTTATGGGACACGCCGGGTGGGAAACTTGCAGGTATTATTCTGAAATGTCCGGAGAACGCTACGTTTTACATAAGGAATTTGTAAAGAAAGACGTAAATCCCGTTTTTGCCGCTTCGTTTCCGCTGTTTAACGGCAATTATAACGAAACGGCTGTGGCGTCCGGCCTGTATCCTTTAATTTCTCCCGACGGGATAAAAAATTTGGACGATAAATCCGTTTTTATCTATACCAAATACATCGGCCCTTTTATATTAAATTTAAGATATTAAATTATTTTTGCATTTTTACCGCCGAAACCATTGAAGAAGCAAGATTTTTATAAGTGGCCGAAGAAGCTTTCTTATCAAGCAATCCGTGATATTTTAACGCAATGTTTAGCCGCGCTATAATGTAAAGGCCGGAGCGGCTTTCGTCTTGACTAATATTGAACATATTATTTATAATTTAGGTATTATGATTACGATAATCGTAGACGGATATAATTTTATTTTCAACTCTTATTTTAAATCGAGGTTTAAATCCGACGAACTTCAAAAACTAAGAGAAGAAACTATAAATTTTTTATCGGCATATTATAACGTAAAAAAAAATAAAGTGGTATTAGTTTTTGACGGATATAATACCGACGAGCCATGCGAGTCTAAATATAACCGTAAAAATATTGAGGTAATTTATTCGAGGAAAGACGAAAAAGCAGACGACGTTATCGTAAGATTGGTAAAAAATATTAAAGGCAGTTCCATAATAGTAACCAACGATAACGATATCAGGCGGCGAGCTTCCGGCATTAACTGCTCCTGTTTAGACGTGAGCGAGTTTATAGCCCTTGCTTCCGCCGCAATGGCATACGGCGCCGCCGATGCCGAAAGCCACGGAAGCCCTGCCCATGACGCGCGCCGAAATATACTAAGGAACGGCGGCGAAGAATATGAAGACGAAATATCGTCAAAAAGGGGAAGCGGCACGGTAAAAAAGGGGAATCCGCATAGACTTTCCAAAAAAGAAAGGCTTAAAATTAAAAAAATCAAAAAACTCTAAATTTCTAATTCTAAACATTAATCCGGCAAGGCTTTCGTAAATATTTTTTTATTCGGTCCGTCATAGTTCCTATTCTTGCGTCTATTATAACTTAAGCCTCGTTTCCGATAAATTTCTTAAAGAGAATTTAAACTATCCGGGGCATATAATATACTTAGCGCCGAAAATATTTCCAGCCTCGCTACAACGCAGAAGCCGGCATCGGTTATTTTTCCGGATTCTAAGGCCTCGCCCCGTTCTACAAAATTAGCCTATAAAATATTCTCGCAGAAAGACAATAAAATATCCGACGAAAGAACTGCCGATAATAGAAGGACTTTTAATGGACGAAAAAAAATAATATACTAAAAAAATATATAGATATGTTAGCCGATATTGAAAAGAACGTCCTAATAATGTATTATTATGATGAACTTACCTTGAAAGAAATAGTAAGCGTGTCAAATTTGACGGAATCCGGAATATGCCGGAAATGAGCGGTATAGAGCCTTTAAAAAGGGTCAGGGTCAACGAAGCTACTAAATTTATGATTACCGCAGAAGCGAAACAAAGAACGTTATAGAAGCGGTTAAAGCGGGGGTCAATAACTATATAGTAAAACTTTTTATGGCAGAAGCATTGCAGGAAAAAATTTATAAAATTTTTCCTGATTAAGAATTTCTAATATTTTTATCGGTGATATTAAAATGATAGACGATTCGATGCGGGAAATTGTAAACGATTTTGTTCAGGAAGCCCTAGAATTTCTCGAAAGCCTCAATGAAAATTTTATCGAACTCGAAAAACAGCCAGAAAATAAGGAAATTTTAAATACGATATTCAGGGCCACCCACACTATAAAAGGTTCCGCGGGTTTCCTGGGTTTCCAGAACATAGTAGGACTTGCGCATGGTGCCGAAAATATTCTCAATAAGTTAAGGCAAGGCGAAGCAAGGCTCACTTCCGAAATGGCCGACTATTTGCTAAAGTCTATAGATATGTTAAGGACGATGATATTAACCGTTTCGGAAACGGGAGCAGAAGGAAGGTTTCTTGACGGATACGAAGAACTTGTTAAAACGTTGGATGCGTTTTCCGAAGGGTGCGGGGCAGCCGGCCCAGCAGGTTCTCGGGATAGTTCCGCAAGGCGAAGTTATGCTGCCCCGCTTGCTTCTACTGCCGATGAAAATGCGCACGCCGAAAATCAAAAAACCGCTTTGGAACCTGATACCGCTTCTATTCAGACCGTTTCTTCAGATGCTTCCGGCGCGCTCACTACGGTGCGCGACAGCGGCGTTTCAGGCAAAAAGAAAACAAGGAACCTCGGTGATATTCTGCTCGAAAACAGCCTGATTCCAAAAGAAGAATTAGATGAGATTTGCATGGAAAAAGAGGAAGAAGAAAGGAAAGGGTATAAAACGGAAAAAGAAGAAACGGTCTCCGCCGCCCAAATTCCACAGTTTGATGCTGAAGAAATCGTCGATTCCGCTCCTGCCGCTAAAAAACCTGCACCCATAAAGCACATTTCTTCCGTTTCTAAAAATACTGCCGCGGCAAAGGTGCCTGTAACTGCAACGCAAAAACCGGCCATTGTCCGGCCCGCCGCTCCTGCCGCCGAGTTTAAAGAAACGGCTATACGCGTCGATATAGAAAGGCTCGACGACGTTATGAACCTCGTAGGGGAGCTTGTTCTTGCAAGAAACAGGCTATTTAATATTTCCTCTAAATTAGAGGTTAAATATGCCGGCGATGATCTTTCGTCAGCTCTTGCGCAGGTAGTCTCCGGTCTTAATCTCGTAACTACCGACCTTCAACTTGCCGTTATGAAGACGAGAATGCAGCCGGTTAAAAAGGTCTTCAGTAAATTTCCGCGAATGGTCAGGAATCTCTCCCGCGAACTCGGCAAAGATATCGAACTTTTAATAGCCGGCGAAGAAACCGAATTAGATAAATCCGTCATAAAAGAAATCGGCGACCCTCTTGTTCACCTAATCAGGAACAGCGTAGACCACGGAATAGAGGATAAAAAAACGAGAAAATTAAACGGTAAGCAGGAAAAAGGCACGATAAAGCTTATCGCGAAACATGAGGGAAATTACGTTATCATATCGGTTATAGACGACGGAAAAGGCATGAACCCGGCCTTAATTAAAAGAAAAGCTATAGAAAAAGGCGTAATAGACAAGAAAACCGCGGCAGGCATGACCGATAAAGACGCATTGAATCTCATTTTTGCGCCGGGATTCAGCACTAAAGATAAAGCGACGGAAATTTCGGGAAGGGGCGTAGGAATGGACGTAGTGAAAACGAATATACAGAAACTTAACGGAATTATCGAAGTTAATTCCGAGTCAGGAATGGGGTCGAGCATAATATTAAAACTTCCGCTTACAGTCGCCATTATTCAAACCTTAATCGTCGGAATAGCCGGCGACGTTTTTGCCATTCCTCTTAATTCCATAGTGGAAACTTTAAGAATCAAAGAGCAGGCGATTCGGACGATAGACAAACACGAGGTAATAAATTTAAGGAAATCCGTCCTTTCGCTGATCAGGCTCGGGGAAGAATTCGGCATCGGCGGGAGCGCGGATTACGATTATAAGAAATCCGGCCAATCCGAAAAGGAAATTTACGTCGTAGTCGTTGCGTTTGCCGAAAAAAATGTAGGAATAGTCGTTGATAAACTTTTCGGACAGGAAGAAGTAGTCATTAAATCCCTTGGAGATTATCGACTCGGGTACGGGGGAATTTCCGGCGCTACAATAACCGGCGACGGTAAGGTCGTTTTAATAATAGACGTCGCGTCCATGATAGACGCGGTAAAAATAAGGCAATCGCAAAATTAATAATAAAAATTATGCAATTTTGCGATTTACGTTAAATATTGACTAAATATAATAAGAAAAAGTACCCGGTTTACAATTAAAATAACGAGAAGCGTTTGGTTTTAAACCGGATGCCTGCCTAATAAATGGTAAAAAGTAAAAAAGGAGATAAATTTTTATGGCTGATGAGTCTATAAGACTTTTAATTATCGACGATTCTCCTTTTATGAGAAGGGCAATAAGCTCTTTTTTCGACGACATTTCCGACATCAAGGTTATAGGAACGGCAAAAGACGGACAGGACGGCATACGCCAAATTCGGGAATTAAAGCCGGATATCGCGACTATGGATATAGAAATGCCGGTTATGGACGGACTAACCGCCCTTAAAATCATCATGGAAAAATTTCCGCTTCCCGTAATAATGCTTAGCTCCTTGAGCGAGGAAGGCGCAAAAGAAACTTTAGAAGCCTTAGGTTTGGGTGCGGCGGACTATATTCCTAAAAATCTTTCCAACGTATCCTTAAATATTTTAAAAGTAAAAGACGACTTAATTTCCAAAATCAGAGCTATTACGGCAAAAAAATACCCTTTCAAACCGATTGAACATGGGTATATACGTATGGCTGCTACGGAACAAACCGTTTCTTTTTTGTATTCACGGACTATTGAAAAAGGATGCAACCGTAAAATGGACATTGTAGCTATCGGCGCGTCCACCGGCGGACCTAAGGCCATTCAAGACGTTATACCGAAAATTCCAGAAAATTTTCCTGCTCCTATCATTTTGGTCCAGCATATGCCAAAGGCTTTTACGGGTCCCTTTGCCGAAAGGTTATCTTCTTTATCTCATATTAGAGTTATGGAAGCCTGCGGCGGGGAAATTATTAAACCGGGAAATGCATATTTGGCGCCGGGAGATAAGCATATCAGCATAGTAAAGGCAAATGACGGCGGTTTTGCAGTATCTCTTTCGGCGGAACCGGAAAATTTAATAAACAGGCCGTCCATTTCCGTAATGATGGAATCCGTTGCAAAATGTTTTCCCGGTAAGGCTCTCGGCGTTATTCTAACCGGCATGGGTTCGGACGGTTTCCTCGGCATGAAAAAAATTAAGGAATCCGGCGGAAGGACCATAGCGCAGGACGAGGCGACGAGCGTAGTTTACGGCATGCCTAAAGCCGTTGCAGATGCCGGTATAGCCGACCTAGTTTTACCGATATATAAAATAGGAGACGAAATAATAAAAGAAACCGTATGCATAAATCATAAATTTAAATTGCAAACCTATAGGTAAAATTATTTAGATATCTCTTTTTCTGTCCGTTACTGTTTTTGAACCCGTCCTGCCCTTTGCCGACGATTTTAATTCGGTAAAGATTCCGCTTATTTCTCCGCAATGGATAATTCTTTTTTTGCCTGATATATAATAGTTATAGAAATGCCCATTATACGGAACCCCCGAATGTTTTTCTGCCTGTTATATGTTTCTATATAGCCTCTTTGCTTCCCGTTATTATGGTAAAACGAAAAAATTATCTTAATAGAAAAATATCTTATTAATAATATGCTTACCATAATCCCGAAATTGCCGATAAAAAATTATGTTTCTTCAAAAACGCATGCCGTCTATGCGGTTTCCATATAACTTTAAAGCCATTTTAGAGATTTTTATCGCAATTTTGGATAGCATGCTTTCGGTTGATTTATATTATGTCATATTATAAAATTATAATAGTTAACGGCATACAAATAAATAAGAAAATTAAATGAATAAATTAAAATTAAAAATTACCGAAAGCATTCTCGTCGTCAATAAATATATTATACTAATTTTATCTGAAAAAAAAGAAAATCCTTCAAATTTGAAACATTTATTCGACAGGAAAGTTTTCCTGACTAATTTATCTTCTAAAATTAAGGCCGGTAGCGGGGAGAACGGCTGCGCCGAACTTTATCCGGAGCTTGAAGAAAAAATATCGGCAATATTGGAATCCGACGAATTAATTACAAGTCTTTTGACGGAAAGAAAGAAAAACATAGGGGATCAAATCTCGGCGTTGACGAAAATTGCTTCCGCTATTAAGACGCATGGCAAATCGTATGGTTCGAATTAACCTGCGGTATTATTGGAACATAGCGGATATCGAATGCAGAGGGCATAAACCGATATACAAGGGATAAGAATATCATGGATACTCCGGAAGAATATTTTTACGATAATCAGAATATAGTTCTGGAAGCCGGTCAAAAAAAATAAATTGTATATATTAGGCATAAACATAAAAAAACGGAATAAACGAAAAATAAATATGAAAAATAACAGGATTAACAGACGGGAAGCATTAGAATTATTTAAAAGCAAAAGCCTTTTAGAGCTTGGAAGAATGGCTGACGATATAAGAAAAGAAAAACATCCCGACAATACCGTTACGTTCATCATAGACAGAAATATTAATTATACCAACGTATGTATTTCGCAATGTAAGTTTTGCGCCTTTTATAAAAAACATGGAGGCGCCGTTGCCGGGGCTTATATTCTTTCCAAGGATGAAATTTTCCGTAAAATCAAAGAAGCGAAAGAGCTTTCCGGGACGCAGATTTTACTTCAGGGCGGGTTAAATCCAGATATTAATATAGATTATTATCTCGGTCTTTTGAAGGACATAAAAGAAAAATTCGATGTTCATATACACGCTTTTTCTCCTCCAGAAATTACTTTTATCGCAAATTCCAACGATATTACCGTTAAGGAAACTATACGCCTTCTTAAAGAGGCGGGGTTAGGTTCGGTGCCGGGCGGCGGAGCGGAAATACTCGTGGACAGGGTCAGGCAAAAAGTCAGCCCGAATAAAATAAACAGCCGGCAATGGTTAGGCGTAATGAGAGAAGTCCATCTTGCCGGACTTAATTCGTCGGCTACGATGATGTTTGGAACGATAGAGACGGACGAAGATATAATAGACCATCTTTTTAAACTGCGCGGCCTGCAGGACGAAACCGGAGGTTTTAAAGCTTTTATTCCTTGGAGTTTTCAGAGTAAAAATACCGCGCTTAATCCAAGGGGTGTTTACGGTCATTATTACCTTAAGGTTCTTTCCATTTCGCGTATTGTTTTGGATAATTTCGGCAATATTCAAGCATCGTGGGTAACGCAGGGGGCAAAAATGGGACAGGCTGCTTTAAGTTTCGGCGCTAACGATATGGGTTCCACTATGCTCGAAGAAAATGTCGTCAGGGCGGCTGGAACCTCGAACAATACCGTCGGCGAGAAATTGATGGTCAAACTCATTAAAGATGCGGGATTTATTCCTGCGCAAAGAATTAATAATTATGATATAATAAAAATTTATTAAAATTTATTACGGTTTATGTTATAATTTTCTTTTAATATATTGATTATGCCGAAATTAAACAAACAAATAGGAATAATGCAGTGACCGACGAAAAGTTGCTATATTTTAAAAACATACTTGCTCAAAAACTCGATTCGTTGCTTGACGAAGCCCTGAAAACAGTCGATACGATGACGAAAGAGGACGATAATTTTCCGGACCCTACCGACAGGGCTACCCTTGAATCCGACAGAAATTTCGAACTCAGGATAAGGGACAGGGAAAGAAAGCTCATTCCTAAAATACAGGAGGCGTTAAAAAGAATCGAGGACGGAACTTACGGGATATGTATGGAATGCGGCGGCGAAATTTCCGAAAAAAGATTGGAATACAGGCCTGAGGCTACCTTGTGTATAATTTGCAAGACAAAGGAAGAAGAACTCGAAAAAAAATCCAAATTAAATAAAATTTAATTTAAAACTGTTAAGCAAAGCATGATTAATGTATCGAATAAGTTTGCTCTGCGCAAGCGCATTCTAATCGTCGAAGATAACATCATGCATTCCGATCTTTTGAAAATAATCATACAATCTTATTTCGATGCCGATATCGTTATTTCCGAAAACGGAATGGATGCTTTGGATAAAATTAATGGAGGCCATATTTTCGACCTAATTATAATAGACATTATGCTTCCTAAAATAAACGGATTGGACGTTCTTAAAACAACCAGAAAAGTTTACGATAAAGTTCCGATTTTAATGCTCAGCGCAATAAGCGATCGGGAAACTATAGACGAGAGTTTTGCAGGCGGAGCCACCGATTACGTCGCTAAGCCGATAAGAAAGGGCATCTTAAGAGACAAGATTAAAATACTTCTTGAGGAGGGAATGCCTTAACCTTAACCTAAACCTTAACCTTTGAAATCCGAACATTATAAAAAAGAAAATCGAGAAATGTCAAAAATAAAAAGGGGTATATAATTTAGTTTGAAGAAGCAGAATAATTTTATGAACGGCGTCAAGGCTAAAATTTTGATATACGGCGGCGGCAATGCCGCAAAAACGCTAATCGAAATGTTTCGGGACGACAAAAACGTCGGGATATCGGCTTTAGCCGCCAGAGATTTAACGAGAGAAGGTGCGCAGTTAGCCAAGGAATTAAAAATAAAATGTTTTAATTCCATAAAGGAAGCGATAGACGAAAATATAAAATTCAATATAATTTTTAATTTAACCGGCCAACCCGAAAAAGAATTGTCCGAGTTTGCCGAGTTTCACGACGGCGGGGTAGAGATAGTCAATTCGGTCAGTTCCAAATTAATCTACGACCTGCTTTACGACAGGCATAAAAGCCATATAGACAAAGAAAGCATCATTAAACAGCTAAGGGAACAGAAATCGTATTTTCAAAATATTTTAGACGATTCGTTCGATATGATTATGGTTACCGACCGCCGCGGGGTAATTACGGAGTTCAATAAAGGCGGCGAAAATATGCTTGGCTTTTCTAAAAGAGAAGTTATAGGAAAGCATGCCTATGAATTTTACGTCAGTCCGGAAGAACGTAACGACATATTAGACAAGCTTAAAAAATATAAATTCGTCGCGAATTACGAAACCGTTCTTAAGAAAAAAGACGAAACGCAGGTGGATATTTCCCTTACTATTTCGCGCATTATGGATAAAAACGGCGAAATAATCGGAACTATCGGAATTTCCAAAGATATTTCAGGGAAAAAACTTCAGGAAAAAAAACTCAAAGAACTTAACGAAAACCTCGAAAACAAGGTTATCGAAAGGACTAAGCAGTTTGAAGAAGCCAACAGGGAACTTGCAAGGGCAAACGAGCTTAAATCTAAATTTATCGCAAATATGTCCCATGAGCTTCGGACTCCTCTTAACGCAATTATAGGCTATTCCGACCTTTTAACCGATTCGCCCGATTTAAGCGAAAAACATAAAAAATATATCAATAATATTTTAATATCGGGCGAACACCTCCTTCAACTCATTAATAATATACTCGATATTTCGAAAATAGAAGCGGGGATGTTTGTCCTGGAATATTCCGTGTTTTCTATAAAAGAAGCCGTTGAAGAAGCGATTGTCGTTTTAAAGTCGCTTGCCGCAAAAAAAAATCTTAACATAACCGTAGATTATGAGTGTTCCGAAGATTATAAACTTTATTCCGACAGGGTTAAATTTAAACAGATAATATATAACCTGTTAAGCAACGCCATCAAGTTTTCTTTCGAAAATACCGAAATAAAAGTTAGATGTAAAAAGGTTCCACCTTCTTTGGATGTTGAAACTGCGTCCAATTTTAATTTAAAAAGATACGGCAAACAGCAGTATAAAATGTTCGAATATATTAAAATCGACGTCGTCAATAGCGGCGCCGGCATAGACGATAGCTTCAAAAATAAAATATTCGAAGAATTTACCCAGTCGGACAACAATTATTCGAGGCAGCACGAAGGCACTGGTCTCGGTCTTGCGCTGACCAAAAAAATTATAGAACTCCATGGAGGGCATATAAGTTTTGAATCCGTAAAAAACGATTTTACCAATTTTAATTTCGTGCTTCCCAATCCGCTGGAAGCCGAAACTTCCGTTATTAGCGCCCAAAATGCCGAAAAAACCCCGATAACTGTCGATGCAAAAACTTTTTTCAGGGATAATAAAGCAAAAAGGAACAAACCCTTAGTTTTAGTTGCGGAGGACGACCATCCGACGTCTGAAATATTCACGATAAATTTAGTGAATTCCGGATATTCCGTCGCCCACGCTTACAATGGCATCGAGACGTTAGAAAAAGCTAAAAATTTAAAGCCGTTTGCCATTTTATTGGATATAATGCTCCCAAAAAAAGACGGCTGGGAGGTTTTGAGCGAATTAAAATCCGACAATGACACGAAAAACATTCCTATAATTATTACCAGTATTATAGACAATAAAGACCTTGGGTTTACGCTTGGCGCCACCGATTATCTCATAAAGCCGATAGATAAGGAAACCATGATACATACCTTATCGCAATTTACGTTAACTTCAAAAAGAAAAAGGAGGCAGGTAAATATTTTATTGATTGACGACGACCCCGTCGTCCATAAAATGATAGAAAAGTTACTCACGGAAGAAGGGTTTAATTTAGTCCAAGCATATAACGGGGAAGAAGGCTTAAAAATGGCTATCGAACTAAAACCCGATTTAATTCTTCTGGACTTAATTATGCCGGATATCGACGGATTCGAGGTCGCCGAAAATATAAAAAGGCATCCGGTATCAGCGCAAATACCGATATTCATAATAACGTCGAAGGATTTATCTGTCGAAGAAAGATTGAGGCTTTGCGGCAACATAGAAAGAATCATAGGCAAAAAATCATTTTCTGCGGAAGAACTGAGCCGCTCCATAAGGGAGCTGGAACTCATATATCCTCAAAAAGCCGGCTTGTTCGACGAAATCACGGGACTTTTGGACCATAATTATTTTAATATACGGCTGGCGCAGGAGATTAACAGGGGAAAAAGATATAATATAGTTTTCAGCGTAGTGTTTTTGGACATCGACCATTTTAAAGAATATTGCGATATAGTCGGAAACTTTCATTCCGACATAGCCCTTAAAAAAATATCCGAAATGCTGAAAAAGTTTTTAAGAGGTTCCGACGTAGTCGTCAGGTTCGGATACGACGAATTTGCGATTATCCTTAACAATACGCTTATAGAACCCGCAACTTTTGTTGCGAAGAGGTTCTGTTCGGCAGTCAGGGATTATCCTTTTTATAAAGAAGAAGAACTTAAATCTAAAAAATTAACGGCTTCTTTCATAGTCGCCTCTTTTCCCAAAGACGGTGAAACTCCCGAAGAATTAATTTCCAAAATTTATAATAAGCTTTGCGACGTTAAAAGTTCCGGCGGAAACGAGGTATCCAAAGTAGAAGCTGATTAAATTAATCAATATTTATCATATTCGATTATAATATTATGCGGCATAAAATTTTAGCGGTAGAAGACAATTCTATTAACATGGATTTAATAATCGCTCTTTTAGAGCCTTTCGATTTAGACGTTATTGCGGCTTACGACGGCTACGAAGCTTTGGAAAAACTCTCCGAAAATTCAGACATTTCGCTAATATTGCTTGATATAGGGCTTCCGGGAATCGACGGGATAGAAGTGTTTAAAAGAATTAGAAATACCGAAACGTTAAAAAATATTCCGGTTATTGCGATAACCGCTCATGCCATGGCCGGAAACAAAGAGCATCTTATGTCAATGGGCTTTAACGATTTTGTTCCAAAACCCATAGATAAAAATATTCTTTATAATAAAATAAAGGAATACATTAAATTTGACTGGCGATTATAAATTTTACACGGAATTAAAGGTCAGATACGAAGAAACCGACGCGATGTCCGTTGTTTATTACGGCAAATATTTAGTGTTTTTCGAGGTTGCCAGAACGGAATACCTTAAAAATATCGGCTATAAATATACCGATATCGAAAAAGAAGGATTTTATTTCGTAGTCGCCGAATCTAACTGCAGATATTACAGTCCCGCAAGATACGACGACGATTTGAAAATTTTTACAAAAATAGAATATATAAAAAATTCAAGTTTTAATTTTATTTACGATATCTTTAAATCCGGCCTTAAAATAGCTTCCGGCAATACCGTCCTCGTCTGTATAGATAAAAACGATTTTAAACCGCGCCGCATTCCCGAATATTTAAGAAAAGCGATATGCGATTTCGAAGGGTATTGATTTATTAAATCCCATTAAATCCGCATAAATTAAACCTTATCCTGCAATTTGTAACCGAAACGTAACAAAAATTTAATCTCTTTTTAACAATTCCTTCATAATATCGAAACATTAAAATGATATAAATATTATTAAACTATTTTTAATTTAATACTATTTATATTTTTTAAAATCGATAACCCTGTTTCCCGCTTTTAAGAAAAAACCGTTAAATTGACAAAAAGCAAATTAATCATATTTTAACGGAATTAATAACATTAACGAAGATGTTTGCTGTTAAATAGTGAACATTATGCAGGAGGGATTATGTTAAAAAAAATTTTCGAAGATTATCCGATTAAGCTTGCCGCAAAAATCCAGACAGAAATAAGTTCTGTGAGCGTATGGGAAAAAACGGCAGTCTTTGTTTTGACGTTTGGAAGCCTTTTGTCCTTAAGCTCGTATGCGTCGGCAACGATAAACCTTAACCAGGGCTCTCTCGGAATAGGAGCTTCCGGCATTTTAAACGAAGCTACCACATGGATATGTTACAGGCTTGCTCCGGCAACGCTTACCATAGGGCTCGTCAAGGGATTTTACGACATAAAACAGCATAAGCCCGATGCCGCAAGAAAAGCGTTTATAACCGCAGCCGCAGGCACAGGAGTCATGCTTGCCCCGACGATAACCGGCGCCATACTGGGAATAGTCCAGAGCGCGGGAGGCGCAACGGGCGGAATAAATATCGGAGGAGGCAACGGCGCTACTACGGTGGGTCAGCCATGAATAACTATGCTGAATTTAAAATCTATAACGGCATATACGGAAAAGTTACGAGGTTCGGCCTCGAAATTTACGACTGGGGAGCATTTATTTTTTTCACGATGGTTTTAATTCTTTTATTGAAGCAAATAATTATCCTCGCAATAATATTAGACGCAGCCGTTTTAATTTTTTTAAAGAAATACAAAAAAAATAAGCCTGATTTTTACACGAGTTCGCTTATGTCTTTTTTGTTTATAAAAAAAGAGCTTTATGTTTTGGAGCCGGAAAAAGACGAAAAAATTTATTGCAAATTATAATAACCGCCAAAATTTAATTCCGGCGCCTCGCAATATCTTTATTTGAGCAAATAAATAATTGCCGATATTATGTTTTTAAGTAAGATTTTAAGAAAAATCGGTCCAGACGAGTATTTGAATAATTACGTCAACCTTTTGTCTATAGACGAAGGCGTTTTGACAGGTATAGACGGGTCGTTTACCGCAGGCTTCGAAGTTCACGGTTTCGACTATTATCTTGCGGAAAACGAAATTATAGACGAGGCCGCTTACGTAAACGACCTTCTTTTGAATCTTTTAGACGAAAATATTAGTCTTCAATGGATTTATAAAATAGAGGACGGAAACGGCGATTTTATAAAAAATTACGAATGCTCATCCGTTCCGCCTGAAAATTTCAAATATATCAAAGAAAATAAAATCAAACTGCTTAAATCTAAGCATATAAAAAATATTAAGATATATCTGTTTTGTTCGTTAAACTATTTAAATTTAAATAGTAAAATTGCAAGAGTTAATTACCCTTCGATGATTTTAGAATATGCTTCTGCGTTTTTTCGCATTAAAGCGTCGCGCGCGGTTAATCCAGCTTCGAGAAACGAGGCTGCAAAAGATTTTAAGGCAATTCAAAAAAAATTAAACAATATCGAAAATAATTTAAGTTTTATATCGTCGAGATTAAATCTTAAATTAAAGAGATTATCCAATCAGCTTTTAACCGATTACCTATACGCAGAATTAAACCCGTCGAGGTCTATTAATATTCGGGCGCCGCGATGGGAGGATATTCCGCCCGAACCGACATACAGAAGCAGCCTGATATATTCTTATGCCGAGATTAAAAAAGATTTTTTCTATATAGACGGTTATTACTATAAATTTATAAACATGCACGGATTGCCTTCCAAGGTCGATTCTTTCGGAATAACGCGGCTTTTGAACATAGCCGATAAAATGGGACACGGCTTGGGAAGCGCTGAAACGGAATACGGGTTTTTTCCTTACGATATTTCCGTCGCGGTAAATATTCCGGAACAGGAAAAAACTATAGAAAAGATTCAAACCGACAGAAACATAAAAGCAAGCTTAACCGAGGCTGTAGGCGGGGGATATACCGATTATAAAGGAGCAAACATAACGGAACAGCTTGACGAATTTTTAAAATCGGTTTCCAAGATGCAGAAGAAAGTAGTCGAATTTTCTTTATGCGCAAGAATTAAATCCAAAAATTTGGACGAGCTTAATTTAAGGTCGGTAAAACTTATAGAAGCTTTTAAGAATTATAACGGAATGGAAGGAATAATCGACGATATGGAACACCACAATCTTTTTCTTTCCTTTCTTCCGGGGCAGTCCCGCTTTAACAGGAGGTTTAAAACGTCGATATCAGCGGCCGCCGCAACGTTTTTTCCCCTTAACGAAGGATTCGGCGGGACGGAGCGGTGCGCCGTTCCGCTGTTAAACGACAGGGGAGAGGCCGTAAAATTAGACCTTTATAATAATCTTTTGCCGTCCAAGCACGGAATCGTTTTCGGAAAGACAAGGAGCGGAAAAGGTTTCATGCTGAACGGATTTTTATCTAATTTTTTCGTATCGGGCGAAAATTATCATATAGTCGGAGTCGATATAGGAGGCACTTATAAAAAATTCTGCAAAATATTTAACGGCGACTATTTAGAATTGGATTTGGACGGCGATTACTGCTTGAATCCGTTTCCTCCGAAAAAATTCGTAGTTAAAAATATAAACGGCGAAGAATTGTTCGACCCGGACGAAATGGCGTTTTTAACCTTAATAATAGGCATCATGGCGGAACCCGAGAAAAATTTATCTCCCAACGACAGGACCATAATAGGCAGGGCTATTCAGGCTTCATACGACGCAGTTTCCGACCCGGACGATATGCCGGTTATTTCGGACGTCAATAATGTCCTATTGGATTATAACGAAGCAAGGGATATTGCCGATAAACAAAGGGCTATGGAACTCGGTAAAAATTTATTCCGGTGGACCGACGTCGCTTCTCCATACGGAATTCTTTTAAACAGGAAAAACGGAATAGACGTCCGCAATAAAATCGTCATATTCGACCTTCAAAAGTTAAAAGGACACGAAGAACTGCAAAAAGTAGTATTTGCGGTAATTAAAAA
>DAHVNW010000017.1 GCA_027319095.1 bacterium | reverse complement strand
ATGTTAATAGATTTTATCATAATTATTAAACTTAATCCATATCTAAAATATTAAAAAATTATAAATTATAAATGAAATTTAACAATGCTTCTATAGGAATATTCGATTCCGGTCTTGGAGGATTGACCGTCTTTAAGGAAATAAAAAAAATTCTTCCGCACGAAGATTTAATTTATTTCGGCGATACTGCCAGAGTTCCATATGGAAACAAATCCCAAAAAACAATTATTAAATATTCGTCCGAAATTTTAGAATTTTTAATCGCCAAAGGGGTAAAAATAGTAGTCGTAGCTTGCAATACATCGTCAAGTTTGGCGTTAAGCCATTTGCGGAAGAAGTCGTCCGTTCCCGTGTTCGGCGTTATAGAACCTGGCGCAAAAAAAGCGGCGCGCGTCGTTTCCGGCGCTAATAAACCTTGTAATATAGCTATTATAGGAACATCTGCGACAATTAAAAGCGGCGCATATACGGACGCAATAAAAAAAGAGATGGCATTTTTTCGTCCAAACCGCGGTATAAAGCAGGGCGGAGGTTTTAAAATTACCGAAAAAGCCTGTCCGCTTTTTGTTCCGTTGGTAGAAGAAGGCTTTGTAAGCGACGAGATAACGAAGAGCGTCATAAAATATTATTTTGCTTCTTTGGTTAAAGAAAAACCCTCATGCCTTGTCCTTGGATGCACGCATTATCCTGTGCTTAAAGACCTTATATCCGCCGAAATAGGCGAAAATACCGAGATAATCGATTCAGGCACCTGCGCCGCCGGCGCCGTAAAAGATTATTTAGAAAAAAATAAAATGTTAAAAGCGCCGAAAATATTAAAGTCTGGAACAGCTGTAACGGCAGGTATAGCGGCTGAATCGTCTGGCGGCGAAATTTTTTTTGTCAGCGACGACATCGAAAAATTTAAGGAGATAGGAGGGCGTTTTCTCGGCAGAGCTTTGGAAAATGTCGTTCTTGCCGACTTAGATAAATATCCGGATGCAAAAGCCGATTCTATATTTAAAATTTGAATTAAAATTTATAAAATAACTTAATAACTTATTATGATAAAAGATTTAAGGGCGGAAATAAAAAAAAGGCTGGTACTTTCGGACGGGGCAATGGGCACAGTTCTCCAGCTTAAAAATCTTCTGCCTAAGGGACTGCTTCCCGAAAGCTTTAATATCTCGGAAAAGATTAAATACATAAAAGACGTCCACAAAAGCTATTTTAAAGCGGGGAGCGAAATAATCGTCGCCAATACCTTCGGCGCCAACAGAATAAAATTAGCCGAATACGGCCTTGCGGACAATATATACGACGTAAATTTTAAAGCCGTCAAAGCCGTGAAAGAAATTGCGGGAAATAATGCGCTTACCGCCATGTCGCTCGGCCCTACGGGAAAATTTATTTATCCGATAGGAGAAGCGACGTTTAAAGAAAGCTTAGATATATATAAAGAGCAGGTTAAAGCAGGATTAGATGCCGGAGCCGACATTTTTCAGCTTGAAACGATGATAGATTTGCAGGAAGTCAGAAGCGCCATAGTCGCCGTCAAAGAATTATGCGATAAACCCGTAATAGCAATGATGACGTTCGACGATACTTATAGAACCATACTTGGAACCACGCCGGAGGTTTTTGCCATAAATGCCGACAGTCTTGGGGCGGACGTAATAGGCGCAAACTGTTCGGTTGGTCCCTCCGGAATTTACGAAATTTTAAAAAAAATGGCTTCGGTAACCGACGTGCCTTTAATTTCAAAGCCAAATGCCGGAATACCCGAATTAAAAGAAGGTGTCACCGTATTTCCCGGAAAGCCCGAAGATTTTACGCCTCTGGTATCAGAGCTTGCATTGATAGGCGTAAGAATTATTTCCGCTTGCTGCGGGAGCAGCGATGTTTTCATAAGGGCTTTAAAAAGAGAGATAGTCAAAATCAATAAAAGCGGCTTGCCGCCTAAAGGCATAAAAAGGGAGAACGGACTGTTTTTAACGTCGAGGTCCGATTTTGTTCCTATAGGCTATAATCATTCCCCCGTTATTATAGGCGAAAGAATAAATCCTACGGGGAAAAAAGATTTTATAGAAGAACTTAAAAACGGTAAAACCAATTATATAAGGAAAACTGCGGCAAAGCAGGTCGAGGCAGGCGCCTTGGTACTCGATTTAAATGTCGGCGTTCCAGGCGCAGACGAAATAAATTCGATGAATAAGGCTATAATTGCGGCGACGGGGGTCGTTCGCACACCTATATCCATAGATTCGTCTAATCCGGACGTTTTAGAAGAAGCGCTTATGCTCTATTCCGGCAAGCCGCTAGTAAATTCTATAAGCGGCGAAGAAAAGAAGCTTTTAAAGATTATGCCGTTAATAAAAAAATACGGAACAGGCGTTTTAATTCTTTCTTTAAACGACGAAGGCATTCCCGAAACTGCCGAAAAAAGACTTGAAATTGCCTACGGGGTATATAACAGGCTTGTGGATTACGGGATAAAGCCTTACGATATAATTGTCGATTTTCTTACTTTGCCGATAAGCGCGGGACAGGAAAAGTCGCTCGTAACCGTCGAAGCTCTTTCAAAAAACAAAACCGGGCTTAATCTTCCTACGGTTTTAGGAATAAGCAACGTGTCTTTCGGTCTTCCAAAAAGGTCTTATATAAATTCGTCTTTTTTGTCTTTATGTCTTAAAGAAGGTTTAAGCGCAGCTATTATAAACCCGGAAGACGAAAATCTAACGGCGCACTTTTATGCGATGAATGCGCTTTTAGGCAAGGACTATCTTGTCAAAAAATATATCAATAAATATTCGGGCGAAGCCAAAAATTATTCGTCTAATACTAAGGATGATAAAGCTTCGGCTGAGGCAAAAAACGGCGGAGAACTTTTGTATGACGCTGTCGTCCGCGGGGAAAAAGAGCATGTCGTGCAATATGTCGAAAATCTTTTAAAAACGGGCGAGGCGCCGTTAAACATCGGAAATAAATATTTAATTCCGGCCCTCGAAGAAGTGGGAAGGCTTTTCGATAAAAATATTTATTTTCTTCCCCAAGTTATGGAAAGCGCCGGAGCTATGAAGATAGCGTTTAATAGAATTAAACTGGAAATGCCTAAATCCGCCTTTTCTTCCGGACCTAAAATATTAATGGCTACCGTCGAAGGCGACGTCCACGATATAGGAAAAAATATAGTCGTCATGCTTCTCGAAAATAACGGATATGAAGTTATCGACCTCGGCAGAAACGTTAAGACCGAAAAAATCATAGAGGAAGCGGTGAAAAATAAAGTCGATTTCGTGGGGCTTTCCGCCTTAATGACCACTACCGTAACCGAAATGGAACATGTAATCAAGGAATTGAAAAAACATAACGTCAAAGTTTTTTCAATGGTAGGAGGAGCAGTCGTTACCGAAGATTATGCAAAATCTATAAATGCGGATATCTATGCTAAAAATGCAATGGAAGCCGTAGATAGGATAAAACGGTTTGTTGCGAATTTGTGACACTTATATTACATTAATGTTACGTTTTTATTACGTTTTTGTTACAATTTCACAATCTCTGTTAATTTCTTAGGATAAAACCTTAAGAATATGTTTAAGACTTATTGAAAAATTAAGCAGTTAATCAAATTGATTAATTTTTAATCAATATTAAGTCTTTGATATTTAAAGTAAAACAAATAAGTTATCTGATTTATTATGTTTTTAAGAAAAAAAAATAAAGCCGAATTAGTTTTTTATTTTTTTTTAAAATTTATGCTAAATAAAATTTTCGGCAGGGAAGGAGACGTTTTACCGGCGCATATCTTAAAAAAAGTAGATAAAAATATTTTCGATAATTTTTCTGAGCATATATTTTCATATGATGTTCCCGCAATTTTCGTTACCGGCACTAACGGAAAAACTACCGCCGCAAATCTTATATCGGAAACGCTAAAGTTTTCCGGTAAAAGAGTATGCTCGAATTCAAACGGCGCAAATATGGCAAACGGGATTTACGGGGCAATTTTAGGCTCTTATAAACTGTCTAAATTATCCGGGCTAAAAAAATTAGACTTTAAATTTAGCGCTGATTTTATAGTTATGGAATGCGACGAAAAAGTTTTCCCGTTTGCATCCTCAAAATTGAAACCCGATGCGGTAGTCGTTACTAATTTTTACAGGGACCAGTTAGACAGATACGGAGAAGTCAATTCAACTGTTTCGGAGATAAAAAAATCCGTACAAAATTTGTTGAGTACGACCCCGGATGCCGTCATAGCCTTGCCTTCCTTCGAACCGTTAGCCGCCTTTATAGGATATGGCGTTAAAAACGAAAATAAAATATATTACGGGTTTAACGAGACATTTTTTAACGGAACCTGTGGCAATAACGATAAAAAAAATAAAGAGGAAAACTTGAGACTTTTTGCATATACGGGATTATCGGACGCTTTGACTTGTCCTAATTGCGGCGGTATTCTTTCGGATGCGAATAAGGGCAAAGAAAATATTTTTTTATTTAAATTCAAATGCGAAAAGTGCGGTTTTGCAAATCCTGAACCCGATATTGCCGTCCTGGAAAAAAAACAAGGGGGCATTAGCATAAAGCTTTTAAGCGGAGCAGGCAATCCTTTCTTTTTCAAGCCGGCTTTGAGCGGAGATTACAATATTGCGAATTATCTTGCGGCTTATTCGGTTCTAAAGCTTTTTAATATTGAAGACGATATCATAAAAACTTCTTTTGAAAATTTTAAAACCAAATTCGGCAGGTCTTTTAAAAAGACGATAAATAACTTAGAGGTAAATGTAGACCTTGTTAAAAACCCTGCCGGATTTAACCGCGTGTTAGAAAAAATCGACGAAAGCCGCATAAATGTATTATTTGCATTTTCTGATAGGGATGCGGACGGCAGGGATGTTTCGTGGATATGGGACGTGGAATTCGAAAAATATGTTCGCAATTTTGGAAAAATAGTAATTGCCGGCACGAGGCCTTTCGATTTGGCCGTTAGATTAAAAACAGCAGGGGTTAACGGCGGCGATATAACCGTAGAGCATAATTTAAAAAAGGCGGTTAAAAAAATTTTTCAAATAGCAGAGAGCGAAAATATATGCAATAAAAAAATTTATATTATGCCTACTTATACCGAACTTTTGAGGCTAAAAAGCATATTAATTCCATAGAAGCGTTATGATAATTACTTCTTATATTTTTATCGGTTTTGCCGTAATATTTACTTCGGTAGGGCAAATTTTGCAAAAAATAGGTTCGGGCAAGGTTAAAAAAGAGCTTTTGAGTATCGGCATTAAATCATTTTTTGTATTTTTTGACAGATTCATATTCGGCGCGCTCGTTATGCTTTTTTTTGCAACCGTTTTTTATCTTCTCGCTCTGTCTAAACTTCCGCTTTCCATCGCTTATCCGATGTTGTCGAGCGGTTATGTTTTCGTAGTTCTTTTATCGAAAATATTTTTAAAGGAAAAAGTCAGCCTAAAAAGATGGATCGGCGTTTTTATTATAATAATCGGAATATTTATAATATTTAATTCGGGAAAATAAACGAAAAAGTATGGCAGTCGATATAAAATAATTAATATATAATCGTATAATACGTGATTTTATGAAACTTCATTATACCCGAGGATTTATTATTTACTCGAAAAAGATGAACGAAGCCGACCTGCTTTTAAGCTATATTACGGAAGATTACGGCAAGATTACCTGTTTTGCCAATAATGCAAGAAAAAGCAGAAAACGGTTTTTGGGAAAATTAGAGCCGGCGATGCTTACCGGTATAAAATTTTATGAAAAACCGGGCATGGCTTTAGACATTTTATATGAAGCAGACTTAATAGAAGATTATAAGAATTTAAGGAAAGACGTTGATATATATCTTTTCTTGACAAAGCTTACCGAAATTTCAAGAATTTTATGTCAGGAAAGAGATAACAATAAAAATATTTTTTACCTTATAAACAATATCTTTAAGGGCCTCGACCGGATAGTAACTCCGCCTGAAGATTCGCGTCTGCGGGTTTCCTTAAATGCGGTTCTGCTTAAATACGAGATATACTTTATTTCTAATATGCTCAAGCTAATGGGAATTTACCCTAATTTTTCTAACTGCGTCGGATGTTCTATGGATAATTTGCATAATGCATTCGGTTTCAGTCTGAAAAAAGGAGGCGTCGTATGCAAAACATGCGCCGAAGATAAGAACGGGGATTTTCAATATTCGGAAATTAAACAGCTTCCGGTTAATTTTATAAATTTATCTGATTTGATGATTGAATCCGATTTGTCTATAATAAATAAATTAAATGCAAGCGAAGATATATTGATTAATTGCTCGGCATTTTTAAGGGATTTTTTGTCTTTTCATACGGGCAAGAGATTAAAATCTTTTGAAATTATATAAATTTTAAAATAAAACATATATGGAAACAGGTGAAAAGCACGAAATTTTAAGGCGTTTTCCAAGCATTCAAGCCGTTCTTCAAGACCGTGAAGCCGTTAAATTTATCGAATCGTTCCCGCATGGTTTCGTTAAGGAAAAAGTAGAGAACTTAATTAAAACGGAAAAAGCCGGGGTTATCGAATTTTTAAATTCAAAAGACGGCGCATCTTTGGCCGGCGCATATTTAAGCGGTTTTGATTTTTCCGTAGACTATTTTATTAAAAAGTTAAAGGATGAATTGAGTAGCTTTTCGTATAGCCTTAAAAGAGTCGTAAACGGAACCGGGGTCGTGATTCACACAAATTTAGGCCGTTCTATACTTCCAAAAAAAGCAATCGAAAATATCGCTAAAATTTCGTCTTCTTATTCCAATTTAGAATTTAATTTAGCAGAAGGAAAGAGAGGAAAAAGATATGCCCACGTCGAATATCTTCTTAAAAAAATTTTAAAATGCGAAAAGGCTATAGTTGTAAATAACAATGCGGCAGCGGTATTTATTGCGCTTTCGTCATTTTGCGCCGGAGCAAAAAAAGAAGTCGTAGTTTCCCGCGGCGAACTTGTCGAAATAGGCGGTTCTTTCAGAATACCAGACATAATGAAGTCGTCTGGAGCATCGCTCGTGGAGGTAGGGACTACGAATAAGACTAAGCCTAAGGATTACGAATTTGCAATAAACGAAAACACCGCCTTATTATTGAAGGTCCACCAAAGCAATTTCAGGATGACCGGATTTGTAAGCGAACCTACGAGCGCTGATATTTCCTCGATAGGCAGGAAATATAATATACCGGTTATGGAAGATTTGGGCTCCGGCAGCTTTATTGATTTAAACAGGTTCGGATTGCCTTGCGAACCTACCGTACAGGAGATTGTTGCCGCCGGAGTAGACGTCGTTACTTTTAGCGGCGATAAGCTTTTGGGAGGTCCGCAGGCGGGAATAATAGCAGGCAAAGCTAAATATATCGATATGATTGCCTCCAACCCGTTAAACAGGGTATTGAGGATAGATAAAATGACCCTTGCCGCTTTAGAGGCCATTCTTTTCGAATACATAGACATCGAAAGAGCCGTCAAAAATATTCCGGTTATTTACCTTATGGCCCAAACGGAAGCCGAAATCAGAAAAAAATCCCTTAAGCTTTTAAACAGGATTAAAAAATTTAAAAATATAGATAAAAGTTTATTTGATTTTAGAATAAGCAGCGATTTTAGCATAGTCGGCGGCGGAGCTCTTCCCGATTACAAACTTAAGACCCGCGTCATAGGCATAGCGCATAAAAAAATAAGCGCATCCGAACTTGGAAGGCTATTTCGGAGCTATAGCGTTCCTATTATAGGAAAAATAAAAAACGACGAGTATCTCTTAGATATGAGGACAGTGTTGGATTCGGATTTCGGCGATATATTGAACGCGCTTTCTTTTATTTCTAAACGGTAATTTTAGTTTTTTATTTTTTTGTTTTCTTGATATAATATACAAGATTCTATTTTATTTTATTGCAATAGCAAAAATTAAATATTATATTAAATATTATATTAATTGGTCGATTATGTTATCCTCCAGCGTTCTCGTATTAAACAAGTCGTTTCTACCCGTTCATGTTACGTCTTTAAAAAGGGCGCTAATACTTCTTTATCAGGATATCGCCAAAGCAGTGGACGAAAATTACAGGACGTTCAGTTTCGACTCTTGGCGGGATATTTCAGTTTCCGGCGATGCAAACTCTATAGGACTCGTTAACAGAATGATAAGGGTGCCGAGGGTTATTATTCTTCTTAATTACGATAAACTGCCCAAGAGGTATATAAAATTTTCCAGAGCCAATATTTTCTTAAGGGATAAAAATAGATGCCAATATTGCGGAGACGAGTTTAAAAAGAGCGAATTAAATTTAGACCATGTCATACCGAGAATGTCCGGAGGCGTTTCTTCCTGGGAAAACGTCGTGTGCAGCTGTATTTCCTGTAACAGGACAAAAGGCGGAAGGACTCCCGAAGAAGCCGGAATGAAACTCGTAAGAAAACCGAGAAAGCCTGAATGGTCGCCATATTACCATATATCCATTACAAATATTATGTATAAAGAATGGATGCCGTTTCTAAACCTTGTAGATAATGCTTATTGGCATGTCGAACTCGAAAAATAGTTATGAATTTTATTTTTGTTCCGTTTGAAAAAATAGGTAAATTTACACTACATACGATTCAAGAATTAGGCGCTATAACGGTTTATGTGTGGGAAGCACTTCTTTCCATACCCGCATATTTTATAAATTTAGAAAATCTTATCGACCAGATGATTTTTATCGGGATGGATTCGTTTTATGTGGTTGGATTAACCGGTCTTTTTACCGGCATGGTTTTGTCGCTTCAGGCATATTATGCGGCCAGAATAGTCGGCGTTACATATATGATAGGCCCTACCGTTGCGTTATCTATGGTGAGGGAGTTGGGCCCGGTTTTAACGGCGCTTATGATTACCGCAAGATGCGGCTCATCGATGGCATCGGAAATAGGAACCATGAAAGTTACCGAACAGATAGACGCTTTAGAGGTTATGGCTGTAGATCCTTATTATTTTCTTTCGGTGCCCCGCATACTTGCCGCAATGGCCATGCTTCCGTTAATGGCGGCTTTATGTTCCCTCATAGGCATAATAGGCGGCTATGTAGTTTACGTTTATTTTCTGGGGCTCAATCATGTGACTTATATCGAAAAGATATACGAATACGTTAAGTTAAGCGATATATACAACGGTTTGTTGAAAGCCGTGTTTTTCGGGGCGATATTGTCGATTATTAGCACTTTTAAAGGGTTTCAAACTTATGGGGGCGCCAAAGGGGTTGGAAAATTTACTACTCAGGCAGTAGTGTTAAGTTCGGTATATATTCTTTTTGCCGACTACCTGCTTACGTCGATTCTTTTTTAAACAATTTCCTCCTTTATTATTAATTGATTAATTGAAACAGTGGTTATATAATTATAATTAACATAATATATTAATATCGATATAATAATATACGCTAAAATATAAAATATCAAATAATCATTTTAACAATTTTTCATGATTCTTTTAGAAGGGCTTTCGAAATCGTTTAACGGCGTTAAAGTATTGGATGATTTAAATATTGAGTTCGAGGAAAAAAGAATAACTGTCGTGATAGGAAGAAGCGGCGGCGGAAAAAGCGTGATGCTCAAGCACATAATAGGACTTATGAAGCCAGATTCGGGAAAGGTATTTATAGGCGGAGTAGATATAAATAGTTTAAAAAAAAAAGAACTCAACGAGATAAGAAAAAAATTCGGAATGGTTTTTCAGGACGGAGCCTTATTAGATTCGTTAAACGTTTTTGAAAATGTCGCTTTTCCGTTAAGGCGGCATCTTAAGCTTTCCGAAAACGAAATAAAGGATAAAGTTTATTCCGTTCTTGACGACGTAGGATTAGAAGGGCAGGATAATAAAATGCCGTCGGAGATTTCGGGCGGCATGAGAAAAAGGGTCGGCGTAGCAAGGGCGTTAATACTTAATCCTGAAATAATGCTTTTCGACGAGCCCACGACAGGACTCGACCCTATTATGTCGGACGTAATTAATAATTTAATTATATCGATGCATAATAAATTTAAGTTTACTGGAATAATTATAAGCCATGATATTTCCGGGGCTTTTAAGACCGGGGATACCGTGGCGATGCTTTATAACGGAAAAATTATCGAATCGGGAACGCCCGAATATTTCAAAAATTCCGATAACCGGGTAGTCAGTCAGTTCATATCCGGAAGCATGGAAGGCCCTATTTCAATTTAATTTATTTTATTTATTTAGTATTTTTATGAATATAAATAAAGAAACGAAAGTAGGTATTTTTGTAGTAATCGTTTTGGCGATACTTGCTTATTTTTCGATAAAAGTCGGGAAAATACATATATTTAAGCCTCCTATCTATATTATATCGGCTTATTTTAAATCGGCAAGCGGCACCTTCGCCGGAACTTCAGTTACTATGGCTGGGATAAAAATAGGAACCGTAAAAAAAATAAGATTAGAAAACGGATTGGCCAGGGTTTATATGTCTATAAATTCAAAATATAAAGTTTATCCGCGTTATGTAGCATCTATTAGGTCGATGAGCCTGCTTGGAGAAACCTATGTCGCCATTACTCCGGTTAGTGCAGTAAATGCGCAAGTTGAAACCGGCAAGAAATTAAATAAAGAAGTTATAAGAAGCGAGATGTCCCCGCAAAGCATGTCGGGGCTTATTATGAAATTTTCTAAAACGGCGGGCGATTTGGAAAAAGTTTCCAAATCGTTAAAAAATTCCATAGGAACTAAAACCGGGGAAAGAAATATAAAGGACATACTTCATAATATTTCAACTTTATCTGAAAATTTAAGCAGGTTGGTATTGGCGAACCAGCAAAACGTAAATGTTATTTTGGCTAATTTTGCGGCTATTTCCCGCCACATAAACGGACTTACCGTTCAAAACGATGCCGCTTTAACGAGGACTATTCATAATTTTGACGCGATATCTTATAATTTGCGGGAAGAACTTCCGTCTATTGCCGCAAATATAAAAGGCCTTTCTAAAAATTTGAATTATATAGTGGCTAAAAATAAGAAAAATATTAACGGCAGCCTTAAAAATATAAATGCGGATACTAAAAAATTAAAGCTGACATTAAACGAGCTATACGGGATATCTTCCAAGATAAATAAAGGGCAAGGAACAATAGGTAAATTAGTGAATAGAAATTCGGTGTACAACAACCTTAACGGTTCTCTTAAAAGCATTAATAGTTTAGTCGGCGGATATAGCCAATTTCAGGTTAAGGTAAATATGAATTCCCAGTATCTCTTTAGAAGCGAGGGTTCGGTGTCTCAGGTGAACATCAGACTGCAGCCTTCGCCTGGGCATTATTACGAACTGGGCGTGGCATCCGTGCCTATGGGATACGGCAATACTTACGGGGAAACGCAGACGACGACTTATACTACTAATAATCCTCCGTCGGGGCAGTTCTACCCTTCGAGCGTTACCACGAATACTACGCAATACAGTTATTCCAATAGCGTTAAATTTAACGCTTTGATAGCAAAAAACTTTTACAATTTTACGCTTCTTGCCGGTTTGCTTTATTCGGCCGGCGCGGTAGGAGTCAATTATTACGTGCCGGATACTGGAAAAAACCTAAAGCTTTACGCCAGGGCATTCGGTTTTAGCTCCGGTAATAACGGCGCTAGCGAAGATATAAATGCAGGTATATCATATACTTTTTATAAGCATCTGTTCTTAGATGCGGGATACGACGATATATTCCAAAACTCCGGCAGGTCATTATATTTCGGCGGAGGAGTTAAATTTTCCGATAAAGACCTTAAATATCTTATTGCCGGCGGAAAAATGCCGTCCCCCTAAACCTTCAAAATATGACAAATAAAAAATATAAACTTACAAGTTTAACAAGCGCTCACGGCTGAGGGTGCAAGATAGGTCCGGAGGACCTATCTAAAATTTTGGAAAAATTACCGGTGCCGGAAAACAAGAACGTTTTAATCGGGTTCGGTTATAAAGACGACGCGGGCGTATATAAAATTAACGATAATCAATGTCTTATTCAGACTGTAGATTTTTTTACCCCTGTGGTGGACGACCCCTATATTTTTGGTCAGATTGCGGCGGCAAACGCCCTTTCCGACGTTTATGCTATGGGCGGAAAACCCTTGACTGCTTTAAATATTGCCTGTTTTCCGGTAAACGACATAGACAAGGAGGTCTTTAATCTCATACTTCTCGGCGGTTTAGACAAGATTAAGGAATCCGGCGCGGCTCTTTTAGGCGGACATTCTATCGACGACAAAGAGGTAAAATACGGCTTAAGCGTAACTGGTATTTGCGATATTAACAATATTTATTCTAACCTTGGCGCTAAACCGCACGATATTTTATATTTAACTAAAAGCCTTGGTACGGGTTTTGCCGTAAGCGCCATATCTACTGATTTCATAGAAGAATCAACGCTTAACGAAGCGGCGTTGTCCATGATGAAGCTTAATAAATATGCTTCTGAAATTGCAGTATCGTTAAATGCTCCGAGCGCTATTACCGACGTTACCGGTTTCGGGCTTATCGGCCATTTAAGCGAAATGATGGTCGCAAGCGGCGTGCGCTGCGAAATCAACCTGCAGTCGCTGCCGCTAATTAGCGGAACGGCCGGGTTGATTAAAAGAGGCGTAAATCCAGCGGGAACCAGGCGCAACAGGAAATATTTTTCTAAATTTGTCCGTATTAAGGAAGGACTTGACGAAAATCTAATATGGACGGCTTTTGGGGCGGAAACATCCGGAGGCTTAATATTTTCGGTTGCCGAAATTAAATCGCAGCTTATCGAAGAATCATTTAAAAAAGCGGGCGAGCCTCTTTATAAAATCGGCGGCGTTACGGACAAAGAAGTAAAAGACGGCATCTACATAAATATCGTATAAACATATAAATATCAGCAATTATGCAATATTCCATCGGGGTCGATTTAGGCACGACTACCGTTGCCGCAATTTTGACGGACGACGCCGGAAAAACGTTAAGCCGCAAAAGCATTTTAAATTTTCAGTATCCGGAATTCGGCTTAGATTCTATACGGCGAATACAAAACGGTTTGGATATAAATTCGGTAAAAAAACTACAGGAAAGAGCCGTTTTTACAATAAACACGTTAATAGACGAATTTAAGAGCGATATTGGGATTAATTACGAAGACGTTAAGGAAATTGCGGTTGCCGGCAACACCGTTATGGAAATGGCATTATGCGGCTATCCGTTAATATCGCTTTCAAAACCCCCATATAGACCGCCTTCGGAGCTTTTCTTTTTTGACAATACAGATTATATACCGGGTTTTAATCTTAAAAATAAAAAATTATATATCTTTCCTGTTTTAGACGGATTTGTAGGGGGAGATACCGTCGCTTCTATTTACTATTTGGACATAATAAACAAGGGTAAGCCGGTTTTTATGGCCGATTTCGGAACTA
Organism: bacterium; assembly: GCA_027319095.1. Classification (GTDB taxonomy): domain Bacteria; phylum SZUA-79; class SZUA-79; order Acidulodesulfobacterales; family Acidulodesulfobacteraceae; genus Acidulodesulfobacterium_A. The sequence continues at coordinate 14,539 of DAHVNW010000017.1, read as the reverse complement.
ATGTCGAAATTGCCGTGGGATGTAAGGATAAGATATTTACCACATCCGCTCCAGCCGGTCCCGCATTCGAAGGCGGTAATATAAGGTTTGGGATGACGGCTTCGGAAGGGGCAGTGTCCGAAGTTATCCTGGGTAACGGCGCTTTTAAGTTACAAACTATTTCGGACGTTCCTCCGGCTGGGATTTGCGGCAGCGGAATAATGAGCCTGATATATGAACTTTTAAAAGAAGGGATTATAGATAAAAACGGCAGAATATTGCCGCCGGAAGAAATCGGGTCCGAAAGTTTTTCCGTCTCCGGCAAAAACGAAAAAACCGGAGAAAACGAAATTACGTTATATTTTAACGGGAAAAACAGTATAAAATTTTATCAGGACGACTTAAGACAGTTTCAATTTGCGAAGTCCGCAGTAAAGTCGGCAGCGCAGATACTCTTAGATAAGTTTAAAATTTCGGAATACGGCGATTTCGACGCATATATTGGAGGAACTTTTGGCAGTCATATAAATCCTAATATTATTGACTTAATCGATATTTTTCCCTTTAAAGGGAAAAATATCGAATTTATAAACGAAGCCGTTCTTTCCGGCTGTTCGAAATATATAACGGCCGATGCGGCAACAAGGGAAAGCGATATAAGAAATATACTAAAAATATCGAAAAATTTTCCGCTTTCCGGCAGTAAAATTTTTCAGGATTTTTTTATTAAAAACACCGCGTTTTTGCCCTAAGCTGTCCGCAGCCTCCGTTAATCGAACCGCCCTTTGAGAATCTGACGGTTACCGTGAATCCGGCTTTAGACAATTTTAATTTAAAATTATTTAAAGTTTCCTCATCCGGCCTTTCGAAATTTTTTAAAAATAATGAATTTTCGTCTTTGTTTAAAGGTATCAGGTTAAATTTTACATTGGAAGGAGAAAACATACCAATCATTTTTTTTGCATTTTCTATCCGGTCGTTTACGCCTTTAATAAGAACGTATTCTATAGTCGTTTTGTTGTGGGCGGAGGATTTCCTGCCGTTAATAAATGCGGCTAATTTTTCTATGGGGAATTTTTTATTAACCGGCATAAGCATATTTCGCGTAAAATTATCGGATGCGTTCAAAGATATTGCAATCTTATATTTATATCCGTTCATTTCTAAATTTTTTAAAACGTTAAGCAGGCCGCAGGTAGAAATAGTTATTTTTCTTGGAGCTATGCCTATTAATTTATCGTCAGATATAATTTTTAAAGATTCTTCAGCCGCTTTAAAATTATCCAGCGGTTCGCCCATGCCCATAAAAACCACGTTTGTAATTTTTTCCGAATTATCGTTTTCTACTGTTAATAGCTGCGATATTATTTCTCCGGCCGTAAGATTTCTTATAAAGCCAAGATTCGAAGTTTCGCAATAAACGCATCCCATTTTACATCCTATTTGGGACGAGACGCATAAAGTCCGCCTGTTTTTATAGTTTATTAATACCGATTCTATATAGTTTCCGTCGCTCAATTTAAGCAGGTATTTTTTTGAGCTTCCGCCCTCGTCGGTTTCATATTGAGTATCCGTTATTTCAGGCAGTTCGGCATGAAATTTTTTTGCGAGATTTTCCCTTAAGGTTTTTGGAATATCGCTCATTTTGGAAAAATCGAAGACCCTGTTTGAGTAAATCCATCTCATAATCTGTCCGGCGCCGTATTTTTTAAATCCGTTTTCAACACAGTATTCTTCGAGTCTTTCAATCGATTTATCGAATATCGAATCTTTATCCATGTATTTATCGTTTATCCGTTTTTTGGCTTTATCACTTGTTTTTAATGGCTAAATATGATAAATTTTATTCATACGTCGATACATAAGTATATAATATTATAACATTTATGCTATTCTTAAGGAAATAAATATAAAAATTAAACGCATATAAAATTATAAAACGGAATAATAAAATAATATAACATATAAACGAATATAATGCCGGCATGAAACTATGGATGCAAAAAATACAGAAAATATTTACGAAAGAAGCATAGCAATAGTAAATTCTCTTTTGAAAGAAAACGAACATTTCAACAACGCGTATTCGGAAGCCGAAAAAGCGGTAGTGAGAAGAGTTATTCATGCCACGAGCGACGTAAGTTACGCAGGTACAGTTTTCTTTACCGGCAGCGCCGCTGAGGAAACCATAAAACTTATTAAGAAAAAAACATCTGTTAAAGAACCTTTAAAAATCGCATGCGATTCCGAAATGACTAAGGCAGGGATAAGCAGAAACGTCAATAAAAATGTAGTTTTAAGTTTAAACTGCCGTATAAATTCTTTAAATTCTGTTCCGCTTTCGGGAGTAACGAGGTCTGCGTTTTCGATAAATTCGGCTATAAAGGAAATGCTGCCCGATATAATAATAATAGGCAACGCTCCGACTGCGCTTTTTAGCGCGATGGAGTGTTGCGGCAACCTCTATAAGACTATGGAATACAAGCCCTTTTTGATAATAGGTATGCCTGTGGGTTTTGTGGATGCGGCGGAATCTAAGGCGGCTTTATTCGAAAATAATTTTTACAAATCGATAGGAAATTTTGGAAATTTAGGAGGCAGCGCCGCGGCGGCATCAGCAATGAATGCCTTATTGCGGGAAGCTAATCCAGAAAAATAAATTTTTATCGGCAATTTTGGCTTATAAAGAATACGAAAACGAACATGAAAACAATTAAATTTAGTTATTTCAATTTATTTTTAATTTTAATCGCCTTGTCGCCCGCAAGCCTTATTCTACTTTATCCAAACTCGGCGCCGGCAGATATATATATGCGGGTCGGTAAAAATGGGACCGTATATTTTTCTAATGTTCCGGTTTCAAGCGGATACGATATATATATGCGCACCGTAAAACGAAATGCCAACGGGGTTAATAATTTCGGATATGTTCCGTATAGAAATATTATCGTTAACGCTTCTAAAAAATATAACGTCAGCCCAAAATTAATAGAGGCTGTTATTAAAGCTGAGTCCGGATACGATATTCGGGCAATTTCGGACAAAGGAGCTGAAGGTCTCATGCAGCTTATGCCTAAAACGCAGAAGATGCTCGAAGTAACAAACCCCTTTAATCCTTACCAGAATATTTACGGGGGTACAGAATATTTAAAAAGCCTTATAGTTAAATACGACGGCAATCTTTCCTTGGCGCTAGCCGCCTATAATGCGGGAAGTAAAGCCGTTAAAAAATACGGAGGAATACCTCCGTATAGCGAAACTAAAAATTACGTTACGACCGTTATGGATTATTATAAAGGAAAATAATCTTAAAATGAAAGATAAGAAGCAGATTTATAATATCCCGAATATCCTGACTTTTTCCAGAATATTGATTATTCCCATAATATTCGGCTTACTTTTTTTTAAAGAGGAGATTTATGGAATATATGCCGCTTTTTTCTTCTTTTTTGCAGTTTTGACCGATTTTATAGACGGATATATAGCCAGGAAAAAAAAGTTGGTAACTAATCTTGGAATTTTTTTAGATCCTATAGCGGATAAACTTCTTGTCATAACTATTCTCATTATGTTGATACCGCTAAAAAGAATTCCGGCATGGGTGGTAGCGATAATAATATTTCGCGAGATATTTATTATGGGACTCAGGGCGATAGCGAGCGAAAAGGGCATAGTTATTCCTGCGGGAAGGGAGGGGAAATGGAAAACGGCCTTTCAAATGTTTGGAATACTTTGCCTGCTTATTTATTATAAGCACTTTTATCTTAATTTTGGCATAATAGGCTTAGTACTTATTTTTATAAGCATAATATTTTCCCTTATTTCTTCATATAAATATTTAAAAAGCGTATCCGGAGTCTTGCTTGGATAACGCATTGAATTTTTTTTTAATATATTTTAAAATAGAACTATAACTTAATTTAACTATAAATAATTATACAGCTATAAAATATAAATATGAATAAAGAATATGCTTTTTTTTGGGGATGCACCATACAGGCAAAGTTTCCTTTTATGGAAAAAGCTGTCAGATTAGTTTTAGACAGGCTTAATATTAAATACAGGGATATCGATTCTTTTACCTGCTGTCCCGAAAAATCATTGGTAAATAATATAGACGAAGCCCTGTTCGATTTAACTGGAATAAGAAACATAGCCCTTGCGGAAAAAGAAGATGCCGATATTATGTCGGTATGCACAGGATGCTATTCAAATCTTAAACAGATAAGGGGCAAGGTGGCATCCAATCTTCCTTATCAAAAAAAAATAAACGAGACTCTCGAAAAATTAAATTTAAGCTTTTCGGGAAAATCGTCGGTTTATCATTTCATAGAATACCTTCACGATGAAGTCGGACTCGATAAAATCAGGACAAACGTTAGATTTCCCCTTAAAGGTATGAATATTGCAATACATTACGGATGCCATTTAGTAAGACCTTCTCATGCAATAAATTTCGATTCCCCGTTCGAGCCTCGCAAATACGACAATATCTTAAAAGCTCTTGGAGCTAACGTTGTCCAGTATAAAAATAAGATGATGTGCTGCGGACAGGCTTTGGACAGGGTGGACGAGCACGATAAAGCATTGGTCATGACGAGGATAAAGTTAGATTCTATTAACGAGAGCAATGCCGATGCGATTACTACGGTATGCCCTTCCTGTTTTACCCAGTTCGATACCAACCAGTTTATGCTTTTAAAAGAAGGATTAAAACGCCAGATTCCGGTTATAACGCTTGAAGAACTTATGTGTCTGGCTTTCGGAATAGAAGGCGCCGTGGAATTTATATCGCAGCATAAAATTAAAGCCGGAAAGTTTATTGAAAAGTTCGATTCCATTAAAGCTTTAACGGATTACTCCGTCGTTTTCGACAGGGATTCTTTGGTAAGGTGTTATAACTGCCGGGCATGCAAGAATGACTGCCCCATGAGCCTTTCTTTCGAATCCTACGATCCGCCCACGGTTATAAAAATGATTTTAGACAACGATGTAGAAAGGGCAATGTCTTCAAAAATAGTTTGGGAGTGTCTCGAATGCCACACGTGCGTCGAATTGTGCCCGCAGAATTACAGTTGGGAGAAAATCCTTACTATGCTTAAAAACCTTGCGATAAAAAACGACGTCGGTCCGCAGAAAGTCAAAAAAGCCGGAGAACTTTTTTTTAAAACGTTAAGGCTTGGCGAACCGCAGGAAGGAATGCGGAAAAAATTAGGCCTTCCTCCCGTAAAAAAGAATCTGGATGCCGAATTTAAAAGCATCTTAGACGAAAATATTTTATAATGAATATTGTTAAAAAAATGTATATATGTTATATTTAAATTAATAATATCATAAAAATTTATAAAAAATAGAGGTATAAAAGTGCTGAGGATTAAAAATAAATTCAATGCGGAGAGAGATATATCCGGTTGCGGGCTTTGCGGCATTATTAACGCAAAAAAGGTTAAAACCAACGGCAGCGATATTAAAAAAGCTATATCCGTTGAACATGACAGGGGAAACGGTTTGGGCGGCGGTTTCGCCGTTTACGGAAATTATCCCGATTATGCCGAACTATATGCTTTTCACATAATGTATGATAATCTTTCCGCCAAAACTGACGTAGAAACTTATCTTAAAAATAATTTTATCATAGAAAAAGAAGAACCTATTGCGACCTTAAGGACATCTAAAATTTACGATCATCCATATCTTCACAGGTATTTTATAAAACCTAAAACAGACAGGCAGGACAAACTGTTTCATGAACTTGGAGACGACGATTTTGTCGTTAACAGCGTTATGCTTATTAACCAAAATTATGATGGGGCTTATGTTTTTTCCAGCGGAAAAAATATGGGAGCGTTTAAAGGAGTCGGCTACCCTGAAGATATTGCCGATTTTTATAAGCTTGAAGAGATAGAGGGCTATATGTGGACCGCGCATAACCGCTTCCCTACCAATACTCCAGGCTGGTGGGGAGGAGCCCATCCGTTTACGCTTTTAGACTGGTCCATAGTGCATAACGGAGAAATATCGTCCTACGGAATAAATAAAAGATATTTGGAAATGTATAAATATAATCTTGCTCTCAGGACGGATACAGAAGTTATAACATATATATTGGATCTTCTTATCAGGAAACACAGGCTTCCGATTCGTCTTGCCCTGACCGTTCTCGCGTCGCCGTTTTATCAAAACATAGATAAAATGGATAGCGGCAGAAAGGAGCTATATACGGCGCTCAGACAAATTTACGGCAGCGCGCTTCTAAACGGTCCGTTTGCTATAGTTTTCGGATATTTAGGCGGAATGGTCGCGATGAACGACAGAATTAAATTAAGGCCGCTTGTTGCCGCCTCTGCTGGAGATTTCACTTATGTAGCTTCTGAAGAGGCCGCAATAAAAGCCATTTGCCCTTTTCCGGATATCATATGGTCGCCTAAAGCCGGAGAACCTGTTATAGTTGAGTTCGAAGAAAAAAAGGTGCCGCAGAAAGGAGAAATGATTAGATTATGACGAAAACATCTTTTTCGAATTTGCAACCCGAATATTTAGCTTTAGTAGATCATAATAAATGCGTAAGATGCAAAAGATGCATTCAGAATTGCGGATGGGGGACATACAGCTTCGGAGGGGATAAAATCCTTGCCGACCATTCTAAATGTGTTGCTTGCGGCAGATGTTATACATATTGTCCCGAAGGAGCCATCTCTATAGTCAAAAATCCTACCGTTATCAGGGAAAACGCCAATTGGAAAGAAAATTTAGTGCAAAATATATGGAGGCAATCCGAAACCGGCGGGATAATTATCTCGGGAATGGGAACTACTTTTAAATATAAAAAATACTTCGACCATATACTTTTAGACGCATGCCAGGTTACTAATCCTTCTATAGATCCTTTGCGGGAGCCTATGGAGCTCAGAACTTATCTCGGTAAAAAACCTGCCAAATTAGATTTAGGAATGGACGAAAACGGCGAACCTGTTTTAAAATCCAAGATGCCTCCGCAGATAGAATTGCAGACGCCTTTTGTTTTCGGAGCGATGTCTTACGGTTCTATTTCTCTTAATGCCCAGAAAGCGATAGCTTTAGCCGCAAGAGCTTTGGGAATAGTTATGAATACCGGCGAGGGCGGACTTCACGACGATTTAGTTCCGTTCGGAAAAAATATTATAGTTCAGGTTGCTTCGGGGAGGTTCGGCGTTCACAGAGATTATTTAAACAGCGGTATTGCCGTGGAAATAAAAATAGGCCAGGGTGCAAAACCCGGTATAGGTGGACATTTACCCGGAGAAAAAATTGGCCTTGACATATCTCGAACCAGGATGATTCCGGTAGGAACGGACGCTATTTCACCTGCTCCGCATCACGATATCTATTCCATAGAAGATTTAAGACAGCTTATTTACGCTATTAAAGAGGCTACCGATTATGAGAAGCCGGTATCGGTTAAGGTAGCGGCAGTTCACAATATAGCGGCTATAGTCAGCGGAATAGTGAGAGCCGGCGCCGATATAGTCTATATAGACGGTTATACCGGCGGAACAGGAGCTGCTCCTAATATAGTAAGGGATCATGTCGGCTTACCTATAGAACTTGCTTTAGCTCAGGTAGATGAAAGGCTTAGGGAGGAAGGAATCAGGAACGAAGCGTCTATTATAGCTGCGGGTAGCATAAGGTCCAGCGCCGATGCCGTAAAAGCTATTGCGCTTGGTGCAGATGCCGTCGCTATCGGCACGGCAGCCTTGATAGTTATGGGCTGTCATGTTTGCGGCAAATGCAATACAGGTAATTGCAGCTGGGGAATTACCACGCAAAGGCCGGAACTCGTAAGAAGGTTAGACCCTGAAGTTTACGGAGAAAGGTTGTATAATCTTATCTCGGCATGGAGTCACGAAATTCAGGAAGTTCTTGGCGCGATGGGCGTCAATTCCATCGAAAGTTTGAGGGGTTCCCGTGAAAGATTAAGGGGAGTGGAATTGACGGACGCCGAACTAAAAGCTCTTGGAATAAAACACGCAGGATTATAACAGGTGCCATGTTTTCATTCGGGTACTTTGCAATATCGTTGTTTTAAAAGGTGTCCGAAGTCATTGCGAGGGGTCGAAGACGACGAAGCAATTACGCAAAGTGGCCGAACAAACAAAAATAATAAGGAGTATTAGAAAAAGCTGTCCAAAAAAGGAAAGGGGCTTAGATAAAAAATATGATGACTATAGACGCTGCGGGAATGCCTTATAAAGAACTTAACAAGCAGATAAGGGAAGGTATTGCGAAAGGAATAAAAAAGTTTTTTCTCGAAAACGTTAACGGACAATATTATATAGGCGACGGAATTAAAGGCGATGATGTAATAATCAACATAAACGGGACGCCGGGGAACGATTTGGGGGCATTTATGGACGGCCCCACGTTGATAGTCAATAATAATGCCCAGGATAATATCGGCAATACGATGAATTCCGGCAAGATAATCGTGAAAGGGGATGCCGGAGACGTGGTAGGTTACGGCATGAGGGGCGGAAGGATTTATATTTTTGGGAATGCCGGCTACAGAGTCGGAATTCATATGAAGGGATATAACGAACAATTGCCGGTTATCATTATCGGCGGTAAAGTAGGCAGTTTTTTTGCGGAATATATGGCTGGAGGCGTTATAGTATTATTAGGGCTTAACAATACGGAACCCGATGGGGAGTATTTTGCTTCGGGTATGCATGGCGGCACTATATATATTAGAAAAAATATAGACTTTTCTAAATATTCTAAAGAAGTCGAATTTATTCAAGCCGACGAAAACGATATGAACTTTTTGAAAAAATATTTAATGGAGTATTCGGATAGCTTTAATATTTCTGCAGAAGAGATTTTAGGCAGTTCTTTTTATAAAATAACACCGTCTAGCGCAAGGCCTTATGCTCATCTATACACCTCGGCATAGGTATAATTTATATGAACGAACTTTTTTCTGGAACGCAAAAAATGGATGTTAGCAATCTAAATATTATAGAAGAGAAAGTTATTCTCATTAAAGAATCGTTTGAAAAATTAAAAGCGGAAAGAGACCGGCTTATAGCGGAGCTTAAGTCTAAAGACAACGAAATTCATGCGCTAAAAGATAAAATTGCAATAAACGAAGCCGAAAACGATCAGGTAATAGAAAAAATAGACAGTATCTTGAACAGCTTAGAAACAATTAGACTATGAGCGAGTTTGTGGAGCTTACGATTTTAAATCATAAGTTTATTTTAAACAGCGATAAAGACAAAAAATATCTGGAAGCGCTTGCTTCTTACGTTAATGCGAAAGCGGACGAAGTAGTGAAAGGGACTAAATCGGTTGATTCTTTCAATATTGCGGTATTGACCGCGCTTAATATCGCCGACGATTTTATGTCGGATAAAATGGAAATTAATAATGAAAGCAAAAGGGTTTTAGAAAAAGTTAATAATATATATAATTATATATCGAAATCTTCATAGGAAATTTTGCATATTGATTTTTAAAAACCCTGCTGTATTCGATGACGGTTTTTAAAATTGACCCAACAGTTGGATAGAAAGGAATTGTCACTGCAGGTTACACAAAGGAAATTAAGCAAACGCGCGCACTCCTTAACTTCCTTTCGAGACCCGTATACGGTTACCACCTATTTTTAATAGGTCCAATTTTAAAACTTATTCGGTATGTGCGGGGTTTTGTATATTGTGCTTTTTAAATCCTGCCGTTCGACTTTCTTTAATTAATTTCCCAATAAAATATGATTAAAAAGAGCTTAGCCAGAGATTTGATGAAAAATAAAAGGGATGCGTTAGACGAATCTTTTATTAAATCTGCAAGCATAGATATTTCTAAAAGAGCATACGGTTTTATAACCGCAAATTATTTTAAAAAAACGGCAATTTATATGAGTATCAAAAACGAAGTCAGAATTGAGTATGTCATATATTTTAATAAAGAAAAAAATATCGAAATATTTCTTCCGGTCTGCAAAAAAGAGGATTATATTTGTTTTAGTAAATTTAACGACATGAATTCTATGCATAAAGATTATTATGGCATTGCGTGCCCTGCAGGCGAAAATGCCGCAAACGAAAAAGATATAGAAGTTTTTTTCATACCCGGGCTGGCGTTCGATTCTTTCGGAAACAGGGTGGGTTACGGAAAGGGTTGTTTCGACAGGATATTAAAGAAAACCGGTAAATCCGTTTTAGTCGGGGTTTGCTATGATTTTCAATTCATTTCCGATGATATTTTGGAATCGGAAAATAACGACATCGCAATGGATTTCATAATTACCGAAAAAGGTATGTTGAGATGTCTCCACAATAATAAAAAATACCACGATAGCGGTGATTTACGTAAATAAGGAGAAATACCGATGGCATATTATTTTTTGGCAGGTTTAACGATTATTATTTCGGCTATATTTTTTATAGCCGGTTTTTTTATTAAATATATTATCGATAAGAATTCTTTAAATAGCGCATTGTCGAAAGCCGGTTCTATTAAAGCGGAAGCCGAAAAAAAAGCGGAAGAAATTAAAAAGGAAGCTATACTCGCTTACAAGTCCGAAGCTATAAAATTTAAAGAAACGGCAGACGAAGAAATAAGAATTCAAAAACATGAATTGAATCAGTTGGAAAAAAGATTATCGGTTAAAGAAGATAATCTGGAAAAAAGAATATCCTTAATAGAAAAAAAAGAAAGCGATTTTATGAGGCGCGACAAAACACTTCTGCAATCGGAGAAAGCGGTATCGGAAAAAGAAAAGCTTGCCGAAGAAAAGCTCAAGGAAAGAATTAACGAATTAGAAAAAGTTTCCGGTATGACTTCAACCGAGGCAAAAAATACATTAATAAGTTTAATTACCGAAGAAGCCAAACATGAGTCCGCCATGGCAATTAAAAAAATCGAGGACGAAACTCGCGAAATTGCCGATAAAAAAGCTAAAGATATAATAGCTACGGCCATTCAACGCTATGCGGGAGATTATGTCGCCGAAAAAACTATATCTTCGGTCCAGCTTCCAAGCGATGAAATGAAGGGAAGGATAATAGGCAGGGAAGGCAGGAACATAAGGGCTCTTGAGTCGGCCACCGGAGTCGACCTGATTGTGGATGAAACTCCGGAAGCGGTAATTCTATCATCTTTTAATCCGATTAAAAGAGAAATTGCCAGGCTTTCTTTAGAAAGGCTGATAGCCGACGGTAGAATCCATCCGGCAAGAATCGAAGAGATAGTCGGAAAAGTAGAGGAAGAACTTAATCAGACTATGAAAGAAGCCGGGGAACAGGCTACTTTCGATGTCGGTATTCATGGAGTACATCCTGAACTGCTTAAACTTCTAGGAAGATTAAAATACAGAACAAGCTATTCGCAGAATGTTTACAGCCATTCTATAGAAGTTGCTTTTCTTTGCGGAATAATGGCCTCAGAACTTAATATTAACGTTAAACAGGCTAAAAGAGCGGGACTTTTACACGATATCGGAAAAGCTGTCGATCACGAGGTGGAGGGTTCTCATGCCGTTATAGGAGCCGACCTTGCAAAGAAATTCGGCGAATCTCCAAAAGTGGTGCATGCCATAGCGGCACATCATTTTGACGAGGAGCCCAACAGCATCCTTGCAGTTCTTGTGTCTGCGGCCGATGCCCTTAGCGCTGCAAGACCGGGCGCAAGAAAAGAAATGTTTGAAACCTATGTTAAGCGCCTCGAAGATCTCGAATCTATCGCAAATTCATTCAGCGGGGTTGCTAAAAGTTATGTTATTCAAGCAGGCAGGGAAATCAGGGCAATAGTGCAGAGTCAGAAAATCAGCGATGAAGATTCCGTTATACTATCGAAAGATATAGCAAAAAAAATTGAAACTACCATGCAGTATCCGGGTCAAATTAAAGTAACGGTCATTAGAGAAACGAGGGCAACGGAATTTGCAAAATGACGATTTCAACATTCTTTTCATAGGCGATGTTATAGGAAAGCCGGGCAGATTAGCCGTTAAGTCGCTTATTAACGAATTAATCGAAAAATACAAGCCGGAATTAATTATTGCAAACGGCGAAAACTCCGCCCACGGGATGGGAATAACTCCGGATATTGCAAATTTTTTATTCGGCCTTGGTATCGACGTTTTAACCTCCGGTAACCATATCTGGGATCAAAAATCGGTAATTCCTTATATTAACACGCAGCATAGACTTTTGCGTCCGGCAAATTACTCTTCTTTGGCCCCCGGAAAAGGATACGGCGTTTTCGATTCAAAATCTGGCAGAAAAGCAGCAGTTATAAATTTAGAAGGAAGGGTTTTTATGAAGGGATTTTCCGAGTCGCCTTTTACAGTTGCAAAAGATATAATTAAAGAGGTTTACAACGAGGTCGATGCAGTTGTCATAGACTTTCACGCCGAAGCGACATCGGAAAAAGAGGCGCTAGCGTTATATTTGGACGGAGAAATATCGGCTTTATTGGGAACGCATACCCATGTTCAAACTAACGACGACATGATACTGCCTAAAGGTACGGCTTATATTACCGATGTAGGAATGGTCGGTTCAAAATATTCGGTATTAGGAACTAATAAGGATATAGCGATTAAAAGGTATTTAACCGGAATGCCGGAAAAATTTATTCCAGAAGCAAACGATATAGTTTTAAACGCCGTTTCCATAACGGTTGAAAAAAAAACAAAATTAAGTAAAAATATTCAGAAAATCCGCATCGATAAAAAATAACGCCATGATAGAAAAAGCGACGGAAAGCGAAATTCGCAGGCAGATAGATGTTATTAAAAGAGGAAGCGTCGAGCTTATAAAAGAAGACGAGCTTTATGAAAAGCTATCGTACTCCATATCCAATAATATGCCCCTGAAAATCAAAGCCGGTTTCGACCCTACGTCTCCGGACATACATTTGGGGCATACGGTTCTTCTTAACAAGCTTAGAACTTTTCAGGAGTTAGGACATATCGTGTATTTTATTATAGGCGATTTTACGGCTATGATAGGAGATCCGACGGGAAAGTCGGAAACAAGAAAGCCCTTGTCTAAAGAAGATGTTTTTAGAAACTCCAAGGATTATAAAAATCAGGCGTTTAAGATATTAAACTCCGAAAGAACGAAAATTCTTTTTAACAGTTGGTGGCTGTCGAATTTAAAATTGGACGAGTTCATTAAAATTTCGTCTAATTATACCGTAAGCAGAATGCTTGAAAAAGACGATTTCGAAAAAAGGTTTCGCGATAATAGGCCGATAGCTATGCATGAGTTTATTTATCCGTTATTACAGGGTTTCGATTCTTTGTTTTTAAAAGCGGATATAGAAATAGGCGGCAACGATCAAAAATTTAACCTTATCGTAGGCAGGGAGTTAATGAAAAGTTCCGGTTTAATTCCGCAAGTTATCATGACTATGCCTTTATTGGAAGGACTAGACGGCAAAAACAAAATGAGCAAGTCGCTCGGAAACCACATAGGCGTTTCAGACGAACCAAATGAAATGTTCGGAAAAATTATGTCCATATCCGATGAAATGATGCTTAAATATTATGAGCTGTTGAGCCTGATTTCCAATGCGGAATTAAACGAATTGAAGATAGAGTTAGATAAAGGATTAAACCCTATAATAGCAAAAAAACGGCTGGCGACGGAGATTACGTTGACATATCACGATAAAATCAATGCCGATAAAGCAAGTAATTATTTCGAAGAAAAATTCCAGAAGAGGGTCAATCCCAAAGATATCGCAATTATTGAACTTAAAAGGGATTTTTGCGATAAATATGCGGAAACATTGCCTGACGGCATAAAATTGCAGGTTCTGCCTCTTATTTATGCCGCAGGCGCTGCGCAGACCAACAGCGAGGCTAAAAGACTTATTAAACAAGGTGCCGTAAAGATTGATTTAATCGATAAGCGCAGTAAAAGTGCGGACAGCGGGCGCGGTAAAAGCGCCGGAGAAGCAATTCCAGCAACAGGAAACGAAATCAGGATAAACAGCGGTTTTGTAATTTTTCCGCCGGAAGCGGATGAATTCGTTCTTAAAGTAGGAAAGAAAAAAGCGTTCATGATAAAATTAAATCTGGCTTAGCCGTTTTTAATTACTAATTGCGCAAGTGGCCGTGATTTAGGCATCATTAACAGCGCTTATAGAGCGCAAAAGCATTAAATATTTTAGCCTAAGCTTTCAAAGATTTTTGGCGAATATCCTTATTTCGCCTATTCCCCTTAAACCGAGCTTGTTTAAAATATTGGACGTATGCGTTTTAATGGTATTTTTATAAACGACATGGATTAAATTAAAATAAAACACGAATTTATAACTCAAAATTGCCGGTAGACGCATTTAAAATAGTTTGAAATTTATAAAAAATAAAAATAAATTTCTATCGGCACTTTTGGGTTATATCACCACTTTTGGGCTATATACAATATAATAAAATTTTAATAAATTTAAATTTGTGTGATTCACCTAGATATACTTAACAATCGAACCGCCCTAATGGAAAAAATCGGAAGTGTTTAAACAATTGTGTAAAATGTGCATGATTGTGCAAAGGATTGCACAAAGAGAT
>DAHVNW010000016.1 GCA_027319095.1 bacterium | reverse complement strand
ATTAAAACTTATCGGCCTATTTTGTATTTTTATTGTGCGTTTTATTAAAAATTATTAAAAGAAACTTAATTCTAAAAGAATGAGAATGAATTAAAAATTTATTTTAACTTTTAACTTTAATAAGGGAGAACAAAAAATGGCTGACCAAACAAAAATGGCTATTATTTCTATTCACGGAACGCTTGATATGGCTTATCCTCCGTTGATTCTTGCCTCCACAGCCGCTACTTTAGATATCGAGAGCGCGATATTTTTCACGTTTTACGGATTGCAAATCCTTAAAAAAGATGCCGAAACTCATTTAAAGGTCGCTCCGCTCGGCAATCCGGCAATGCCTATGCCTGTTCCCAACATTATAGGCGCCATACCCGGAATGACCGGAATAGCAACTTCCATGATGAAAAATATGATTAAGAAAAACGGGGTTGCGAGCATTCCCGAACTTATCTCTTTGTGCCAGGAAACCGGCGTCAGACTAATAGCCTGTCAAATGACTATGGACCTTTTCGGCTTCAAGAAAGAAGACATGATAGACGGACTTGAATATGCCGGCGCCGCCACATTTATGGAATATGCCGCAAATGCTAAGATTCATCTTGCGTTTTAACAAATTATCCCGATAAAAATTCCGCAAACGTGTTAGAATAGTTAAGCAAACCCCCCAATTAATCAGGGGGGTTTGCTTTTCTTATTTTTATTGACAGGCGCTAAAAAATTCAATATAATTAATATAATTAATATATATATTTATCTAAATTTTAACATAAATAAATATTAAATATGAATTATACAGAAGAAGAATATAAAAATGAAGCCGAACTTCTAAAAACGCTCGGACATCCTATAAGGCTTAAAATTATAGAAGTTTTGATAAACAACAAGTCATGCGTAAAAAATATATGGGAAGCCCTTAATTTACCTCAGGCGACAATATCCCAGCATCTAATATCCCTTAAGAACAAAGGAATTGTCAGATGTAAACGCGACGGCGTCATGATGTGCTATCAGCTTAACGATAAAAGAATAGAAATAATTTTTAAAGAACTTAAAGAATACGGAAACCATGCCTCGTCTAACGATAGCCGCAATGCTTCAAACGCTAAAACAACCGCCGTTAAGCCTATTTTGCTTAATTCGACAAAATAATTAAATTAATAATAAAAAATTAATAATAAAAAATTAATCCAATTATATGATTATTAATATATATTAATATGAACTATTCCAGAAATAAGAACGACAAAATGTTAAACGTATTTACGTTATCGTCTTTTATCATAGCTTTTGCATTGCCTTTCGTCTTTTTTACTTTTACGGGTGCCTCCCGGGTTAAAACGGCATCGGCCTACCGCCGTCCGGTGCCGGCAAGTATGTCCATAAAACAAGCTTTTGCGTATGCGCTGAAATATAATAAAATAATAAAATTAGAGGAAATAAAGCTTAACTCTGCCGGTTATTCGGTCGATGAAGCGGCGAGCGGTTTTTTCCCTAAAGTCGATTTTAATGAAATCTATATGAACACCGATAACCCTTTGTATGCATTCGGAAATGTTTTAAACCAGAAAATATTGACTGATCAAAACGTCCAATCCTATTTCAGCCCTAATTTTTTAAATAATCCCGGAATGACACATAATTACGAATCGGAGTTCTCGGTTAAACAGCCTATATTCATGGGCGGAAAAATATATTTTGGATACGAAAGGGCAGTGCTGCATAAAAAAGCCGCCGGTAAAAACTTAAGCGAAGCTAAGCAAAAAGTTCTTTATAACGTTGCAAAATCTTATTACGGGGCAATGCTTGCCAGGCAATATGCCCGCCTTATGAAAAGCATGGTAAAAACCGCCGCGGCTTACAAAACTCTTTCCGAAAACCTATTTAAGGCAGGACAAGTCGTATCGTCCGACGTTTTGAGGGCAAAAGTCGAACTTGCGTCGATGAAAGAAAAACTATCTTCCGCAAAAAAGAATTACAAACTTGCAAGATACTTTTTAAATATTACTATCGGTATTCCCATAAGCTCAAAATACGTTCTAAAGAGTAAATTAAAAAAATCTCCTTATAAAAAACCGCTAAGCATAGACGGTCTTCAAAAAACAGCTTTTCAAAAAAGACCGGATTATCAAGCCCTTTTGTTAAACGAAAAAAACATGGGTATAGGAATTAATGAAGCCGAAGGCAAGTTTTTGCCTAAAATCGTCGCGGGATACGACTATTTCGGCAACGGACCGGCTATTCACCCGGACGGTTCATACGGTTATGCTTTGACCGTAATGCTTCGCTTTAATATTTTTTCCGGATTATACGACTATAATAATCTGCAAAAATCGAAAAGCAATTATAATTCAATGATGGAATATAAGGGACTTTTAAGAAACAAAATCGAAATGCAGGTCAGAAAAGCATATCTTCAGTATAAAACAGATTTGTTAAACGAAAACGTAGCAAGGCTTGCCGCGTTAAATGCCAAACAAACGTTAAAAATCACGGTTAACAGGTATAAAGCCGGTATGACCGCCTTAATAAACTTGGACAGAACCCTGGACGAGTATAAAAAAGCGAAAGTCGGTTATTTAAACACGCTCTATAAATTAAATACCGGCAAATTTTTCATAAAACTTGTTGCCGGAACTTTGTAACAACTTTGTAACGTTGCGCCAATATTATTATTTGTTATTATTTTTATAGTTTTAATTTCATGATATATATGATATAATATGAATAAATGCATAAAATAAAATAATAAATGGAGGATAATAAAAAATATGCCTATTTACGAATATGAATGCAAAAAGTGCGGAAAAATTTTCGATGCCTATCAAAGGCTCGGCGAAAAAGGCGAAGACTTAAAATGTCCGGTTTGCGGCGCTGAAAAACCGACAAAAAAGGTCAGCTCGTTCAGCAGCTGCGGCAGCGGCGGTTCAGGTTCAGGTTCTTACAGCGGCGGCGGTTCTTGTGGAAGCGGATACAGCAGCGGATTCGGCTGAGCATAAATAAAGGACGGTCGTCCGGTTTAAAACAAATTTGCAAATATCGTCTTAACAAAGATATAAAGTAAAAATTATTGAAGTTGCCTGTTAAATAATTAAAGTTTAATCCCCGTTTTTTAAACCAATAAAAAACGGGGATTTTTTATGGGCGTTATTTTATTAAGATAGCAATTCGCGAAGCCTTTTATATAAGCTTTCCAGGTCTTCGAAAATTTCCTTTGAGTTCCCCTTTTTTATATTAAGTTCGTATTTGTTGTCTTTAATCGTTCTGTTTCCTACGACTATTTTAAGCGGTATTCCGATTAAGTCTATATCCTTCAACTTTATTCCCGCTGAAAGATTTCTGTCGTCGTAAATGACGTCTATTCCCATTGCCGTCAAATCTTCATAAATTTTTTCCGAAACCGCGGTTATCTTTCCGTCGTTTACGTTAAGGCTCGCGACGGCTATAGCAAACGGGCTTACCGATATAGGAAGATTAATCCCCTCTTCATCCGAAAAAACTTCTATAAGCGTCTGCAGCGTCCTTCCGACGCCTATGCCGTAACAACCCATGGCAAAAAACTTCGACTCTCCTTTTTCGTCTAAAAATTTGGCGTTTAAAATGCTTGAATATTTTTCGCCGAGTTTAAAAATATGCCCCAACTCTATGACATTTTTAACCGTTAAAGCGCCTGAACACCTGACGCATTTATCGCCGGCCTGAACGCTTCTTATGTTGGCTACCGTATCGGACGTAAAATCGCGTCCCGGCCTGACGTTTGCCATATGGGCGTTTTTTTCGTTAGCCCCGGTAATCCAGTATTCGGAATTGTTTATTTCTTCGTCTATCACTATCAGGCTCAACCCGTTTAAGCCGAAAGGGCCAGCAAAACCACACGGAGCGCCGGTTATCCTTTCTACGTCCGCCTCTTTTGCAAGAAACAAATTTTTAACCCCCGCCGCTTTTTTAAGCTTGCGCTCGTTTATTTCCCTGTCCCCCCTGACTAATGCGGCGATAAAGCCTGATTCCGATTCGTAAATCATGGTCTTCGCAAAACAAGTTTTGTCTATTTTTAGGTATTCTCCCACCTCTTCCACGCTTTTTTTATCTGGAGTAAAAAGTCTGGTCATCTTCGGCTGCCTGCAGGATTCAAGCGGCCCCCGGTAATCTGAAACAGAATCAGCTTCGTCTATTGAAGCCGCATACCCGCAATTTTCGCAAATAACTATTTTATCTTCCCCGTATTCCGAAAAAACCATTAGTTCTTCCGAATAATTCCCTCCTATTTCGCCGGCCTCGGCTTTAATAAATTTAAAATCGAATCCGAGGCGCCTAAATATATTTTCGTATGCGCGCTTCATTTTTTTATAGCTTTCGCCCAGACCGGCTTCGTCGGCGTCAAAACTGTAGGCGTCTTTCATAATAAACTCTTTTGCCCTCATAAGCCCGAATCTCGGACGTATTTCGTCCCTGAATTTAAGGTGTATCTGGTACAGCGTCATAGGCAGTTCTTTATAAGACTTAACGTTTTTTTTAACGAGATCGGTTATAACTTCTTCGTATGTAGGGGCAAGACAAAAATCCCTGTCCTGCCTGTCTTTAAATCTAAGCAGTTCTTTTCCGTAATCTTCGTCCCTTCCGGACTCTTTCCATAAATCCAAAGGCTGGACGAAAGGCATGGAAAGCTCTATCGCCCCTGCGGCGTTCATTTCCTGTCTTATCAGGTCTTCTAATTTACGGAGGCTCTTTAAGCCAAGCGGAAGATACGTATAAATGCCTCCGGAAAGCTGTCTGACGTAACCCGCCCTTAACAGTAATTTATGGCTTTTAAGGACGGCTTCTTTTGGATCTTCTTTTAAAGAAGGGATAAAAAAAGACGAGTATCTCACGTTAAACTCCGATTTTTTAATTAAATTAATTTATTGTTCGTTATTAATATTTATAGCTTTGCTTATTTTAACTATAATCGATTTTTTCTCCGGTAATGCTTTCTATTTCAGCGATTAACGCCTGAAGAATTTCTTTGTTGTCGTATTTGCCTATAATTTTCCCTTTCGAAAACAAAACCGATTTTCCTTTTCCTCCGGCAATACCTACGTCGGCATGCATAGATTCTCCAGGTCCGTTAACCACGCATCCCATTATGGCAACTTTTATATCCGATTTTATTTTAGCTGAAACCTTCTCTAATCTTTTAGCCATGTAGGCAACGTCTATTTCTGTTCTTGCGCAAGTAGGACACGATATAAGACGCACTCCGCCGCGCCTTAAGCCCATGTTCCTCAAAATATTGTAGCCGGCGATAACTTCCATTACAGGGTCATCGCTTAAAGAAACCCTTAAAGTGTCTCCCAGCCCCTCGTATAATAATATTCCAAGTCCTATCCCGGATTTTATAGCGCCGGAAAATGCCGTTCCGGCTTCGGTTATTCCGATATGAAAAGGATAATCGATTTCTTTCGCTAAAAGTTCGTAACCCCTGACGGTGGTCAAAACATCGGTTGATTTTAAGGATATTTTTATATCGTAAAACCCTTCGCCTTCCAATAATTTTATATGTTTAAGTCCGCTTTCGACCATGGCGGCGGCAAAATCTCCGGCATGTTTCCCTAAAATCCCTTTTTCCAAAGAACCGGAATTTACGCCGATTCTAATCGGAACGCCATGGGCTTTGCAGGCGGTTGCCACTTCTTTTACTTTTCTTTTGTCCCCGATATTTCCCGGGTTAATCCTTAATCCGCTTGCTCCCGCTTCTAACGACGCAAGAGCAAGCTTATGGTCGAAATGTATATCGGCCACTATTGGAACACGGGCCCGCTTAATAATATCTTTTAAAGATTTCGCGGCTTCCGCCGTATTCACGGCAACCCTGACTATTTCGCAGTTATAGCTTTCCAACTCTTTAATCTGGCGCACCGTCGAAGCCGTATCCTCCGTAACTGCGCTGGTCATGGATTGTACGCTTACCGGGGCATCCGAGCCTACCGAAACGTTACCTATTTTTATCGTGCGTGTTTTTCTTCTTTCCAATATCGATTTATTTTTTATTTATTTATAAAATTTACCGTTTTTAATTATTTGCATATATATTATAATATATTAACCGATTTAAAAAAATAATAATCTTGAGCGATAGCAATCATGTTAGAATTTTTACGGGATAAAGTTTATACGATAGACGGAAATAAAATAAGACTGTCGTCTATAATTATTTCTATTGTCGTTATACTGGCCGCATACTTAGCTTCTTTCCTGCTAACCTATCTTATTAAAAAAGAATTAAAAAAAAACCCGAATTTAAATAAGGCTCTCATTAAAACGACCACGAGATTTACTAAATATTTTATTTTAATAATAGGATTTTTTATAGCGTTTCAGGTTCTGGGAATAAACTTAAGTTCCCTCGCTTTTTTAGCTGGCGTAATAGGCCTCGGCATAGGTTTCGGAATGCAGAACATAATCAGCAATTTCATTTCCGGCATTATAATATTGTTCGAAAAACCTATAAAAGAAGGGGAATACGTCGAAGTTGCCGGATTTGACGGCATAGTAACGGACATAAGGGCAAGAAGTACGACTATTACGACGAGGGATAATATATCCATAATAGTTCCAAACTCGAATTTTATTACGTCTAACGTTATAAACTGGTCGCATAAAGACCCTAAAATCAGGCTTCACGTTCCTCTCGGAATAGAAGAAACAGCGTCTAAATTAGACCTCGCAAAAAAGGTTTTATTGGAAATAGCAGGGGAAAACGAGGAAGTGCTTAAAGAGCCAAAGCCTTCCGTGTGGTTTATAGGTTTCGGCTCTTCTTCGTTCGACCTGGAACTTATCATTTGGATAGCGACCCCGATAAGGCGGCATTACGTCATAACCGATATAAATTTCGCAATTGCAAAAAAGTTTGCCGAATACGATATAGATTTAACTTATCCGTGGACGAATTTGGTGTTTAAAAACGAGCTGCGCTTGCAAAATCAAAGTGCGCATGAATTGCAAAATTTAACTGGAACGGGGACGACTGCAGCTAAAACTGAAACAAATGCGAAAAATGACGGCGGCGGAAGGAACTGAATTTTAGAAATTACCTTAAAATTACCTTTTTTTTAACGATTCCAAATAAGAAGCTATCGCGTCTATTCCGCTTTGCGGCACGTAATTATAAGACGGCATAATTACGTAATATGTTTTATTGTCGATGCTTATCTTGTCGCCCCTTTTGAAATGAGAATCGGGATTTTCTATCTGCTTTACCGTCCAGTTAAAATCCGGAATTATATTTCCATAATTGGACAAGGATGGGCCGAGGCTTCCGCCAACTCCGTCAATAGAATGGCAATCGTCGCAATTATAGTAATTAAAAAGGTATCTGCCTCGGGCATTATTATATGAATACGCGTTTTTTGATAACGTAAAACTTAATAAACCGACCGATAAAAAAAATATTGCCATAAAAAACGATAAAATTTTAAAATTTACTTTTATATTCATTTTTAATGCCCCTGCCTGATTTTAATTAAATTAATATAAATTAATGCAATGCATTATAACGCAATAAATTTACCGCTTGCTATTTTTAGCGGTATCGATAGTTACTTCCACCATCATTCCGGGTTTTAAAACATGTTTGGCGTCGTTTAATATTTTAATCCTTACCGGAAGCCTGTGCGTTACTTTGGTAAAAGTTCCGGAAGGATTGTTGGTCGGAATAAGCGCAAATTTAGAAGTGCTGACCGAGCCTACGAATTCTACGGTTCCCTTAAAAACTTTCCCAGGAAAAGAATCTACGGCAATATTAACGGGATCGCCCTTTTTAACGTTAGCGACGACGGTTTCCTTAACGTTTGCCGTAATCCAGACGTTTTTTAGATTATTTTCCATTACTATCGGGGTTCCGGGCGTAACAAACTCGCCTGCATACGACATTTTTTCAGAAACTACGCCGTTTATCGGGGAATATATAAAGGTATTTTTGTAATTTGCAAGGGCAACTTTATAAGCGGCTTTTGCAACTTTAACGGCATTTTTTAGCGGAATTAACGTCGTTAATTTATTTGCGTAAGATACGCTTTTAACGTATCTGGACTCGACGTAATTTCTTCTGGCTGTTTCCAGGGCGGATTGCGCCGAAATAAGAGCCTGCTTAGAAATTAAATATTGAGTATTTAACGTATCGAACTGCTGTTTCGTTATAAATTCCTTGCCGAGAAGGGCAAGCCCTCTTAAGTAATTTTTTTTGGCTAAAGTAAAAGCAAGACGCGCTTTATGCAGGTTTGCTAAAGCCGTAGTATATGCCAGTCTATTAATATAGTATGAATTATAAGAATTTCCGATGAATTGGGCGACGCCTCCTCCCGCGCTGTATAATTTGGCTTTTGCAAGCCGGTAGTTTGCTTTTGCCTGAAGCATTGCCGGATAATATGTAGAATCGTTTATCCTGGCGATTAATTCGCCCTTTTTTACAAACTGGTTTTTGCGGACGTAAATAGCCCGAATATTGCCCGGAACCATTGTGCTGACGGAAACGATGTGTCCGTCTATCTGCGCGTCTTCCGTATAAATGTGGGTAAGTCCGAAAAGATACCACCTTAAAACGAATATGCCTCCGATTATCGCAAGCAAAGTAATAATAGATGCCGCAATAATATTTTTTTTTGTAAATTTGCTTTCTTTTTCGCCGTTTCCGTTTTTTTCGATTTCTCCGTTCATTAAAATATCACCCGGTTAATTAAATTTATCGACATTTAAACTTATCAGCTTTCTTTTAAATGAACCCGTAAGCCTTTTTAAGTCTAGGACGGATTCGTAATAGTCCAGCTTTGCCGAAAGAAGATTGTGCCGTGCCCTTATAAGTTCGGCAAGAGCGGTGACTACGTCAACGCTAGTAGCCACGCCTGCTTTAAATTCTTCTTCGACAAGCATATAATTTTTTGAAGCAAACCTTTCTTCATGCTTAAGGGTTCCTACCTCCGATTTCAAACTGCCGGCGTTATAAAACTCCGAAACGACTAAAGCCTTTAAATCCCTTTTTGCCTGTATGGTTTTATACATGGACGCATTTGCTTGCGAACGGGCTTTTTCTATGGAAATAATTCTTGAAAGTCCCTGAAATATTGGCACCGTAAGCACAGCTCCCGCAGTCCAGTAATTAGTGGCGCCCTGCGGAATAAAATGTTCGTCCGAAAGAGCATTGTATGAAGCGGTGAAATCAATTCTAGGCATATATTGCGATTCATAAAATCCGGTTTTGTCATCGGCTGATTTTTGGGCAAATTTTAAAGACTTTAAGCCTGGATTGTTTTTATATGCAAGTTTTATATAATCTCTTAAAGATATTTTTTTTAATGCCGGATTTTTGGGCTTTATTACCTGAAAATTTCCGTTTACTCCAATAATGGACACAAGTTTTGATTTTGCCGATTTCAACATGTTTTTTGCGCTTACAAACTCCTGCTTGGCGGCGTAAAATTGAGATTTTGCCTGAAGAAGGTCGGTAATTATTGCCAGGCCGGCTTTTAATTTTGCATCGGTAAGTTCCAAATGGGATTTCGCCTCCTTAAGCGTTTTGCCGTCGGCTTTGACCAAACTTATATCGTTTAAAACGGTATAATAATCGACGGCTACGTTATAAAGCGTATTCGCCGATATGTTATTCGCCGACATCTTAGCCGCCTTCCTGGCATTCGCAGCCGACATATATGCCGGAATGGCGCTAAAATTAATCGCCGGTTCGTTTAATGCAAGGCTATATTCGAAATCGGGAAAGAAAAACGTAAAAATATTGCCCATAAGAGGCGCATATTGCGGCGGGGTGGGCGCCGAATTAACATGAAGCCTCTGGTCGGTATATTTTAAAGATATATCCGGCAAGACCATCCCTAAAGCTGACCATTTTAAGAGCGTCGATTGATAATATTGTTCCTTAGCGGCTTTTATGTCGCCGTTACGGTGCGCAGCAAGAGCGTAAGCCCCGTTAAGCGTAATGGTCCTAAGCGGACTGACGGGCTTTAAGCCAAACGAATATGAACCTGCATAGGTTTTTACAGCCGAAGCAAAAACAGCCGAAATAATAATCAGACTGATTAAGTTAATTAAGCGTATATTAGACGGGTTGTGGCCGAAAATCTTATATCTCATTATCTTGTGCCAAAATTATTAAAAATTATAATTGTCGTATATAATATAATTATAATGAATATTATAATGACTTAAAAGTCATAAGTCAATATATTATTTTATCTTATTTAATTTATGCGCGTGGCGATTTACGCATATCTGCACATTATATTATAATCGCAATACTCGCATTGCTTTGTCTTAAAGGCGTAAATAAACTCCGAACCTTTCATATGCCGAATTATATATCCGATGGATTGCCTATAATATTCCAAATTTAATTCGCCTCCGCGTATTTTCTTAACGTAATCTTTTTCATCAGGCACGCCTATCATATATAAACAGGCTTCGATATTTTTGCTATTTTTCTCTTTACCCTTGTTGTATTTATCGTCAGCCATAATTATATAAGCCGGCAGTTGCGCAGACCCTAAAACGGATTTTAGATTCATTAGACTTTCATCGTCCAACTTATTGCCGTTGCCTCCGTTTGTTATGTCCCGCAGTAATTCTTCGATTTGTTTTTCTTTCGGCGCAGGCGCGCTATAACCGGTTTTATAATCGATAATTCTAATAACGTCTCCGGAATAACCTGAATCCCCGGAATCAGCTTCTAAAGATTTAGAAGCGCATTCCGATTCTTCTTTTGGATTATCGATGCCGGCACAGACGCCGGAGGTATAGGTGCTGACGCCGTCCGGCATCCCTTTTATCAAATCTATTCTGTCCGCAATGCCTCTTATCCTTACCGGCCCGAATACGGTTTTTAAAAACGCCGGAGCGCATATAAAGCGCTGACCGGTATTTATATTGTGTGCATTTGAATTTGTTTCGTCATATTTTAATTCCGATTCGACTTCTTTTAAGGTAAAACACCGAAAGTTCTTTTTTTCTAAATTAAAAAAATTTTCAATCCTCGAAGTTATAATATATTTTGCGGCATCTAAATTAAAATCCGATAAACTTTTAAAATATGAGGCAGCGCTAACTTTGTCGGTGCCATTAAAATAATCATGGGACAAATCCGGCAGCAGATTAACTTCTCTTACTATAGAAGGAAAAATTTTTTCGAAATAAATTTGATGGTCTATTTGACAGCCTAAATATTTTTTAAAATTAAATTGAAAAATATTATGTATATAAGAACCGATTATATCGGCCCTAAAATTATCTTCTAAAGCAGAAACCCCTTTAATTTTTTTTATATATCTAAGATAATGCTTATATGGGCAGTTTAAATAAACGTCTAATTCCGAAGGGGAAAAATAGCCGCCTTTTCTTTCGAAATCGCCGTAGTGCGTTTTTATTAAATCGTCGCGCTTTAAAAAATAGAATTTTTTTTTGACCGCGGAAATCCTTCCGGTAAAGGATTCTATTATGCTTTTATTATAATTATCATAATTATCCCCTTTAAGACCGCCGTTAAAATTCAGGCGCCTTGCCTCTTCCATAAGAAGCAGCTGCTCGACGAAAGGACTCACGTCGTATCTTTCATCGGCGCTTCCACCTATTTTATACATTATATGAACGCTGTCCGAAGAATAAATAAGCCTGAAAAAATTATATTTTATGAAATCTTCTCTTTCCTTAGACTTTGGTATTCCTAACTGAATTTTAACTTCCTCCGGCATGAGAGGGTCGGCGTAAGCATATGAAGGCAAAATTCCGTAATTTACGTCGGCGATAAAAAGTTCGTCGAACGATAACAGCCTCGACTCGAGCAAGCCAATAAGGCTTGTTTCCCTTGCATCGCTTATATCCATCACACCGCTTGTACCTGGCATACCATCCGCATTTTTTTTGCCGCTAAGATTATTTATTTTAACCGGTATCTTAAGGTCGCTTATAAAATCGTTCAATATCCGGGCGGCAAAAAATAACGGCGGTTCCGGATTTTCAAATATAGTTTTAGCCTTGTGCAGCTGACGGTAAAAATAATCTACCGACGCTTTAACGCGATAATAATCGTATTCGTTATTTATCAGCTTTTTTTCGTCCATAAGGGCATATATGCCGCATAAAGCGGAATATATCGGATGCATATCGTCCTTAATTAAAAAAGGCTTTATTAATTTAACGAAAAATCCGTCGATCTCATCGAATTCGAATACGGCAGAACCGTTCTTTATAATTTTACCTGCAAAGCCTTTAAAATTAATCTTATCCTCCATAAGAGAAATTATGGACTTTATACCTATAAGTTTTAAGATGCCGGCCGTCCCTGACAAAAACCTTCCGGTTTCTTTACGGTTTCTTTCGAGGTCCGTCAATAAATCGAACAGCGTCTTAAGAAATATTCCAAAATCCGTATATTTAAAATATATACCGGCGTTAAAATTAAACGGAACGTTAAAATTTTCCAAATATCTAATCAGGGGATTTATAGTTTTTAATTCAGGCACAATAACCCCGATACTGGACATTACCGTAAAATTGTCAGGCGTATTAACCGGCATATTAATATTATTTAAATTTTGCGCAATAAAATAAGCCTCCTTATGGAAACCGTCGAACTCGTAGAAATGCAGCGTTGGAAAACCCGATTTTTTACGTTCGCCGTGAGTTCCATCGATTCCGGGTTTGCCGCCTGCGCCCGCGGCTGCGTCCGTCATGGAATATTCTCCTTTTTCTTCGTATTTTCCGTATAATTTTTCTATAACGAGCCTTTCGTTAAATATTTCCTTTAATTCTGCCGCCACGCCGTCTATTACGGAAAAGTTATCGAAACTGTAGTGCCTGCATCTTGAAGTTCCAAATTTAATGCCGTCCCTGCATTTTAAATCCGTTTGAAGAATGTAGTTAATGCCGGCAAACGTTCCGATATTTTTTAATATTCTTTTTTCGTTTCCGGATAAAAGAGTCATACCTGCAAATATAAACAGCGCGCCGTCGAAATAGTTTTTAAAATCCGAAGAGCCGCTCGCTTCCGATGCGATTTTTAAAATCCTTCCGGTAAAAGCGCAATTTTCCCTTTCGAATTCCATCGAATATATCCCGTACAAGTCTTTTAAATAAGTTAATATCAAATCCGCTTCTTTCGGAACGTCAGCATATTGGATATTGGAAATTTTATCGGGGGACTGGCTGTCTATTTCGTCGAACAGTACGGCAATTTTCTTTGCCCAGTTAAAAACTTTATCGTCCGAACCTCCTAATTTTTTATAAAGGCTGTCTATTTTTTTAATTAGCCGTAAAATTTTAAGTTCAAATTCTACCCTGCTTAATAAAACCGGAATTTTACCGTTAAATTTATACGCCGTGAATTTTATGAAATTTTCTATAGTAAAAAACGTGCGTTTTAAATTTTGGTTTATATTTATATTGATATTATTTGCTTTGATATTTTGCTTTTTTATAGATAATATAGGTCTTTTATCGGGACATATAAAAACGATTTTTTTATATTGTTCCAACCCGCCTGCCGGATTTGATATTAAATTAGAAGCGTAATCTATAAAATCTATATCCAAATCCAAAAGAGTGCACTTAACCGGATTCATAAAGTTTATGGTTTATTTTTACTTATTTTAAAAATATTTATATGCCCGCCGGCTTCCGGGGTCTCTAAGTCTTTTCCCTGCGTGCTATATTCGCTTTTTACAACCTCTCCGTCTATATACTTATACGCAAATCCGCCGCCGCGGCTTTCATTATTCATGTCTTCTTCCGCCTTTTTTAGAAGCCTAATTGATTCTAACGCAAAATTAGAGCAGGGAAGCTTTTGAGGCTGAACTTTTTCGCCTTCGCTTCTTCCTTTGTTGTAATAACAAGGCGCTATAATAAAAAGATTTTTTCTTGCCCTCGTATTTGCAACGTACATAAGATTAAGATTTTCTATAAAAGTTTTTTCTAATCCGCTATAGTAAGATTCTTTCGCTTCATCGTTTATACTGCGAAAACTTTTTATCTTCACGAAAGCCTTTCTATTCTCTTCAAAATTCAGGACGCCTTTTAAATTTATTAAACCGTAATGATCCCTTTTATTTAAAGGTTCTTCTGAATATAATGCCCAGTCGTAAAAAGGAATTATAACGGAATGGCTTTCGAGCCCTTTGGATTTGTGTATCGTCATAATTTTTACGGCGTCTATATTGTCTAATTCCGCACCTAATTCGGCTTCTTTTTCCAAATAATCGATTATTTCCGCCAAACCTTTTTCCTTATAAATTAAATCCAGCGTTATATCGAGAACTTTTTCGAAAAAAACGCCGTTTGCGTCTAAGTCGAATATGCCAGAATCTATAATGCAGCAAAAGAGTTCGTAAAGCGGCATGGCAAGGCTTTGCTCTTTAATATTTTTAAACGCTTCGACATCCGCTCCGGCTTCGTTAAGCATCGACTCATATGAAGGGTCGTCAAATGCAAGCGCTCGTAAAACCAGCAGGAATTTTTTTATTTCGTAATTTTTTGAAAATAAACCGGCTTCCCTGGTAATAAAATTTACATCTTTAAAGTCTTCGTTTAGCCAGCCTATAATTTTTTCTATATTTTTTTTATACCGGACAAGTATCATTATGTCTTTCGGTATAATTCCGTTATTTAACAGCTTTTCCAAGCCGGCTTTCAACTCTTCCCTTACGAAAGTGTCTATAGCTCCCGCGTCCTTACAGTCTTTAAAGGCTATTTCGATATAGCCGTCCTCGTCAGATAAAGCGTTTTGCGCGCTATTTTCGTAAACGTTTGACGCTCCAGATTTTAATCTATGGTAAAACGTTTCGTCGTAAACCGGCCTGCCGCCTATTAATTTATCGATTAAATCCGAAAGCCGGTTCTTGGCAAAAAAAACGTTGTTGAAATTAACTATTTTTTTTGCAGACCTGTAATTGTCTTTTAAGTATTCGTTTATAAGGTAATTTTTAAAACTGCATCCGTCTAAGTCGAAAATTTCGTAATCCCCTCCTCTCCATCCGTAAATGGACTGCTTCTTGTCTCCGACTACGAAAAGCGAACCGTTTTGCGACAGCGCATTTTCTATCAAATATTTCATAGTTTCGAAATGCTCCATAGAGGTGTCTTGAAACTCGTCTATCAAATAATGGCTTATTTTTTCTCCGAGATTGCAAAAAGCAAGGCTTATTTTGGATTCGTCTTTTAATAAAACGGAAAGTCTTTCGGCTATATCGTTTCCGTCTGCTAAGTTTAAATACGATTTTATTTTTTCTTGTTTTTCTTTAAAAATATTAAGTATTCGCGAAACCGAATAAGATTCGAAAACATATTTTAACGAGACCCAATGCTTGAATAAATCAAGCAGCTTAATCGTCAAACCGGCAACTTCGCCGTTTAAGTTTTCGTTTGATTTTTTGTTCTTTTTTAAGATATTAACCGCGCCGTTATTAATTATATCGAGCAGCTTTTCATCGGTTTTATTTTTTGTAATATTGTCTAAATTTATTTTTTTTAAAAAATTAGATTTGGCGGCGTTAAAATAACCGGCGTTCGATTCCAATACGGATTTAAGCTGCCCCGCCGTTTCGGATAAATCGTTTCCGATAACCTTCTTTGCTTCGCCATACGATTTTATTTGTTTTCCATATTTGCGGCTGAAATAATCAAGCAGAAAATCGATGCCGATTACGTTTTCTTCGACTTTTATGTCTTTGAATTCGTATAAAGACGATTTTATTATTTCTTGAGGATTAAAACCTTTTTTATCCATCGATATCGACGATTTTATAAAATCCAGAAGCAAGCCGTAATTTGACTTTTCCCCCAATATATCGTTAACGGCGGTTTTGAATATTTTTTCGCTTTCAAAATATATTTCGTAATCCGGATTTATATTAAGCTCTACGGCAAGGGTTCTCGCAATCTTGTTTATAAAAGAATCTATGGTTATTACGTTAAAGTTCTTATAGTCTTTTATTATCCCGGCAAGAAAAAAGAAGGCTTCTTCGGGGTTGATATTTAATTTTTTTATAAGGCTTTCGTTTTGCGGTAAATTACTATATATAGATGCGTTTTTTAAGAAGTCTATTATACGGCGGCGCATTTCTTCCGCCGCTTTATTGGTAAACGTTATGGCCGTGATAGAGCTTGCGCAATTTTCTAAATTCTTATTTATGTCCGCGATTAATTTTATAAACCGCAACGCAAGATTATATGTCTTACCGGATCCTGCGCTTGCTTTTAAGGAAATAGAATTCAATTTATCTTTTAACGCCTTAAAATATTTTATCTTAATGTAACATTATAACACGGCTTATTAGCTGGCGAAAATAAATCAATCGTAAGCCTTTTCAAGTTCGTCTCTTAATATTAAGCTTTCTATTTCTTGTATCTGGGGTCCAGGGCGTTTCGGACGGCTTCGCCTATTAAATTAAAACTTAATACCGTAAAAAGTATCGCTATTCCAGGGAACAGCGTAAGCCACCATGCGACCATTATGTAAGTTTTTCCCCTCGACAACATTCCTCCCCAGCTTGCCGTAGGCGGCATTATGCCTATGCCGAGAAAAGCAAGGGACGCCTGAATTAAAATTGCCGCGGCTATACCCAGGGTCGCGGATACTAAAATGGGCGCTACGACGTTAGGAAGAATTTC
This sequence comes from bacterium, assembly GCA_027319095.1. Classification (GTDB taxonomy): domain Bacteria; phylum SZUA-79; class SZUA-79; order Acidulodesulfobacterales; family Acidulodesulfobacteraceae; genus Acidulodesulfobacterium_A. Next base: position 16,836 of record DAHVNW010000016.1, on the reverse strand, counting down.
GACGAACATTATATAGGAGTCTGAAGCTCCCGCCGCCTTGGCGGCAAGAACGTAATCTTTTTCCCTGTTTTGAATAAATTCTGCCCTTATAATCCTCGATATGCCCATCCACGACGTCAAGCCTATTATAGCCATAATATTTATTATAGACGGCTTAAGTATGGCGCTTATCGCAAGAATTAAAAAAAACGACGGAAAAGTTAGCATAATATCGACAAACCTCATTAAAATACTATCGAGCAATCCGGAATAATATCCCGCATACGCCCCAACCGGTATTCCGATTAACAACGATATCGAAACGGCGATAAATCCTACTTCTATAGAAATTCTGCTTCCGTAAACGAGCCTCGAAAGCACGTCCCTTCCAAGCTGGTCGGTTCCGAGAAGATGAGCGGGGCCAGGCGGCTGTAAAATTGCATTTACGTCGATTTTATCGGGATTATACGGGGCTATATACGGCGCAAATACGGCCGCAATAATAACGATTAGTATAAAAACCAAAGAAAGCGCGGCAAGCTTATTTTTTTTAAATGCTTTTATAATCTCGTTCATAAAATATAAAAAATTTAACTTTTAAAATATTATAATATATAATATTAATTTTAAAAATATAAAATATAGGGATTGTTTATTCGATATAAATTTAAATTTATTTATGGGAATATACATAGCTAAAAGAATTCTATTTATGATACCTATCTTACTCGGTATCACTTTAATTTCTTTTTTCGTAATACATCTTGCCCCTGGAAACCCGCTAACGGAACAGCTTGGCTTAAATCCTAAAGTTTCGGCGTCTTCGAGGATTATGCTGGAAAAATTATACGGCCTGAACAAGCCTTTATTGACGCAATATTTCTTTTGGCTTAAAAGAATCGCGACCCTTAATTTCGGGCTTTCGTTTACGGCAAACCATGAGCCTGTAATAACCGAAATCCGCAGAACGATAGGCATAACGATTGTTATTAATTCTATTGCAATGTTTTTCGTATTTATATTTTCTATTCCAATAGGCGTTATGTCCGCAGTAAAAAACGAATCGCTTTTCGATAAGATAACGACCGTTTTGGTATTTATAGGTTTTGCCGCGCCGTCCTTCTGGGTGGCTCTCCTGCTTATTATATCCTTTGGAATAGATTTGCATATTTTGCCTATAGGCGGCATAACGTCGATAGGCTATAATTTTATGCCATGGTACGGAAAAATAACAGATATAGCAAAACATTTGATAATGCCGGTATTTGTAGCCGGATTCGGAGGCATAGCCGGTCTTTCGCGATACTTAAAAGGCAACATGCTTGAAGTCTATAGGCAGGATTATATTATGACGGCAAGGGCTAAAGGTCTTAAGGAATGGAAAGTCGTTTATAAGCACGCCATGAAAAACGCCTTAATACCTTTTATAACGATACTGGGCTTAAGCGTTCCGGGACTTATCGGCGGAAGCGTAATAATAGAAACGATATTCGATATTAACGGAATGGGCAGGCTTTTTTACCAGAGCGTCCTTGCGCGCGATTATCCGACGATTATGGGGATACTAGTAATCGGGGCGGTTCTCACGCTTATCGGAAATCTTTTGGCGGACATAGCTTATGCCATAGTAGATCCAAGGCTGAGAAAATAGCTCCGTATAACTCCCATTTTTTTAAGGAGGGGCGCCGGGCGAAGCCTGAAGTGGTGGTTTCTGCCGTGGGTGGTTAGTTATTATCTATCTGCCATTTCCGGATTAATTCGCCGGTTCTTTTGCCGGTTCGTTTTTATGCAAGTCTTTCCCGATAAACATATATACGGTCGGAACTATAAATATAGTAAGGAAAGTCCCGATGCCGAGTCCGGCGGCTATAACCAAACCTATGTCGAACCTGCTGACGGCTCCCGGACCCGTCGCTATCAGCAAGGGCACGACTCCGAAGACCATGGCCGCGGTAGTCATTAATATCGGCCTCAGCCTTATCGCGGACGCCTGTTCTATAGCTGAACGCTTATCAAATCCTTCTTTCTGCAAATCATTGGCAAATTTCGTAATAAGTATTCCATGCTTGCTGACGAGACCTATCAAGGTAACGAGTCCTACCTCGGTATAAATATTTATGGTCGCAAAACCTAAGCTTAAAAATATAAGGGCTCCGGTTATAGACATAGGAACGCTTATCAAAATAATTACAGGGTCGATAAAACTGTCGAATAATGCGGACAGAACAAGATAAATGATTATTAAAGAAAAGAAAAAAGTGAATATCATCGCGGAACCCTGTTGGACAAACTGACGCGACTGGCCTGCAAAATTATACGAAAAGCCCTTTGGAAAAATGGATTTAGAAGTTTTTTCCAAATAATTTAAAGCCTGCCCTATAGTAACGCCCGGTTTAGGTATAGCCGAAATAGTTACGGAATTAAGCTGGTCGAACTGATTTAAAGATTCGGGAACGGTAACGGTCTTAAAGCTTATAAAACTTGAAAGCGGAACCATATTCCCGTTAGAAGCCGTAACGTAATAGTTTTTTAATAAATTTTCGTCGAACCTGTATTTTTGAATTACCTGAGGTATAACCTTGTAGCTGTAGCCGTCCATTTCGAACCAGTTGACGTAGTTTTCGCTTAGCATGGTAGAAAGCGTATTTCCTATAGTTTGCATATTGATTCCCATGCTTTCGGCTTTGTTTTTATTTATTATAATCTTAATCTGCGGCTCGTCGTATTTAAGGTCTTTATCCATATATAGGAACAGTCCGCTCCGCATGGCTTTTTGCATAAGATTCACGGCTGCGCTTCTCATTTCCAAATAATTCGCGGTCGAAGTAATTGCGAACATAACCGGGAGCCCCTGGGAACCGGGAAGGCTTGGAAGCGGAAAAGCAGCCAATTTTAATCCGGTAATAGAACTAAGTTTTTGCTGGACCATCGGCGTAAGCTGCATCTGCGTGAGCTTTCTTTGGCTCCACGGCTTAAGAATCATGCCGGATATCAACGTATTGTTGCCGGATGCGCCAAGCGCCATAAAATATCTTTCGGTCTGAGGGAAAGAATCGTAAATCTTGCCGACTTTTTTTGCATAATATCTTAAATTTTTATAAGTCGAAGTAGGCGCGGCGGTTCCCTGAACAAAGACGACACCCTGGTCTTCCGTAGGGGCAAGTTCGCTTTTAGTCGATATAAACAAAAAGTATGCCGCGGTAAGGACGACTATTATTACTAACGCCACGACCGGTTTATAATCGAGGACTCCGTGAAGAATTTTAGAATAAACGTTTTTAATTTTCTCGAAGGTAACGTCTAAGAAATGAGTAAATCCCTTCTTTCCTATATCTTCTTTTAAAAACCTTGAGGACAGCATAGGCGAAAGCGTAAGCGCCAATATGCCGGATATAAGAACCGCTCCGGCAAGAGAAAAAGCAAATTCGGTAAACAAAGCGCCTGTAAGCCCCCCCATGAAACCGATAGGCAAAAATACGGCGACTAACGTAACAGACATCGCTATAACCGGAATGCCGAGTTCCCTCGCGGCAATAATAGCGGCTTCTATTGGTTTTTTGCCTTCCTCGATATGCCTGCTTACGTTTTCAACCACTATTATAGCATCGTCCACGACTAATCCTATAGCAAGAACAAAAGCAAGGAGGGTTAAGAGATTTATGGAATAATGCAAATAATACATTATAAACAGGTCGCCTATGATGGATAAAGGTATTGCTATCACAGGAATTATGACGCTTCTTGCGGAACCGAGAAATAAGAATATAACTACGATAACGATTATTAAAGTTTCTACGACCGCTTTTATAACCTCGCTAATAGAACTGCTTATAAAAACGGTTCTGTTAAAAGCAATTCTGAGTTTCATATGCGCCGGCAATTGTGTCTTAAGCGAAGGAATCATATTTTCCAATTTTTTTACTACGGTAAGAGGATTTGCGGTTGGAGTCGTAAATATACCCATAACTACGGCTCTTTTGCCGTTCATTATGTTTCCCGCGTCGTTGCTTACGGCGCCCATCTCCACAGTGCCTATGTCTTTAACCCTTATAAGCGTTCCGCCGTCGTCCGCTACGACTAAATTCCTAAACTGTTTAACTGTTTTTAACAGCGTATCCGCCGAAATGTTTACCTGAATATAATTGCCTTTGGTATATCCGTTAGAGGCGATATAGTTGTTGCCGGCCAACGCATTAGATATGTCTATAGGGGTTACGTTAAATTCGGCCATTTTTTTAGGATTAAGCCATATCCTCATTCCAAACTGCTTGTTGCCGTAGATTTGGACCTGACCTACGCCGCTTACCGCCTGGACCTTTGGCTGAACCGCCCTAATCAAATAGTCCGTCATCTGGGAACTGGTCAGCGTATTGGACGTAAAAGCGAGATAAAGATACGCTAAATTAGTAACGCTGGTTTTCGTGATAACCGGAAGCTGGGACTGCTTAGGGAGCTGGTTTAGAACCGAATTTACCTGGGAAAGCACTTCGGCGAGGGCGGCGTTGGGGCTGTAATTCAACTTCATGAAAACCTGAATAGTGCTGACGCCTTCGCTGCTGGTAGAAGTCATATAATCTATGCCTTCGGAAGAAGCTATCGCCCTTTCCAACGGCATGGTGATAAAACCCTGGACTACCTGGGCGCTTGCGCCGGGATAAGCAGTCTGAACCGTAATAAGAGTATCTTTTATCTTCGGATATTCCCTTAAAGTAAGTTCGGATAAAGACCTGACGCCAAGGATAAAAATAACGAGGCTTATAACTATAGCTAAAACAGGCCTGCTAATAAATATATCGGTGAATTTGCGCGACGAATTTGAATTTTTGCGGCCGTTGGTACTACCGGGCAAATTATTATTTGATTCGCTCATTTATGAATTAACCTTTATTGTATTTAATTTTTAAATTTTTAATTTTTCCGGCTTTCTTTGCCGGCGGTTTTTTCTATTTTTATAGGGTCGCCGTTCTTGAGCTTAACCTGTCCGGAAGTTACTACCTCTTCGCCGGGCTTTAAACCTTTGGTTATAATAACCGTTCCGTTTCTTTCTTCCCCGGTTTTAACGTAATCCGTTTTTGCATAATAAGCCCCTTTTCTTTTGACGGCTAAATAAACGAAATTTCCGTAAGGATTATAAGTTATGGCAGTGGCCGGAACGGTAATTACGTTATGTTGGACGGGAAGAAGAAACCTGCCCGTAACGAACATGCCTGGACGCAAAACCAATCCGGAATTATTTGCCTCGACCCTTGCGGTAATATTTCTCGATACGTCGTTTACGTCGATGCTTACGGCTTTTATTGCGCCGATTAACGGTTTTTTTAAACCCGGTTTTACTTCCGGCTCCGAAGACAGCCCTATTAAAACCTTTCCTCCTGTTTTTAAACTGTCCATGTCATTTTGTGGCATGGTATAATCGATATAAATTGGATTAACCGAATAAAGCGGGATTATGCTTGTTCCGGGGTTAATATATTGCCCCAGATTAACTGAACCCGGATTTCTGATTCCTACTATGCCCGAAAAAGGCGCTCTTATAGTCATATCGTCAATAGCAACTTCGGTTTGATTAATCTGAGCTTCGTTTTGCTTGAACATCGAAAGCATCTGAACGTAAGACGCTTTAGAAACCGCATATTTTTGGTATGCCTTTTTATAATGTTCATAGTTAAATTTATTAAGAAGCAGCTGTGATTTTAACTGTTTTAACTGGGCAAGCTGGAGCGAATCGTCGAGGGTAGCTAAAATCTGATTTTTTCTGACAAATTCGCCGGATTTAAAATATATTCCGTTAACCTGCCCCGCAACCTGCGTAGTTACGTTAACCGAATTTACGGCCCTTACGTTTCCTATGGCATGAATATAATGTCTCCAGTCTCCTATTTTTGCACTGGCTGCGGTTACCGTAACGGGAGGAAATTTTCTCATCGACATAAACTTTTTCATTTCATAGCCCTTAAAAGCTTTGTATCCGAATATTCCGCCGAAAATCACGATTAAAATCAACAAAACTATTATAAAACGCTTAATCATAATCAAACCTTCAAATAAGTTAAAGTTAAGTTATAAATTAATAAACTAAAACTAAGCAAAATTCCATAAAAATTTTCATTGACATTATGACTTAATAGTCAGTATAATTAGAATATATTAATTTTAAAATTCAGTCAATATTTTTTTTAAATTTTGTTAAATTTTAAATAAAGAAAAGGGAACAAAAAAAATTGAAAATTAAAATCAATCAAAGAGCCGTATTATTTTTTTCGATATGCATTTTTTCAGTAACAGCTTTAAGCGGATGCAGCTTGTTCTCGCGTCCGAAAAAAATCAAGGTAAAAATACCAGAAACGTTTAAATATGCCGTACAGCCCGGCAATATTCCAATCAAAAAAGACTGGTGGAAAAATTTTAAGAGCAAGGAATTGGACAGCTTAATAGAAACGGCGGTATCACATAATTTAAACTACATGATAGCCGTAAAAAACATTAAAATTGCAAAAACTTACGTTTCGCAGGCAGAATCCAATTTATTCCCCGCAGTAAATTTCAATTACGGCTTTACCAGAAATAAAATGCCGGGTTACGAAGCGGCAATGTTTTCAAGCGGCAACAAATCTTCGCAAAATATTATTTATAACTTAAATCAGGCGGGGTTAAGCGCCTCTTACGAATTAGACGCATGGAACCAGGTAAATAATGCCGTAAAACAGGCCGGCGCAAACGTCGCGGTTTCAAAGGAAGATGCGGACGTAGTAAAATTAACGCTTATAAGCAACGTCGCAGACGAATATTTTCAAATAACGGCCCTTAAAAAATCGGCGGCCGACTTAAAAAGACAGTACAGCGCGCAAAAAGAAATACTGAACTTTTACAATATCCAGTATAAAGACGGACTTATAAACGCACAGGACGTCGAAACCGCAAAAACAAATCTTGAAATTTTAAAAACGGAATTGGACGGTTCCATAAAACTGTTGGACGTTTCTAAAAATACTCTTGCCTATTATCTTGGAAAATTTCCGGAAAAATTTAAAATGAAAACATTTTTTAATTCAAAAAGTAACAGCGGCGGCGGCAATAACTATAAATCTATTACCGGCGTTAATTATTCAAAGCTAATTCCCGCGAATATGCCTTCGTATATATTGACTCAAAGGCCTGACGTAAAAGAAGCCGAATATAACGCTCTATCCTACGCCTACGCCGAAAAAGAAAGTTTGGCCAATTTTTTTCCGACTTTCACTCTTACAGGCCAGTACGGTTATGCAAGCCCCTCCCTAAACGATTTTATAAGCGCGGCAAACGAAGTATGGAATTTCGGCTTAAATATTTTAGCTCCTTTATTTAATTATAAAACCAATATAAGCATTTATAAAAGGTCGCAAATTCAATATCAAAAGGCTGTGTTGAATTACAGAAATACGGTAATTAACGCTTTTAGCGAAACGGATAACGCGCTTGCTTCTTATAAAAAAGATTTCCAAACCTTAAAAAGCTACGAGAAAAATTACCGCTACTCCGTTAAACTGTTTCGCATATATGAGGTTCAGTATAAAACAGGTATTGCGAGCCGGATAACATACTTAACATATAAATTAGACATGCTTAACGCCGAATACAACCTGATAAACCAAAACCTTCTGCTTGAAGAAGACGTTATCGACATATATAATGCCCTGGGAATGGGACTGGGAACGCCTAAACCTAAGCAAACTACGGCGGCTCAACCGCTAAAAAATTAATTGATTTATTAATATTCCGGCAAGTTCCTTAAATCTTTGCCGAGTTCCATATAAAGGAGAAGTTCCATGATTTTCTGCGCATGGTCGGCAAATCTTTCATATTTGCGGGCAATAAATATATAGGTTATATTGTTTTCCAAAGTGTTCAGATTTTTTATGGAGGCATTTATAATATCCACGACGATTTTATGCGAAAGCATATCTATAATGTTTTCGTTTTTTATTATCGTATCTTTAAGCCCTATATTTTCTTTCACGCCGTCGGCATACATCTTTATAGCCATTTTAAGCATTTCGTCGTCCCTCGCGGCTACGTCTTCGAGATAAGAGTAAATACATTTAAATTCTTTCGAAGAGGACGCGCCGTCGGTTAAATTAAGCCCTATCTGGCAGGCGGAAGCGCATAAATCGCCCATTCTTTCGAGGTCGGTAATTATTTTCATGGTAGTGGTAATAAACATTAGATCCGCGGCTTCCGGCTGGTATAGCGCCAGAAGTTTTATGCAGTCTTCGTTAATGCTTACTTCCAGCGAATTTACCTTAAGGTCGTTTTTAATGGTTTCTTCGGCAAGGCTTTTATCCCTTTCGAATAAGAACCGGGTTGCGCTGTTGAGCTGGACGTTAACGATTTCGCCCATTTCGACAACGTTTCTCTTTAGTTTCATTAACTCGCTGTCTAATATATTCACTATTTACCCCTCCCAATATTTGAATATTAAAACATCGTTATTATTTTAACATAAAGTTATAAATTTTAATACCTGCTCGTAATAAAATTTTCCGTTCTTTTGTCTTTCGGTCTTGTAAAAAAATTACCGGCTTCGCCGAATTCTATGAGTTCCCCGTCTAGAAAGAACCCGCTATAATCCGATATTCTGCCCGCCTGCTGAATATTATGGCTAACTATTATAATGGTATAATATTTTTTGAAAGAATTAATCAAGTTAAGAATAATACTGGTAGAAACGGGGTCTAAATATGCGGTAGGTTCGTCCATTAAAAGTATAGACGGGTTTGTAGCTATAGCTCTTGCTATGCACAGTCTTTGCTGCTGGCCGCCCGAAAGGGAAAGGGCGGATTTATTAAACTTGTCCTTAACTTCGTCGTATAATCCAGCATATTTCAAGCATTTTTCGACCCGCTCGACTATAAAATCTTTATTTTTTATACCGTGTATTTTTAAACCGAAAGCCACGTTATCGAAAATAGATTTAGGAAATGGGTTTGGATTCTGAAATACCATGCCTATATTCCTTCTAAGCTCCACGACGTCGACCGATTTATCGTATATATTTCTTCCGTTTATTAAAACCTTTCCCGTAAGCTTAGCTCCCTCGGTATAGTCGTTCATTCTGTTGATTGTCCTTAAAAATGTCGATTTTCCGCATCCGGATGGACCGAGAAGAGTGCATACGGAATTTTTTTTGAAATAAAGATTGACGGATTTAAGGAGATGGTAATTGCCGTAATAAAAATTTAAATCCTTGACGTCCACTATTATATTATTATCTTTTATGCTATTATCTTCGCCGGTTATATTTTCTCCGCCGCCGCTATTATTACCGGTAACGCTGCCGTCATTTGACATAAATTATAAATACCTCCCCTTGCTGATTATGATATAATTATAAAATAAATTTTTTAGTTAAATAATTTATCAGTCTTAATCCGATATCGATTAAAAAAATGAACAGCAATAATACGACAGATGCGGCTTCGGCCTTATAATGCAATATTTTTGAAGGTTCGTGGATATATATAAATATAAGCATCGCCATATCTCCGACCGCTCCGCCCGGACCGGTTACGCCCGTCGGCATACCGGTATTATAATAGTTAGTAAATAAGAGCGGTGCCGTCTGCCCGATTATATTCATTACTCCAAGCAGTATCCCGATAAATATGCCTCCGAGCGCGGCCTTTAATATAACCGACCGCGTAGCCTGCCATTTCGTTGCGCCCATAGCGAGAGCGCCTTCTATATAACTTGCCGGAATCTGATTGACCGCTTGCTCCGTTAAAAGAGCAATAATAGGGGTCATAATAAAACCTAAAGTAAAACCGCCGGCAAGAGCAGAAAAACCGAAGTGGAAACCGGTGCCGGCATTTGTAGAGAACACGTAAAAGCCCACAATTCCCCAGACAATCGAAGGAATTCCTATCATAAGCTCGTTTAAAAGCCTCAGCAGCATGTTCATCCTTTTTTTGCCGAAAAGCGAAAGATAAAGACCGGTACCTATGCCGATAGGAACTGCAAGAATAGACGCGATTATTATGAGGTAAACGTCTCCTATAATAGCATTTAATATGCCGCCTTCGGCGCCTATTGGAAACCCCGTAGGCAGGGTCGAAACGAAGTGCCAGTTAAGATATTTATATCCTATCGCTACGGCCTTATATATAATATGAAATACAGGAAAAGCGCCTATTACGAATGCAAGCGACGCAAAAAATATCGCAATGCCGTTATATATTTTTTTTCTTTTGATGTACCCTTTGTTTACTGGAAATAAAAGATCGTTAGATTGCTGTTCCATTTTAATTTAACTTAAATTCAATCGTTTATTTTTTACGGAATTATACATTTGGCAAAGCAGGATTGCTTAGCTGGCGCTTACAATGACGTAACAAAGCTGTCATTACGAGCGTAGCGAAACAATCCGTTATTATAGGTTCTTATTAAAATACTATATTGCTTCGTCAAGTGTATAGTTCAGTTTTTTTATTATCTAGACAAACCTGCTTTTTCTATCAGCCGCCGCCGAACTGAGACCTGCTGAACCTTCCCCCGATAACCCTGTTTAATATGTTTCGCCCTATAATATTGACTATCAGGCTAGTAAATAAAAGTATAAGGGCAAGCTCGACTTCCGCCGAAGCGTAAATAGGGCTGATTACGGCAAAAGTAAAAGTGTTCGCCAGCACCGAAGATATGGTATAGCCGACGCTGAATAAAGATTTTGGAATTACCGCCTGATTTCCTATTAAAAGGACGACGGCTATCGTTTCGCCTATAGCCCGTCCTAATCCTATAATTATGCCGCCGTAGATTCCGTTTAAAGCATATGGCAAAGAAACGTTAGTTATAACGTCCAATTTTGTAGCGCCCATAGCCAAAGCCCCGTCTTTTGAGATTTTTGGAACGGAAGCCAATGAATCTTTAGTGATAGAAGAAATTATCGGCAATATCATAAAGGCGACTACGATACTTGCGGCAAGAATTCCATATCCTATGTTTTCCTCTACCTTCAAAAAAGGAATATCCAAAAAATGACGGTTAAAAAACGGTTCTATGTATTGCCGAAGCCACGGAACGATGGTTAATACGCCCCAGACGCCGAAAACTACGCTTGGAATACCGGCAAGTATTTCGACTATTACCGTGAAAATTCCCCTTAAAAAATAAGGGCAGTACTCCTGAAGAAAAACTCCTATTCCAAAACTAAACGGTATTGCAAACAAAAGCGCAAGAAACGTGACGGCAAAAGTTCCGACGACAAAAGTCAATGCGCCGAAAATTTCCTTGGGAGGGTTCCATTCTTTTGTCCATACAAAAGAAATGCCGTATTTAATAACGGAAGGATAGCTATAATATAATATGATTGCTACCGCGATAACGAAAATCGACACGACCGACAGAACGAAAACGGAAAGAATAAATTTAAACAGGTCGTCTTTATACTTTAATGTAAACATTTATTTAATTTATTTACTTGTTTTGTCTTCGTTCGTCCGCATTTGCAGGCTATCTTATATTATTTTGACTTTAGTTTATTTTAATAATTATAGCACATCCGTTTTTATTTTTCTAATCTAAAAATATCTAAAAATACCGGGATATAAAATATTAGGAAAAAGGGGCAGGTTTAAATATGTTTCCTGCCCCCAAGACACCTAAGAATATAACTAAAGAATATAAATATGGCGCATATGCGCCATCTATTTATTTTACCTGGGCCAAAAGTTTTTTAACATTAGGCATAACCGATTTCGGAAGCGGGGCAAAACCGGTTTTTACGGTATATTTTGTCGCCTGTCCCGGACCTAATGCCCAGTTCACTAAATCCTTAATGGATTTTGCAGTGCCGGCATTCGGCTGTTTTTTTCTTAACATCCAGAATTCAAAGTTGGAATCGGGATATGCGTTCTTTGCCGAAACGTTCCAAACTATCGACTTGTCGAAATCAGCCGGAAAATTACCCTGCTTTAAAGCAGAATTAGCGGCAGCGGCAATAGTTTTAACCGAACCTATCACATAATTTCCTGCTTTATTTAACATGGCGGCGCTTGCAAGATGATATTCCAAAACCCATCCAAGACCGACGTATCCTATGCCGCCGGAAGTACTTTTTACCGCCGCTACGACTGCGTCGCTGCCGAGATAACCGCTTCCTGTCGGCCAATCCGGCGAAAGGCTTCTTCCTACTTTACTTGCCCACGCCTTAGACGTATCGGTTAAAAGGCTTGTGAAATCGAAGGTCGTTCCGCTTGCGTCAGCCCTGTGAACGACGAATATATGAAGATTTGGAAACTTATATTGCGGATTAAGTTTTTTGAACGCAGGATTATTCCAGTTAGTAATCTTACCCATATAAATCTCTGCGACTAATTTTGGGGTCATTTTAAGATTTACGTTGTTAGGTATTCCTGGTATGTTATAAATAACCTGCGCATCGTCGAGCGCGACTGGCACGTTAACAAGGTCGGGGTACCTCTTTTTAAAGCTTTTAGTAAGATAGGCATCGGATGCGCCTATGGTAATATTGCCGTCAGCGGCGTTGGAAATTCCGAAACCCGAACCGGTTCCCGCAACAGAAACGGTAACGCCGGGATGCAGCTTTTCATACTTGACTGCCCACACCGAATTTAACGGGTAAAGCATGGTAGAACCCGAAATGGTAATAGTTCCTGCCGGAACTTTCGAACTTGGCGCCGGCGCTTTAGACTTGGCGCAGCCTGCTGCAAAAAGAGACACGGCAAAAACGGCAGAAGCAACCGTTAAACCTCCTAAAATTTTTTTCATACTGCTTTTGTTCATAAAATCTCCTCCGTAACTTGAAATTAAAATTAAATTAATTTTTCAAAATCGATATCTATAACTATTGCAATTATTATTGTAACTACGATTTTTATATGCTTAAAATATTTTAACAAATAATTGTTACAATTTTATTACATTTATGTTAAATTTTTGTAACAATTCCTCTTTCGCTTATTTTTGCATTAAGATTTGCGTTTAAATCCTGTTGCGCGACAATGGATTTTATATGCTATAATATTGCTATAAAACCTGTAAAAATAATAAATATAAAAACAATACTGGAGCATAATAATTAACCAATAAAGAAAAGAAAGGTTGGGGGGTCATACCATGAATAATGTTTTTGGCGTCTATAATCCTGTAAAAATCCATTTTGGACGCGGGTTAATTGCGGAAACCGGCAGAATAGCAAAAAAATATTCCGATTCCGCTTTAATAGCAACTGGAAAAAACTCCATGCAAAAAACCGGAACTTTAGACCGCGTAACGAAAAGCTTAAAAGACGCGGGGGTCAAACCTGTCGTTTACGACAAAATTACCCCAAACCCTACTATTAAAGAAATAGACGAAGCGGCGGAAATAGTAAGGAAAAATAATATAGGGATGATTATAGGGCTTGGAGGCGGAAGCCCGCTCGATGCGGCAAAAGCTATAGCCGTTGCCGCCAAAGACAATATTCCCGTATGGAATTATCTTAAAACGCCGGCCGATAAAGCATTACCCGTTATAACCATTGTTTCGACTTCGGGAACGGGAAGCGAGGTAAATAGATATTCGGTTATGACGAACCCTGAAACAGGCGAAAAACCAGGATTTGGATACGAATGCATGTATCCGAAGGAAGCCGTTATAGACCCAGAAATAATGGCGTCTATGCCGCCTTACGTAACCGCAACTACGGGCTTCGACGTATTCGTCCATGCCTTGGAAGCTTTTACCGGCAAGGCAATAAACGCATTTTCTTCGGCGTACTGCATGCAGGCGTTTTATCTATTAAAGGATAACCTGCTTAAGGCTTATAACGAACCGGACAATTTGGACGCAAGGGGAAATATGGCTTTAGCTTCGGCGCTCGCCGGGCTTGCCATTGATATTTCCGGCGTAGGCATAATACATGCTTTGGAACATCCCGTATCCGGAAATTATCCAAGCGTAGCACACGGAGCCGGTCTTGCCGCATTGGCTGTCGCGTCCATGAAATACAATTTGGAATCGCGCAAAAGAGATTTCATGCTCATAGCGCACCATTACGGCATTAAAAGGGCAGGGAAAAGCGACGACGAATATGCCGCGTCTTTAATAGAAAAAATAAAAGAAGTCCTTGCCGCTTTAAAATTAAATATTACTTTAAAATATTTAGGGGTCGAAAAAGATAAGCTTGCTAAAATTTCCAAAGAAGCCTTTATGACTATGGGCTTCGCCGTTCAAAACAATCCTGCTCCCATAGACGAAAAAGAAGCTTTACGGCTTTTAGAATCAAGCTATTGAAGGAGTTTTTGATATTGGCGTAAATCTTTTATCCATTAGAATATTTGGATAATTTTCGAGGGCAATATATACAAGAAGAATAAAGCTCATGTTTATGAGCTTTTAATATATTTTCTATCTGCAAAAATGTTTTCATAAATTTGGCCTAAAATCATCAATCATTTTTTATAGCCCACTTTTATAAACACGTTAGCAGTTATTTTATTCTTCCCCGGAAAATATATTTTCTTAGCCTGAATTGCCGTATTAGCCGGCATCATAAACTGGGCTGGAAAAATCCTCAGGGCAGCGCTTTTAATATTAACGGTTTTCAAGACGTAAGATTTAATGCCTATAAGTTTTAAAACAGCCTTAATTTTTGAAACGGCATGTCGATAGGCAAGTTTTACGGCTTTAATTTTAAATCTCTCAATATCGGAAACGGTAGGAACAATTCTAGTTATCTGGACGGATTTATGTTTCAATAAATATAAGACGGCATTATCGGTATTTTTATTGCCGTTAATTTTTATAGTCAGGTTTTCGGATGCATTATAACCATTTGTTATCCATTGATGTTCGCTGTAAATCTTATTCGGAGATATATTGATTTGAGCGGTTTTTATTAATTTTACGGGCATATTATTTTTAAGGCGGGATGCGATATTCGATATTGTCTTCACAAGGTTTTTATATGCTGCTTTATGCGATTTGTCAAAAATGCTTACCGCAACGTATAGCTTAGAGCCCGACGGCTTGATTTTAATCGTTCCGGCGCCTGAAGCGGTTATTGTTCCGTAATTATAATAAGATAAAGATTTACCGAAAACGGTTAACGGAAACGACAAAATAAAAATAAAAGCCAAAACATTAATTTTAAATCTTAACATATATATTTATGTTAAGTTAAATATTTTATATTATTTAATAAATCACTTTATTTTTGCTTTTTAATTTGAGCCGGCGATATGAATCTTCCCTGAGAATCGCTGATTATGAATACATCTCATTAAAAAATTAAAATATAATAAAATACGGCATTACGCTATATTTTCTGGCTTCAGGCATAATTCATAGCTTATCAAATTTTATCATTTTTTACTATCTTTTTTTAATAAAAAATAACATTTTTATGACAGTCAATCTTAATAAATGAAATCGTTGAAGTTGATTATTTAGCATATGCCTCCACCTCGAGACGAATCATTTTTACGAGGATATTTTCAAGCTTGCCGGCGTTATTGTTTATTTTGTATGTTTTAACGATGTCGGAAAGGAAGTCCTCGCGTAAGGTTTCAGGCAGCGGATCGGTATATGGAAACCATGTCGTCCTGAGCCAGCCTTTAAAAGCGTCTTTATTGGAATATACCATGTCTTTAGGAATTAATTCAATCCTTACAGTCTTAAAATCGTTTTCCGGCAGCCATTTTTCGTAATGTTCCATACCGTAAAAACAATACGGAGTCATGAAACCGTTGAAATAATTTTTCCATTCATTTTTTTTCATTACTTCGCTAAATGAATCAGTGACGTCTTGAGCATTTCCGCTTCCGCCCATTTGAAATAAAATTTTACCGTTTTTTTTAAGGCAGGAACGAACCCCTTTTAAAACCATATCATGGTCTTTTACCCAGTGAAGACAGGCGTTAGAAAAAGCCGCGTCGAATTTTTCGTTAAGTTTTATTTCCGCCGCGTCCATTTTTGCGAACGTCAAATTTTGATATTGTTCATTAGGAAAAGAAACTGATGCTAACTTTACCATATTTTCCGAGGAGTCTATTCCTAACGTTTTACCAGAAACCGCTATCTTTGATATCATTGCGCTTATCTTACCGTCTCCGCAGCCTATATCTATTACCGAATCTTTTGATTGTAAATTGAGTTTTCCAATTAGTTCCTCTCCCCATTTCATCTGAAATTTAGAGTTCTCCTTATAATCTTCCGCGTTCCAAACGTAAGCCATTTTTGTTCCTCCTTATAAGTTGAAGTTTGAATTAACGATAAGTTTTAATAGAAATTATGCAAAATTATTTAATGATTAAATACTTACCGTTGAATTCATTATAAAAATTTTTATATAATGAATCAAATGAATAATAATTATATTTTAAATGATTAAATACTCATTACATTAACTCGGTTAAATATTTTAAAAACTTTAGTAGAAACAGGGAGTTTCACTAAAACGGCGGAGATTCTTTTTATAACGCAATCGGCCGTAAGCCATCCAGTTGCCTCTATCGAAAACGAACTGAATATTAAGCTTATAAAAAATAATAAAAAGGCATTCCCCTCACCGAAGCCGGAGAAAAAATCTACGTACTCGCAAAAGATGTTCTTAGCAAGGTTGAGCGCTCCAAGGAAGAAATTTCGGCGCTAAAAAACATGCAAACCGGAAAATTAAGCGTTGGCTGTTTCCAGAGCGTATCTGTAAAAATACTGCCCGGAGTCCTTAAGCTTTTTAGCCGAAAATATCCGGGAATTGCACCGATATTTTTTCGAGGCGTGATAGTTTTGTGGTGCCGGGAATAGAAACTATCCAGGGTTTTTTTGATAAAAGCCATGCAAGAGCGATCTGGGCAGGCGTTGCTTTTTTGCGTCCTGCTATTT
>DAHVNW010000168.1 GCA_027319095.1 bacterium | reverse complement strand
TTATTTTGATTTTTGATATGTAATCGTTAATGTTTTCTTTTTGAGAGTAATATAGCGCTTTGCGCTTCATACTTTTTATTAATTTATGTAATTTATTAAAATCGCTATATTGGTATTTTGCATTCTTGTAATAAAAGAAAACGTTATTAAAAACCGCAGTTTCGGTTAAAGGTCTTATTTTTTCTCCTTTCTTTTTTGCAAACTTAGCTTGCATAAAATAATTAAAATAGCTCATGAAAACATAACGTTCGATTTTATTCATTTCAGTTGTCATAATTATTTCAAGTCGGGTTTTTTTATCGTAACGAGCGAGCAGTTGACGAAGAACAGAGCGATTATGCATCAAATCAATAATTGTCTTTATTATTTTTTTGTCGTCTTCTGTAAAGTCTTTTTGTTTTGCGGTTGTTATTAGTCCGTTTTTTTTGAGTATGCCAATAATTTTTTTTGTGTTATTGTTTTCTTTTTGCTCAATATTATTAACTTCTTCAATTTTAGCA
>DAHVNW010000167.1 GCA_027319095.1 bacterium | reverse complement strand
GGAATACTTTCGGAGGACAATATATTAGACGCGCTTTCCTCCCAGATAGGTTTAAAAAAAATCGACCTTTCAAAGCTCATAATAGACCCGGCTGTCGGAAGGCTTATACCGGAAGGGCTTTCGAGGCAGTTCAAAATGGTCGGAATAAGCCTTGCCGACGGTATTCTTACCGTGGCGCTTTCCGACCCCCTTAACGTTTTTGCCGCCGATGCCTTAAAAAGAAATATTAATCATAATATCGATATAGTTCTGGCAAAAGAATACGATATTAACAAATCTATAGATTTCGTCTGGACGGCGAAAGAAGTGTCTAAGGCGGCTTCATATCAAAACGTCGTTCCGGCCGATAATAAAAATTTTACCGGTTTAGCCCCGGCGCAGACGGGCGCGGGCGCCTTTTCTCCTTCTCCCACGGCTTCCGCCGCGGTCAAGGAGGTCCTGCAGTCCGAAGACGTAAATATAATCAAGCTCGTAAACGATATAATATTTTCGGCTTCCAAA
>DAHVNW010000166.1 GCA_027319095.1 bacterium | reverse complement strand
TATTATTAAACACTTCTTCCGTCTGTTTATGCTGCCATGAATATGTCGAAAAATCTGCTGCAAGCATTGCGCCGTGACCTAACAATGTTGGGAATAAATAACGACCATAAACCTCAAATGTGTTATAGCCGTTAGTTTGATGCCCATCAAGAGATGTGTTATCATATGGATTTGAATCATGCTGTTCCATATAGGTTATGCCAAGTTCGTATACGTCGTTTGCAAGGTCTAAATCAACGCCGTTTACTTGTATTCCGTCAGTAAACGAACCAGCTTTACCAGTGTTTATCGGTTCAGCAATACTTGCACCGTAGTAACCAAATTCAAGCTGTCCAGCAGAAGTCGGTAAATATTCTTTTAACTGATAAGAATATTCCATTGCGTTAGAAGCTTGTGCTGAGGTGCTAGCCGGTGAACCACATACTGTATTACCATTTTGTGTAATGCAATCTGATGCTGCTGTATATTGCGATGCCGGCGTATTCGCTGCATGACCTGCATCATTCG
>DAHVNW010000165.1 GCA_027319095.1 bacterium | reverse complement strand
ATGACGGCGGCCATACAGGGCTTCTTGCTACAAAAATAAAATTTCCGTCATCCGTCACAAACCCGATCTCTGCCCACGTCTGCGAAAGCTCAAGGTCTTCGGGAAAAATAACGTATCTGCTGCCGTAATATCCGTCTAAAACTTCGTACCATAGCATATCGTCGTCCTTATAGACTCTGAGTATAGGTTTATAGGTCGAAACTTCCGGTTTCTGCCTCAACCTCCATACTACCTGCCGGACGTTAGGTTTTTGAAAATATATCCTGACCAAACTTTCGCCGGAAATTTCAACAGGCTGTCCTTGTTCTAAAACAGGAATATTTTCCGAAGGGCTTAAACGGCTCCAGCTTAAAGAGATAAGGCCTATCTGCTCGCCTATATTTTTTTCGTTTTCGACGTATTCTACTTCGCAAATTTCCGGTATCAAATCCGTTAAATTGCCTTCAATTTCAACGACTTTTTTGGAAAGCGGTTTTTTAGACATCGGTTTTTTTGAAAGTTCGGGAACCA
>DAHVNW010000164.1 GCA_027319095.1 bacterium | reverse complement strand
ATTATACAAGATTTATTTATTCTTTTACTCCCGATTGGGTTTACGGGCAAATCAACCCGACTAAGAAGAAAATTAAAAGCATTTATTTTTAAATCTGATATAATCAATATATGTTTTACGATAATTTTAAGAAAGAAAGCGGACTTCATTTCGGAGTAAATACCGATTCGTTTTTCGGCATAGGGTTCGGACTTCTAGGCGAGAACAATGCCGGCCGCCTGCAAGCCTCGTGCGATGAGTTC
This sequence comes from bacterium, assembly GCA_027319095.1. Taxonomy (GTDB): domain Bacteria; phylum SZUA-79; class SZUA-79; order Acidulodesulfobacterales; family Acidulodesulfobacteraceae; genus Acidulodesulfobacterium_A. The sequence continues at coordinate 268 of DAHVNW010000164.1, read as the reverse complement.
TTTAATCTTTTAAATTCGTATAAAATAAGAAATATCGAGATAAATACAGAGATAGAGCAGTTAAACCCCGGTTCTTTGCAAAAATTTATTCTTCCTTCTATAAACGCTTTTTCTTCAAATTATTCAAAATCTTCAAAATCACCGCTTCCCCTTTCCGTTTCTATCCATCTTCCGTATCTTCAGCTTAATCCGGCAAGCCCTTTAGAAGAGTACAGGCGGGTTTCCGTTAAAGCGATTATTGCGGTAATAAATGAGTGCAGTAATAAGT
>DAHVNW010000163.1 GCA_027319095.1 bacterium | reverse complement strand
AATAGGGCAGCCGGTGTAGGTATTATAACCTACGGCCTGGGAGAAGGCAGTGATATATTTGCAAAGGATATATCATATTTTAAAGACGGATTAGAATTTAACGTTATCTTGCCTGTCGGTAGGGAAAAATTGAAAATTTACTCGAAACTTATAGGTAGTTATAACGTTTATAATATACTTGCCGCATGCTCGGCGGCATATGCCCTTTCCGTTCCGGCAGGTTTTATAGCTGGCGGCGTAAAAACCTTGCTCAAGGTTCCGGGCAGAGTCGAAAGAGTGGATGTCGAAAATGTCGAAACCCCTTTAATATGCATAGATTATGCCCATACCGATGATGCGCTTAAAAGGGTTTTATCCGCTTTGAGAAGTATCAGCGGCGGCAGATTAATAAGTATTTTTGGATGCGGTGGCGATAGAGACAAAGGCAAAAGGCCGCTTATGGGTAAACATTCGACGGATATTGCCGATATTACCATAATTACATCCGATAACCCTAGAAGCGAGAAACCGTTATCTA
>DAHVNW010000162.1 GCA_027319095.1 bacterium | reverse complement strand
ATTCCATTAATAATTCCTCCTCTTGAATTGAATTAATTTAAATTTTAAACTTAATTAAATAATGTGTTAATTGCATCTCAATTGCATTACAAATAAAATTTTATCAAACTAATGTTACAACTTTGTGACGTTTATGTTAAATTTTTGTAACATTTCGTTTTTATATAGCTCATTCGGTCTTTGATTATTTGAATAAACTTCCGGAACCGACATTAAAGTTAATCCCGGAAGTTTGTTGAGGGAGATAAGATGTTAAACTCAGCTTACAGTATTATAAAAATCTTAACATATTAATTAATTTTAGTGTGTTAAGATTGCGTTAAATTTACGTTACGATTTTGTAACATTTTAAATAATAAACGCGTCGTCGAAGCCATTCGCATATTTGTCCCTGTCGGTTAAAGGTTCTATCCCCCAAAGATTTTCGACGTATCTAAGAACGGAGGCGTGTTCGTGTCTTATATTGGAAACGTAGCCTTTTTTGACGAACGGCGAAATAATAATACATCCTACCCTC
>DAHVNW010000161.1 GCA_027319095.1 bacterium | reverse complement strand
TCTGAATTAATGCAGGTTTTACAGTCGATAATTCAGTCAGGCGAAGTATTGGTGTTTGCTTTTAATATGGTTTTAGGCGTTCTTTGCAAGCAATGCCAGACTATTATGACGCAAATAGAGGGTATCGCCAATAAACTTAACGGACTTAATTTTAATTCCTGCCAGACGGCGGAAGCGATGGGTAATATTGCGGGAGCCGAATTAAACAGTATGCTTAATCTTAATGCTTCTTCCGGTTCGTCAAACGATTATCATGACAGCCAGAAATCTTTGCTTGGAAACGTATCTACCAGCATAGGCAAGTATATTACGGATATTAATACCGTTATGGATTGCGCCTCTAATCCTCAGGATGCCGCCGCACTGATAAAAAATAATTTTAAAAGTTGCGGAGAAGCCGCCGCAGCCGACAAATTTTCCTTAGGTTCTCTGTTAAGAAATTCTTTAATACAGGCTCATATCGGTTTAATAGACGGAACAGAACCGGGTACAGGCGGCGCAAATGATTTGATAGGAG
>DAHVNW010000160.1 GCA_027319095.1 bacterium | reverse complement strand
TAATACCGGGACTGCATTCTTATGCGACGCCGGGGTCGACTCCAATCTTATAAAGGTTCTAAACAATTTAATTAAATTCTTCAATTTTATGAATAAAATCGAAAAAAATAAAATTAAAACAATAATAGAACCTTTTAAACCTTATATTTACGATGTTAATTTGTCCGGAGAAATTAAAAATCTTACGGCTCCTCCATATGACGTAATAAGCAAAGAACTGCAAGACGAATTATATCAAAGGTCGCAATACAATATAATAAGGCTGGAATACGGAAAAGAATTACAAGGCGACGACGATAAGGAAAATAAATATACAAGGGCGGCACGCTTATTTTATGAATGGACGGGCAAGGGCATTTTAAAAAGAGCCAAAAAAAGTACGATTTACGTTTACTCGCAAATTTTCAATATTGAGGGAATAGAATATGAAAGAACCGGTTTTATGTCTCTCTTTAAACTTCCGGAATCTAAAGAAAATAACTCTATATACGGACATGAAGCTACACTATCCAAGCCTAA
>DAHVNW010000015.1 GCA_027319095.1 bacterium | reverse complement strand
TCAACAAGAAGGTCGACTATAGCATGGTTTGCTTTTCTGGCTTCGACCGTAAAGCGTGGCAGTATATTGCGGAAATCTAATAGTCCAATAAACTGAAAAATTTATTGGGAAGCAAATTAATCGATGATATATATATTAATTTTATAAACAAACATTCAAAATAAAGCTATTGATAGATGATATTATGGAAACAGGGACGAAACTTTAAGGAAAACCATTGCCGAATTGACCAAAAATAACGAAAGGAATGTAACCTTAATTCCTAGACTATCGCTTTACAGGATGTAAAACCCGACTAAGCCGGGAAACATATTGTATGAGCCCCGCATTTGCGTAATAGCTCAGGCAGCCTGATAATTGACACAAATATCAAATAACGATATAATTTGATCAAATAAATTAGCATTCTAAAACCGTTTCCACAGCACTTGCTATATATTCAAAATAAAAAATTTACATATGCCAAATTTAATTAAATTCAATTAATAACTCGGAGGATTATAATAATGAAAATAGGTTTTATAGGATTAGGCATAATGGGCGGTCCAATGGCTTTAAATTTATTAAAAAACGGCGTGCCTTTAAATGTTTATAACAGAACCAAAGAAAAAGCCGGAGAACATATAAAGAAAGGCGCAATTTTTTTAGATACGCCTAAAGAGTTGGCAAAAGAAAGCAATATTATAATTCTTATGTTATCGAATTCAAATGCCCTATCAAATATATTAGAGGGAAACTTTGGGCTATTGGAAGGATTAAAGAGCGAAAAAATCATAATAAACATGAGCACTATAGAACCGGATTTTTCTGTGGCTCTATATAAAAAAATCAAGCTTAAATCCCCGTCTTCCTCCTTTTTAGAAGCTCCTGTCATAGGAAGCAAGATTCCTGCAAAAGAAGGCTCTCTAATCATTTTAGCTTCCGGAGATAAAACGGCTTTTGAATTTTCTTTGCGATATTTTAATATGATGGGCAAAAGAGCTTTATATTTAGGCGACATTCCTAAGGCTTCATATTTAAAAATTATAAATAACCAGATTATGGGAATTACAATGGGCGCATTAGCCGAAGGATTAAATTTATCAAAAAAAATAGGGTTGGACGAAAACGTAGTTTACGATATTGTGAATTCCGGAGCATTCGCCAATCCAATGTTCCAACTGAAAGGAAAAAATATTATAGAGAATAATTATGAAGCTAATTTTCCATATAAGCATATGCAGAAGGATTTAGATTTTGCCGTTAAACTTTCAGGGGAATTCAAGGCATTTTCTCCTTTAACTTCAGCAATAAACAACTCTTATATTTTAGGATACGATAAATTTAAAGACGAAGATATGTGCGCTATATATAAAAGTTTAACTTTCAATTTGTCTTAAAACATAAAAATATCTTAATTTATTGCGAATAATCTACATAAAACGTCGAGCGCAGGGCCAGGAAGATTCTGATAGACAGACAATAACTTTACAGCGTATTATTAATTAATTACTTTTTTAGTTTCTTGAACCCCTTATAAAACATGGAGCCGGCGATAGGAATCGAACCTACGACCCGCTGATTACGAATCAGAAAACAGGGGTTTTAAAAAATTAGCCATTTACCGTATATCCCAGTAATATCAACGCTTTTATCACTTTCTAATTTTACCATAACATAGCATATTTTCCATATTTTCGTATATAATTTGGCACAAATTTGGCACAAATAGAGGACGCCGAACAGCCTTAAAATATGCCCTTTCTAAACATCGTCAATCACAGTGGGGGGGGGTGAGGTTTTTCATAACTCTTTGTATATCTGAAACGCTTTACAGAGCATGCGGTATTAAATTATTTGACTTATTTTTTTTTATTTTATATATTTTCCATATTAAATCATTCGTGAATATTTTATGAATAGTGGTAACACTACCCCCCTTTTCAGCAATTCTCTTTAAGCGAGAATTATATTATATATTTTATTCTTTTCGTGATTAACCGTCCGGTTAATCCAATAAAAAAATCCTTACAAACGCCCTTTTGATTTACCCGAAGGGTTTATGTCCGGGGCAAACAAGCCCAAGCGGACATAAATCAAAACAGTTTGTAAGCACTTCTGTTTTTTTCTCCCGTCTCCGGTAAGCCATTCAATAATGGTTATGAGTTGAACAGAAAGGATTTTTTTCAACCCCCCTGTGATTTACCGCTATGCTATCCGTTCCAGCGCCCCTTAAATGCGGCGAAGCGAAGCGAGCAAGTTTTAATTTTTTTTAAAAAATTAAAACGCATTGAAGGGGGCGCTAAAAACCCCGTTATTATCTGATTTTTAAAAATAGATAACGGAAATTACCTCTCAGGAATAGGAGTGCCTGAGACCAAAGATATGACCTTTCTAACTGGAAGGACGACGGCAACACCAATTAAACTCTGGGTATGGCATCCCAAGATTTTTAAAATGCTATTTGAACTTATAGGCAACAAATTAACGGGATTTTTGCGCCCAAAATACAAATATATAGAGGTGATGACATGAAACTTGAATATAAAATGAGATTTTACGCCGCACAAATCAAGACGCGGCAAAGGGACGGCATGAAAGGGCTGTCCGAAAAGACAAAGCACGATTTACAACAAAAGGCGGAAGCAATCGCCAGAGATTTTAAGGATATGGGTTATAAGGTCAATACGAAACAGCAAAGCCCGACATTATTAACAAAAGATGATTTTAAGGCTGTCGTCGAACGCTGGAAGGCTCAAGGCGATAAAATAGGAACTATGCAGGACAAAGCATATATTTTAAGGGCTGTATTAGAACAATGCGGGAATAAAGCTGCCATAATAGATAATGCGGCGCTCGGTATCTCAAAGGGGCGGGACGTATTGAATAAAGCCAATATTAATAAAGCCGCCGTTATTTCAGCGGGGACGATGGCTCAACTCGATAAAATCAATATAGCCGCTTCATCCGCCCTTAAACTCTCCGCCGCTTATGGATTAAGAAAAGAGGAAGCCGCGCACGTCGTATATGAACTGTCAAAAGGACATATAGTCAATCAGGGGAACGATTTAGCATTAAAGGGGTCTTGGTGTAAGAACGGACGCCCAAGAGAATTTAATATGAGAGACGGCGGGGTTGTCCTTTCGCAAGTAGCAAAAGATATAAGGGGATATAATTTTACCGGAAGGATTGAAAATAACAGGAACGCCATTGATTATGCCGCTAAACAGGCAAAGACGCTCGATAATAACTCCGGCATAACGCCCCACGCCCTGCGGCACAACTACGCACAAGAACGATATAAAGATATAACTGGCTTAGCCGCTCCCGCCGCAGGGGGTCTTAAATATAACGCCATGACGGATAAGCAAAGACAGGGCTATCATACTGCCTGCCGGATTATTTCGGAAGAATTAGGACACAACAGGGAAGACATATCGAGGACGTATCTGGGGAAATAATACAAAAAACAAAAGCCCTGAACCATTTTAATTAAATTAATAAAAAAACGGCTCAGGGCTTTTGTTGGCCTAAACATACCATTAACAACCCCCTTTAAAATATTAATGATAATGGCTTACATTATAAATCAAATTGTTTTACAATGTAGGCAGAGGCCACAGCCGCAATTACTGCAACTGAAACGTTGAATAAAAATTTTCTTAAATCTTTTTCTAATTTCATGATTTTCACCTCCCTGTTTTAGATTTTTTGCTTCTTTGTTTCGGCAACAACTTAACACCCTATTTTGCAAATGTCAAGTAAAAAATGCAAAGATGTCAATATTTTTATGATATAATAAATTTAACTTTAAAATGCGCAAAGCGCAGGAGGGAAAAATATCGAGCAATTACTTACCGTATCGCAGGTCGCAAAAATACTGAATGTAAGCCATTCAAGCGTTTACAATTTAGTATATAGCCGCAAATTAAAAGCGGTTAAAATTGCGGGTCTGCGTTTTAAGGAAAAAGACATCAATGACTTGATTACTCGAAGCACTATTACCTATTAAAGCCATAGGTCGGCGGGTTAAACCGTATAAGGCTTAATTCTGATTAGCATGGAATTATTAATTTAACCTGCCATTCTATTATTTGGAGATTTTATGGAAACGCAAAAAAATACAAGGGGTAAAGGAATTGGCAAGGGCTACTACAAGCGGAACAATACCTTTTACGCCGATATAACGACAGACAAAGGACGCCGCAGAGTATCGCTAAAAACCAATAATGAAAAAACGGCAAAGGCTTATTATGCTAAACTTATAGCCGACGAAGGCAAACGACACTATCTCGAAACCAAAACATATAACTACACTTTCAAAGACTTAGCCGATAAATATCTTAAAGATACTGAAAGCGTTTTAAAATCACATAAAAAGGTTAAAAGTTTTGTTAGAACCTTGTTAAACTTTTTTGGAGAAGAAAAAAAAATAAACACTTTCACGATTTCAGATATAGACAGTTTAAAAACAGACGTATTGGGCAGGTCAGGCAATACCAATTTTAACCGCCTGTTTATGACCCTTAAAATAATGCTTAAAAAGGCGGTAGAATGGGAAATATTGGACAGGGGGATATTGGACGCTATAAAAAATAGAAAGCCGCTTAAAGAAAATCAAAGAACCGATTATTTACAAGCCGATGAAGTCAATAAACTGCTTAACGCCGCGAAAGGCGGCATAAAAAACATACTTACCGCATTAATTTATACGGGTTGCCGTAAAAGCGAAATCCTAAACCTTGAATGGACACAGGTAGATTTAAAAACCGGACTTATAACGCTTAAAGGAGAGGATACAAAAAGCGGCAAGGGGCGTATAATACCTATCGCGCCTGAACTATTAAAAATATTAAAAGCAATGAATAAAAAAGAACGGTATGCTTTTATAAACCCGAAGACAAAAAAACCTTATTACGATATTAAGCGTAGTTTTAAAAAGGCGTTAAAGGACGCCGGACTTAAAACCGACTGGCACATACACGATTTAAGGCACACATTCGCAAGCCATTTGGCGAACTTGGGTAATAGTGAGATATACGACATACAGCAGTTATTAGGACATGCAGACCCGCGAACTACGAGCAGATATATAGGACTTATCAGAGCCGCCCGCCTTAAAAAACAAATTGACGCGCTAAAATTTGGCACAAATTTGGCACAAACGGAAAAAACTGGGAATTGAAAAAAGGCTTGAACACCTTATTAAATATGGAGCCGGCGATAGGAATCGAACCTACGACCCGCTGATTACGAATCAGCTGCTCTACCCCTGAGCCACGCCGGCAATTTAGTTAGATTAGAATGAATAATGCTCCGCCATTTTTCGCAAAAAAAGAGCCGTAAATAAATTTATTTAGCTACTCTACGAATTTATAATGTTATTTGCTTTATTAATAAAATTTACCTTATCTTTTTTGTCCTCTATTTCATAAGCTAATTTATTTATTAGACTATCTATATTATCCGCATTAAATTTATTAACGTCTTCGTCTAATTCACTGATTTTCTCATCGAAAAGCATAGACGATATCGGACCAAGACTGGCTGAAAAAGCATCTTTAATGAAATCCAGCTTGTCTATGGAAATTAATTTATCTGGCTTTATTTCACTTGCAACTTTTTCTCCAAGAATAGAACCAAAAACATCGTTTTCGTTTTTTGAATACGTTTGCGTTTGTTGTCCGCTATCGCCCTGCGAAGCTTCGAAAGGCTTTGCGCCAATACTTCCCAGCGATTGATTTACTATTTTTATAAATTCGCTTTCCAGATAAGACGTTTCCATTTTAAGAAGATTTATGTTCGAATTCCTCTTGCTTAAAATAAAAATAAAGCCGCTTCCAAAACCGTTGATTATAATATTCCTATCTTCAAAATTTAGATAAAGGGAAGAAATATCGATAGACGAAATGGAATATGAAGCAAAAAGCTTGCTTATTTCGATAGAAACTTTGTTGATTTGCTCCGGCAGTATCTCGGCATCGTTTATCTCATATTTTAATACCTCTCCGTCTAAAGAAGACACCGCGCATGCATCTACTCCGGCAATTTTAAGTATTTTATCTATAATGCTTTTTTCTTTGTCGTTCATAAATTTAATTAATAGACTTTGCTTGTCTATAATAATTAAACAATAATTAAAAGTCCTTAATGAGTTTTGCCGCTTCCATTTGGGTTTTAAGCGCCGGAGCTTCCGAAGAAATTTTCATGCTATATAATATATTTTTATTGTTAATTATAATTTTTTTATAATTATTGGCTTCGCATATCGCGCTTTTTAAGGAATTAAAATTTAAAATGTCTCCTAATTCCTTTGACTGATTATATAAAAACATGGCATCCGCCGACTCGAATTCCGCGTCATCGACTCCTTTGGAAAACACAACTTCACCATCGTCTTTAACGGCAAGAATAGACTCTACCCCGGGAATAACCGCAAGACTTTCGGAAATCCTGACTACTAAGCCTGGACTTGCCTTCTCAGTAGCGTCAATCATTCTGGAATTATTCTTCCGGTCAATATCTTTTTCAGGATCGGAGTCTTTTGAACTTTCGTTTACAGTTTCTAAAATTTCATCGAAATATTTACCTAAAGTAGCTTCTGGAGGCGGTTCTCCTATGCTGACATGAATATTTATATTCAAATCTAAATCTTTTAAAGCTCTAAATACTTCGATATCCCGCTTTTGTCCCCATACGGCGCTTAATATCTTTCCATTGGAAAAAAAAATAAAACCTTGTTGATTTAACGCTTCGAAGGATAATTTTATATTGTCGAAACTATAAAATTGCTCCAACTGATATTTTATATCTTCCAGAATCATTGGCTATTAAAATAAAAATATTATTATTTAATTAAATATTTATTGTATTATATAATATTATCAAAAAAAATATTTATATGCAATTAAAATCAAGCTATCTGCTAAAATAGCACAATGTATTACTTTATAACTTTATCCCGTTAATTGTCAATAAAAAAGTGAGTTTAATTTAATATGTTAAATAACGAATAAAAATAGTAAGATAGTAAGATTGAATTCCAAGGAAAGAATTTGGCGTCCCCAACGGGATTCGAACCCGTGTTGCCGCCGTGAAAGGGCGATGTCCTGGGCCGGCTAGACGATGGGGACACTTTTTTAGAAAGATATTATTATGCCATATTTGTATGAGAAAAGCAAGAAAAAATAATATATACCGAAACTGCCGATAGAAAATTATTTTTATGATATTTTTCCGTAGCATTAATGCCGATTAAACTATGTAGTCTTTTATCGATATCGTTGGAATTTACATTTATTCCGCCAAGCAGATTTATTATATCGTTAGCGGCTTTTTCAGTTTCTTTAATAATATCGGCGTTCCGTCTTATGCTAGAGGCATGCCTTCTGAACTTTCCTTAACGGGCTTTTAATTTTAAGTTCCCATATTTTTTCGTAGCATCGCCCACTACCCTTACAATGTCTTTAAGCTTTGACAACATATCGTCTATAGCCATAATAAATAGTACTCCGTATAATTATAATGCCTATCGAATTTTAAATTTATATTTATCTGAACCGTAGTCTAATTAATTAATATAAATAATTTTATACAATAATTTATATCAAAAACAATAAAAATTTTATTCCATTTTTAAAAGCTTGTTTGTAATGCCGTATAATGCGCTGCTGGTTATTTCCCCAACCCAATGGAACATTATCTTTCCGCTTCTTGATATGAAAAACGTCTGAGGTATTTCGTTTACCCCTCCATAATCGCTTATAACCACGGAAGTCGCATAAGCGGTAGGGTAGGTAATGTTGTAATTTTTAACAAACGACCTTACCCCTCCAATGCTATTATTTACGTTTATTCCCAATACTATAAGCCCATTGGAGCGTTCGGACTTATAAAATTTTTCTATCATAGGTATTTCGTGCCTGCATGGAGGACACCAAGTCGCCCAAAAATTAATTATAATCACATGCCCTTTAAATTTTTCCGGAGAAAATTTCGTATATCCTGATATAACAGGGTTTAGCACCCTTAAATTGAAATTAGGGGCAATTTTCGTAGCCGCATCAGCTCCCTTTAAAAAAACAAAATTCGATATAAAAAAAATTAAAACCAGCGATAAAACCGTTAAACCCAAAATTTCATTTTTACGGCCCTTAACCTTAACTCCGTTATGAGCCATCGAACGACTCGCCTGCGTCTGACAAACATATTGCGTACCGTTATTGAAATTTTTCATTTTAACCCCTCTCATGCAAATTCATTTATTATTATTTATTATTGAACTCTACGCCCGCCCTTAACCGCTTTTTCGAGTTCTCTTTTGTTTTCTCTTTCCTTAATGGAAGCCCTTTTATCGTAAAGTTTTTTCCCTTTTACAAGAGCTATTTCCACCTTGGCTTTGCCGGTTTTTAAATAAATTTTTAAAGGAATTACCGTAAGGTTCTTTTCTTTTATTTTTCCAAGCAGTCTTAAAATTTCATGCTTATGCAGCAGTAAAACTCTTGTTCTAAGCGGGTCCTTATTTTCCCTTGCCGCTTTTTCGTATGGACTTATATGCACGTTCAGCAGCAGGGCTTCTCCGTTTTTAATAACTACATATCCGTCCGAAAGATTAACTTTTCCTGATTTTACGGATTTTATTTCAGGACCGTAAAGCGAAATTCCCGCTTCATATTTTTCTATTATTTCATAAAGAAAAGATGCTTTTCTGTTATCGGCAACGATTTTTATCTTCCCGCCGACATCTTTATTAGACATTATTAATAAACTTAAGCTGATAATATAAAATTATTAAAAGTTCGTCAATAAAAACGATTGCAAAGGAATATAGCCCTGATAAATAAATATAAAAATTATTTAAAACATATTAAAACAAATGGTGGAGGCGGCGGGAGTCGAACCCGCGTCCGAAGATTTAAAACTAAAGCATCTACATGCTTAGTTTATTCTTTCGATACGGCTTTAAAAAAGCAAAGAATAAACAAAACCTTTTTTTAGCCGTCCTTTTTTAAAGTTCGAAGTTAACGAAAAGAAAACGTCAACTTTATACCCCGCAATTGTCGCCTTTGAATTTTGCAGGTAGAAATTTCAAAGACGTCAGCCGATCAAGCGGCTAATGCGTAATCGTAGTTGTCTGCGATTATGTTTTGCTTCGAATGATTAACGAGCCTACAAAGCGTCCTCGACATGCAGCTTTCAGCCTCAATATCTACGTCGAAACCGTTGCGCCCCCATTTCAACTTAAGTTATATTATACCATATTCGATTTATTAAGTAAAAATTTTTGTCTTTTATCTTTTTTGTCTTCCTAATTTTATCTTTTTTATAGAATTTTTTCTATGCCGAATTTTTTCTATTGAAATAGGTTTGCGCGTCGTATAAAATAAATTAACATAATGGACATGGAGACAAAAGAAAGAACTAAAAGACCTGCATCCGTTTACTCAAAAAAAATCATAGAAATGAGGCGGATTTGCAAAATCGCCTTCGACAAGGGCCTTATAGACACGCATAGCGGAAATATAAGCGTTGGAGCAGGCTCCGATATCTTAATAACAAAAACAGGAGCAAGCCTTGTTGATTTGCAATTATCTGATTTTACCGCCGTTCCCTTTAAGTATGAAAACCGGTACGACTTAATATATTCAAGAGCCAGAGGCGGACAGTTTAACCTGAAACGAACGCAAACAGCAGACAAAGTATCAAGCAATGCATTAAACGTAAATGAAGCGTCCTCCGAACTAAAAATTCACGAATTTATTTTAAACAGTTTTCCTGAAGCAACCGTCTTCCATGCGCATCCGTTAAACGCTATTGCTTTGTCTTTAAAAACCTGCAACGATGGAAGCGGTAATAAATTAGAATCAGCCGCCTCGCCGCCGTTATCGTTTGGATCACCGGCGCTTGCGCCGCCTTTATTCCCTTTGCCGTCGTCCTTCAAAAAACTTTATTCGCAGTATCCCGATTTGGATATAATAAGACCGGTCGATTTTGAATCGGCGTATTTTTTTCCAGAAATATACATTTTTCCCCTCAGTTTTATAACCGATATTAAATCGGGTAATTTAAAACTTAAGTTAAAGGCAAAGGATATATTTAAAGAAAACGGCGTTTTTATGATAAAATCCCACGGTTCCTTTTCATGGGGTAAAACTCCGCTCGATGCTTTAAGGTGGACGATAATGCTGGAAGCGTCTTCGGAAATAATCCTGAAATCAAGCCGGTCATCTCCTTAATACCTTGCCGAACTCCCTCATCCTGTCAACTGCCGAACCTTCTTCTTCCCTTATCTCTCTTCCTATCAAAGATAAAAAAACATCGGAAAGCGTAGGCATCTCGCCGCGTTTTGATTCTACAAGCCGCTTTAAAGAGGAAGGAGTATCTATCGCTATTATTTTTCCATAGTCTATTATCGCAATTTTATCGCAGTTTTCCGCCTCTTCTATGTAATGCGTAGTTAAGAAAACCGTAGTCTGCTCTTTTTTTCTCAGCTTGTTTATAAAATCCCACATATTTATTCTGGTCTGTATATCGAGTCCAACCGTAGGCTCGTCTAAAAATAAAACCGAAGGAGAATGCAAAAGCCCCCTGCCGACTTCAAGCCTTCTTTTCATTCCTCCGGATAATAATTTTACCGGCTTATCCTTAAAAGAGTATAAGTCGATAAAATTCAATATATAGTTTATTCTTTCCTTGATAGCGCTTTTTTCCATCCCGTAAAGTTTTGCATGAAAACTAAGGTTTTCATATGCGCTTAAGTCGTTATCGAGCGTAGCATCCTGAAATACGAGACCTATGGATTTTCTGACGTTTTTTTTATCCGATAAGGTGTTATAGCCGTTTATATATGCAAAACCGCTTGTCTGTTTTATCAGGGTGCATAAAATTTTAATGGTCGTCGTTTTACCGGCGCCGTTAGGCCCCAAAAATGCAAAAAATTCGCCCTTTTTTACGTTGAAAGAAATATCGTTTACCGCCGTTAAGTCTTTATATTTTTTGACTAACCGTTCTACTATAACCGCAAAATCGCTGCCATTATCCAATTTCGCCCTCCTTTCGGGTTTCTGGCTGTTTTAAGCCTGTTTTTGCCGGTTTTGAGCCTGCCCTCAACCCGCCCTTAACGCTCTTTGACTATTATAACTTTCTCTTAACTTACCGTCGTTTGCTTGTGCTTGTACCTCGCTTAATTGCGCCGCGTCAAATAATATTATAAAATATTAATACCTTATAATAAAAGGATAAACTTTAATGACAGACTTAAATGACTAAAAACAGCCGCTTTCCAGATCCGCGCCTTTCGGTAAAAAATAATATAAACAAACTTTACGACTTATATTTAAAATCGGAACGAAGCCGCTTGTCTAATAATGCCGGCGCCTACTTAAAAGCCGTAATAGTTTTCCCCAACTCTTACGAAGTCGGAATGTCCAATTTAGGTTTTTTAAGAGCGTATGAACTGATAAATCTTTCGGGAATTATGTCGTGCGACAGGGCTTTTTTACAGGACGATTTATCGAAAGGCGTTATATCGTTGGAAACCAGACAGAGACTTATCAGCTATGATTTTATATTTTTCTCTTTAAGTTATGAAAACGATTTTGCCAATATTCTTTCGATTTTATCGGCCGAAAAAATCCCTTTCTTATCCAAAGACAGGGATACATCGTTCCCGCTTATTATGGCTGGGGGGGTTATCGCTTTCTTAAATCCCGAACCTGTAGCTCCGATTTTCGACCTTATGTTCGTCGGCGAGGCAGAAGCTATATTTCCCGATTTCTTTAAAAACATCGAAAATAAAAATAAATACGAAATTATTGAATCGGCGGTTGACGTCGGGGGAATTTACGCGCCTTCCGGCTATAATTTTATATACGAAAAAAATACGCCTAATGTTTTAAGCAAAATAAAAAATCTTTCCGGCTTCCCTAGAAGAATTAAAAGAAAATGGGCGGACGAAAAAAATGTATTTTCTTCTTCGGCTATTATTACCGAATTTTCCGAATTAAGCAATATAAATATGATTGAAATAGAAAGGGGATGCAAAAGGGGGTGCCGGTTTTGCAGTGCTGGATTTATATATTTGCCTTTAAGAGAATCGAAAACGGAAGAGGTCTTAAAAACGATATCGGCTCTAAACGAAGACGAAAGAGCCGGATTTGTCGGATTGGGAACGATGGACAGCGGAAATATTAATGAAATTATGCAATTTTCGTTAGATTCCAAAAAACGGTTTTCGCTTTCTTCCATCCGTTTCGATTGCCTCGACGAAAACAATTTAGGCTTAATAAAGGAAACCGGCATAAAAACGATAACAATGGGCATAGAAACAGGTTCTCCGAAACTTAAAAAACTTATAAACAAAGACATAAGCAACGAAAATATTATAAACGCCGTTAAAAATATAATAAAAATGGATATAATAAACATAAAATTATATTTTATGTTCGGACTGCCATACGAAAAAAAAGAAGACATGGACGAAACGATAAATCTTATTAAGACAATTAGGCAGGAATTCGTATCGGCATCTAAAATTAATAAAAGAATCGGCATGCTTACGGCTTCTTTCAGTCCTTTCGTCCCTAAAGCATGGACGCCGCTTCAGTGGGAAAATTTCGAAGACTTGACGACGCTACGCAAAAAATCCAATTATTTAAACGACAATCTTAAACGCCTGCCGAATCTTAATATAATTATAAATCCTTTAAACGAAGCATTTACGGAAGCATTTTTTGCAAGAGGTTCAAGAATTAATTCTAATATACTTATTCATGCTTTTACAAAAAAAATTAGCATAAAAAAAGCCGTACGGTCCGAAAATTATAATATTGCCGATTTTATAAGGAAATTTGGCGCCGAAGAAATTTTGCCATGGGATATAATAGACCAGGGAGTTACTAAAAAATACCTTTTGGAAGAATATAAAAAAAGCGTTAATTTTAAATTGACCCCTCAATGCTTCGAAGGTTGTAAAAGATGCGGCGTTTGCCGGTGATAATTGTTTAAAAATACCTTTTCCTTTTCTAAAAGCTCTTTATAAATGCTCATTATATTTTTTGCTTCGCCGGTAAGAATAGATCCCCCTCCATGTTTTCCTCCGATTTTTTTGTGTACGAGTTCGAACCCGAATCTTTTTTCCATGAGATTAATAAAACTCCACGCTTTTTTATAAGAGTATCCCAGCTCTTTTGCCGCCGAGGAAATAGAGCCGGAAGATTCTATTTTTTGGAGTAATATGTACCTTCCTAATCCAAAAACCGGTTCTCCGTCTTTTTCAAGCCATATTTTTGCCTTAATATTGAATTCTTTAATAACCCCGCTCCGCGTTTTGATATAATAAGAGTCATAATTCGGTTAATTTTAATCAGCCTGTTTCCTCATAAACGTTGGAATATCGTATCTTTCGCTCCCGTAGTCCTCATCTTCCTCGTCATTATTGGAAAACCTGTCTATATAAACGGTTTTAGATTCGTTTTTATTATTGTTATTGTTTGCGTTTGCGAATTCATTTACCGCAGCCGTCTCAGGCGAAGGTCGATTTTCGGATTTATTATTATTAGCCTGCAAGGCCGTTGTGCCGCCGGAACCGGAAACCGGACCGGAACCCGTAAGGCCGTTCACGGAAACCAAAGAAACAGGACGTATTTCGGCGCCCAATCCGGTGGCTATAACCGTCACCATCATCTTATCTTCCATGTCTTCGTCTATTACGGCTCCAAATATTATATTGGCATCGGGGTGCGCCTCAGATTTAATCTTTTCAGCAGCTTCGTTCACTTCAAAAATACTCATATCCTTTCCGCCGGCGATATTTATAAGAAGACCTCTTGCGCCTTCTATCTTTATATCTTCCAAAAGAGGACTGGAAACGGCTTTCTGCGCCGCTTCGAGAGCCTTATTTTCTCCTTCTGCCATACCCGTCCCCATAAGCGCCATGCCCATCTCGGACATTATGGTTTTAACGTCGGCAAAATCTACGTTAATAAGTCCGTGAACGTTAATTAGATCCGATATCCCCTTTACTGCCTGCAAAAGCACCTCATCCACTTTTTTAAAAGCGTCCAGCATAGAAGTATTTTTACCAGCTACCGCCAAAAGTCTCTGGTTCGGAATGGTTATCACGGTATCGACCACGTTTCTAAGCTCTCTTAAACCTTCTTCGGCCTGTTTCATTCTCCTGTTGCCTTCGAAGATAAACGGTTTAGTCACCACAGCCACGGTTAAAGCTCCTATTTCTTTTGCTATTTCGGCAATAACCGGAGCCGCCCCGGTTCCCGTTCCGCCTCCGAGCCCTGCGGTTATAAAAACCATATCGGAACCTTCTAGAATATCCTTAATTTTTTCCTTATCTTCGATAGCCGATTTTTTTCCGATTTCTGGATTGGCTCCAGCCCCAAGACCTTTAGTGACTTGCTCTCCAAGCTGTATTTTTGTACTTGACAAATTTGCCTTTAATGCCTGCGCATCGGTATTGGCGGCTATAAAATCGGCTCCGGAAAGGCCGGAGGCTACCATGGTATTAACAGCATTGCCGCCGCCGCCGCCCACGCCTATGACTTTTATCTTTGCCGACAATTCATTATTTTCGACGAATTCTAACATCATTCCCTCCTTGTTTTTTATATAATTATAAATCTTAAAAAAAAATAATTATATTTAACATCCAAATTTAATATATAGTTAATAAATATATATAGAATTTACATCTAAAAAAAATACTCTATTAAATCGGAAAACCAATTTTTTATAGTAGCAAAAGGATTGTCCGGGCTTCTTTTGGAAGAAAAAGCCTTTTTATTCAGTTCGTTTCTATTTTTATAAGCATACTTAACGAGTCCTACTCCTGTAGAATATATCGGAGAACTTATTACGTCGGTTAGGCCTCCGAAATTTAAAGGATAGCCTATTCTTACGGGAGCATTAAAAATTTCTACGGCAAGCTCGACCGAACCTTCGATTAAAGCTGCCCCGCCGGTAACTACATAACCCGAAAGAATTTTGCTTTCCAGACCGTTTTTTTCTATATTTTTTCTAATCCATGTAAAAATTTCGGCCATTCTCTGTTCTATAATATTGCCGAGAAGCTGCCTCGATATTGGCCTTGGAGGCCTGCCGCCAAATCCGGGAATTTCGATTATCTCGTCTTTGCTGGCAAGCGACTCTTTTGCTATGCCGAATTTTATCTTAATCTTTTCAGCTTCCTGAGGAATAGTAGTCGTGCCTTTAGATACGTCGCTCGTAACGCTTTGGCCGCCTTTAGGAATAACAAAAGTATGAACGATATTACCCCTGTGAAATATTGCTACGTCTGTCGTTCCGCCGCCTATGTCGATAAGCGCCACACCGAGTTCTTTTTCATCTTCGGTTAAAACGGCTTCACTGGAAGCAATCTGCTCCAAAACTATTTCGGAAACATCGATGCCGGATTTATTTGCGCATTTGACAATATTTTGAGCCGCTATGCTCGAAGCGGTAACTATATGTACATTTGCCTCTAATCTTAAACCGCTCATTCCGATTGGATTTTTGATATCGTCCTGATCGTCGACAGTAAAACCTTGCGGCATAACGTGTATAACCTCATGATCAATAGGTATGGATATAGTTTTAGCAGCCGATATCACTCTGTCTACATCCTGCTGGGTTACTTCCCTGCTTTTAACGGCTACTATGCCTCTTGAGTTAAAACCGCGTATGTGCGAACCCGCAATGCCGACGTAAGCGTCTTGAATTTGATATCCTGCCATAAGTTCTGCATCTTCTACGGCTTTAGTAATGGATTCTACGGTATTTTCTATGTTTACCACGACGCCGTTTTTAAGTCCGACAGAACCGCTGGCGCCGACCCCGATTATCTCTAAAGAACCGCCTTTAGCTTCGGCCACTATTGCGCAAACTTTAGTCGTTCCTACATCTAATCCTACAAAAATGTTATCGTTCTTTTCCAATTTAACCTCTATTTACGTATCCGCATAATATGAATATAAAACTGCTCCATACTAAAATAATTGCCTATAGAAAATTATTCTCGAAGCTATTTCAAACGTTTCTATCGGCAATTTTACGTTCATACTACTCTCCACTATTTAAATATACTATTAGAGATAACGACATTTTTATAATTCGCCGGCAAAATCCTCGAACCGGCGTTGACTTTAATAACCGCCTCGTTTTTATATTCTAAATTTATATAAGGTTTATACTTTAAATGCAAGGCATTAATCTCATAAAATAATTTCTTAAGCGTCACCAGCTTATTTTTATATCTGCCTATTCCAAATTTTATATACAGCCCTTTATCCGTATAAACCGATATGCCGCCGTCTTTTTCTATGCTAACCTCGCTTATAAGATTAGAAGTCATATAATTTTTTGCAATATTTAAAAAATATAAAACCTTCTTCAATTTTTTGAAATAGTCGCCGGCGCTAACCTTATTTAAGCCGGTAATTACGGGATAATCATAGCCCGCTCCGTAATATGTCTTGCCGGTAACATATCCTCCGCGGCTTATGTAATATAAATCTTCGTTGTAAACTATCATCGCAAACGTCTTTCTCTTTTTTAAAACTATTATAATCCTGTCAGGATATTTTTTATAAACGGTAACGTCCTTAATCCAACGGTCTGAAGCTATCAATCTCGACACCCTCTTTAAACTGACGTTAATTAAGTTTTCTTTTTTAATTAAGCCGGATTGCTTTATAACCTTATTTTTTTCCGCTGCCGTTATTCCTTTCCCTATTATTATTATCTTTCTAAGAATAAATATCTTTTTCTTATAAAAAAAATAATTATATGCTTTATATCCAAAATAGCCTGCCAAAGATATTAAAATAATTGCCGTCAAAGCATAAAGCAAATTTAAAAAATAGTTTTTGCCTACGCTCTTTCGAAACCTGTCATTTTGATTTCTTGTATTTTTTCTGTTTAATAATGGCATCTTCCAATATGCTTTCCACTAATCCGTTAAAACTTATACCTTTGCTTTTAGCAATCATGGGAACCAGGCTTAATTCTGTCAAACCGGGAAGCGTATTTACTTCGAGAATATATGCGATTCCATCCCGGTTAAGAATGATATCGGTTCTGGAAACCCCTTCACATCCCAAGATTTCATTTGCGCGGACAGCTGCAGATTCGCATTCTTCGTACTCTTTCTCCGTAAGCTCTGGATTAATTAAATATTCCGTCTTCCCTTTAGTATATTTTGCTTCGTAAGAATAAAAAGAATCGTGCGGCTTAACCTCTATGCAGCCGAGAGGCTTTCCGAATGCCCACGCAAATAGTATCTCCCTCCCTTTTATATATTTTTCTATTAATACTTCATCGTCAAATTTAAACGCATTGTTTAAGGCATCCTCCATTTCTTTTGACGAACCGTCGGTAATCGAACATCCTACGCTGGAACCGGAAGCGTTTGGTTTAATAAAATAAGGCCCTTCTATTAGTTCGAGCCTTTTTTTTACAGATTGGATATCTTCTTTGTTATTAACGGTAATTCCGGAAGGCGTTTTTAAGCCGTAAAAATCGAATAATGCTTTCGATTTAGTCTTGTCCATGGCGATAGCGCTCGCCAAGACGCCTGAGCCGGTGTACGGGATACCTAGTATATCGAACATTCCTTGAATTTTCCCGTCTTCTCCTTCCGTTCCGTGCAGCGCGATAAAACATACGTCTATTTTTTTTAAATTTTCGGTAAAATTTTCGTCTATATCGAAGATTAAAACGTTATAGCCGTTTGTTTTAAGCGAATTCAATACTGCATTGCCCGTCTTAAGGGAAATTTCCCTTTCGACAGACCTCCCGCCGGCAAGAACGCCTATAGTTAAATTTTTTATTTTTTTTAGCATATAAAAATAAAATTAAATTAAATTATTTTTATTTCCGTAGTTAACTTTACGCCTTTATCTAAAAAAGCTTTTTCTTGAATTTTTTTTATTAAATACATAATATCGTCAGGCTTTGCCCCTCCCCGGTTAACAATGAAGTTGGCATGTTTTTCGGAAACCGAAGCTCCGCCTTTCGACCTGCCTTTAAAACCAATTTCTTCGATAATTTTTCCGGCGGAAAAACCCAACGGGTTTTTGAAAATACATCCCAAGGAAGATTCGCTTAGAGGCTGTAATAATTTTCTTTTTTTAAAAATAAGAATATTCTCTGCTATATCCGATTCAGTCGATTTATATACTTTTAAATAAACTTTTGTAATAAAATAATTGCCGGAAACGCCTTTAATATCTAAATTACGATATGAAAATTCCATGCCGTTTCTATAGACGGCGGACTTAACCCCGTCTTCCTTAATAATGTCTATCCGTTCAATTATGTTGCCTATTGCGCTTTCTTTTGAGCCGGCGTTCATTCTCACTGCCCCACCGACGGTGCCCGGGATACCGTAAAAAAATTCGCAGCCGCCGATATTCCTTTTTATGGAATAACCTAAGATTGCCGGCAGGGGCATTCCTGCACCCGCCTCTATGATCGTTTCAATCCCGTTTTGTTTGTTCTCAAATATGTCTGCGTTAAATTTTTTAAATGAAATAACCGGCAAAGAAATTTTTTCGTCTCTAAAAAGGGTATTGGTTCCCCCGCCTATAACGTAATATCCGCATGATTCGGCATTACGCATATTTAGTATAGATAGTACGGAAACAATTTCGGGTTCGTTTTTCGGAAATATAATTAAACGAGCGACTCCTCCGGTTCTAATAGGAGAATATTCAGACATATTTTTATTCTCGTGAAACTCTATACCCGACTCTTTTAATCCACGCAATATGTTCATATCTTAATATTTAAAAATTTATGATATATTTTTGATACGTTTATAAATTAACTTGGGCGGCTAATATTTTTTTGGCGGCTTCGCCGGCGTACTTTCCGCTATTTATCCTGCTGCGGACGAAATCGTCGCAGCTTTTGGTTATATCGCCTGCCCCTAAAAATATTACCATTTCTCCGCCTCGTAGAATATTTTGTAAATTCGACTTTATGTCTTTCCTGTTTGGAACGTAAAATACGTTCTTATATCCATCGCGTTTCATCTTTTCGGATAACGACACGGACGATATTCCTTCTATGGCAGTTTCCCCCGCAGAATAAACATCGGTTATAATAACGAAATCGGCAAGTTTGAGCGAATTTACGAAATCGTCCATCAAGTCTTTCATCCTGGAATATCTGTGAGGTTGAAAAACTGCTATTATCTGCCTGTTCCAGTTCTTCGCAGCTTTCAGCGTAGCAGCTATTTCTACGGGATGATGGGCGTAATCGTCGACGACTATCAGCCTATCGTTTGATTTTTTAATCTGAAACCTTCTTTCGACTCCGTGAAAATTTTTAAGGGCTTCCCGAATAAACTCCGTCTTTATTCCGAATTCTTTAGCCATAGCGATTGCCGAAAGAGCATTTAAAATATTGTGTATTCCCGGAACGGATAAATTAAATTTTCCTATTAATTTTTTCCCTGAATAAGCGTCAAAATTAGAGGAATTCATTTCCAGAGATATATTTAAAGCATAATAATCGGCCTTTTGTTCTATGCCGTACGTAAAATATTTTTTGTTTATTTCTGGAAACAGCGACCTTAAAACCGGATCGTCGGCACATAGCACCGCAAACCCGAAAAATGGAATATTGTTTACAAAATCCGTAAACGCTTTTTTTAGGTTTTCCATGTTTCCGTAATAACATAAATGCTCGCAATCGATGTTGGTAACCGCGCAGTAATCCGGCTTCAGCTTTAAAAAAGAACCGTCGCTTTCATCGGCCTCTACTACCATATAATCGCCTTTTCCGACTTTTGAATGCATGCCTAGCCCGAAAACTTTTCCGCCTACGACAAAGGTAGGGTCGATACCCGCCTCTCCAAAAACCGCCGATATCATCGACGTCGTAGTAGTCTTGCCGTGCGAACCCGCTACGGCGATGCCTTTTTTTAAAGAAAGAAGTTCCGAGAGCATTTCGGCACGCCTCAATACCGTAAGTTTTCTGCCTCTTGCCTCTGTGAGTTCGGGATTATCGTCCTTTATGGCTGTGGAATAAACGACTACTTCGGCATCTTCGATGTTATTCGGATTGTGTCCGATAAATACCCTGCCGCCTATAGATTCTAACTTTTCTATAGTCTGGCTGTATTCTATATCGGAACCGGTTACGACATAACCTGAATTTATAAGGACTTCCGCTATTCCGCTCATACCGGAGCCTCCTATGCCGATAAGATGAACCTTTTTGACGCCGTTTTTACCGCTTCGCTCCCGGCCTTCGGCCTCGTGAAGTTTCTTCGAAACGTTCATCATTGCTCTCCTTTTTTATTAGGAGACAGATTTTAAATCTGTCCCTTTATTTATTTGTTTTATTCAATATAATTTTTGCTATATCCGAAGCCGAATCTTTAATCTCTAACCTGCTTAAATTTTCGTACATATATTTTAATAAAGCTTTATTATAAAATATTTTGGAAATTGTTTGTAATAATTCTTTTGGGAGATTTTCATCGTCTTTTATCATTTCGAAACACCCCTTTTTATAAAATACCGAAGCGTTCTTTTCCTGATGATTTTTTGCCGCATGGGGATAAGGCACTAAAACGGCAGGTTTTCTTAATAAAACGAGTTCCGACAGCGTTCCCGCTCCAGCCCGGCTTATAATTATATCGCTTAACAGATAATAACGCTCTATATCGCGTATAAACGAAAAAACTTCATAATTAGATATTATACCGGCGTCATAGAAATTTTTAACCGATTCGAAATCGCGCTCTCCCGTCTGATGGTAAACGGTTAAATTATTTTTAATTTCTTCGTCTAGCAGCGGCAGCAATTTTATAAAGGCCGTATTTAAAGAAGATGCCCCTTGCGAGCCTCCAAAAATAAATATGCTTAACTTTTTTTCGCCGGTAAGTTGCTTTTTCTTGGCGGATTCTGATACCGCGCATTCAAAAATCTTTTCCCTGACAGGATTTCCCGTCCATATAACTTTCGAACGTCTCATAGCTTTTTTTGTTTCTTCGAAGGATACAAAAAGCGTTATACCTAGAAGTGCGGCTATTTTATTGGAAAGTCCGGCCGACACGTTCTGTTCCATAACGCCGCAGTCTATTTTTTTAATTCTTGCCGCTATCAGCGGAATAAGAGATACGTATCCCCCAAGCCCGAGAACGTAATCGGGTTTTATTTTGCCGTAAATATAATTAACCGCTTTTATGGCGCTAAGCATGCTCTTTAAAGAATTCAATTTATCCATAAAACTTTTTCCCGAAAACCCTCTAACGTTTACCGTTAATAGTTCAAAACCGTAATCGTCTTTAATTTTATTTTCTATGCCTCTTTCCGTTCCGATAAAATAAACTTTTATAGTTTCGTCCATTTTTTTTAATTTTTCATAAACCGCAATTCCCGGAAATAAATGCCCGCCGGTTCCTCCGCCTGCGATTATAAGTTTCATTTATATCTTTTCCCCTTAATACTCTGAGAAGATATATTAAGCAATATTCCTATACCTATGCAGGAGGCCAGCAAAGAACTGCCGCCGTAACTTATAAAAGGCAGCGCCAACCCTTTAGTAGGCAGTAAACCTAAAACAACGCCCATATTTATAAATGCGCTGAACGCAATGAGACAGGTAATTCCGTATGCAAGATACGTACCGAAAAGGTCCGGCGCATTTATCGCAATCTTTAACCCTCTGTACGCAAGAACCAGATAAAGCAAGATAAATATAACGACGCCTATAAATCCGAGTTCTTCTCCAACGGTGGAAAAAATAAAATCCGAGTAAGGCGTGGGCAGAAAAAATAATTTTTCTTTTCCATTTCCGAGTCCTACCCCGTAAAAACCACCCCGGCCGAAAGCATACATGGATTGTATTATCTGAAAGCCTATCCCTGTCTTATCTTTATAAGGATGTAAAAAAGCAAGTATCCTGCCTCTTCTGTAAGCTACGGTAAAAATAAGAAAGTATGCCCCAATACTTCCTAATGCCGCAGTTACGACAAGATATAAGGCGGATACGCCTCCGGCAAACAACATAATTAACGTTATAAAAAAAAGCATGAAACTTGTTCCGAAATCCGGTTCCTTTAAAAGTAAAATATCCAAAAACGCCATAAATACAAACGGGCTTATAAACATTAGCGAGTAAGGATTGCCGTCTAATATATCCTTTTTCTTTTCCAAAAAGCTTGCAAGATAAACGATGAAAAAAATCTTTAAAAATTCAGAGGGCTGTATGCTGAAAAATCTTAAGTTTACCCATCTTCTCGATCCTCCCGCATCGATTCCTACATGTGGAACGAATACCAAAAGCATTAAAATTATTACGGCAAATAAAATAACTTTGTAAAAAGATTTTAACATATGATAATCGTTACGCATTAAGTACCATATAAAGAATGCCGATATAGCAACATATAAGGCCTGTCTTAAAAAAAAATGATAACTGACGCCGTACCTAATTATGGAAATCATGGCGCTTGTAGAATAAACCATAACGAGCCCCAGCGCCATAAGCAAAACGGCGGTTAAAAATAGCGTTATATCGTATTTCCTTATAAATACTTTACCGTAATTAATCATAAATACAAATACCTTTAATTTTCAATGTCCTTAAAATTTTCTTTTAAATTTCGATAGCATTTCTTGAAAACGTCCCCTCTTTCGTTATAGTCCTTAAACATATCGAAACTGGAAGAAGCCGGAGATAAAATAACGGCGCCTGCGCCTTCCGCAGCCTCTTTATCATTTTTATTGATAATTAAATTATTATTTAAAAAATCGAAGGATTTTTTAACCGCGTCGCACATATCGTCAGCCTCCATTAAATCTATACCGCTCCCGCTTAACGTATTTATCAAAATATCTTTTGTTTCTCCCATTAAAACGCAGGCTTTGACCGCTTCCTTCAGCGGTTTAATAAGACTTTCGTAATTAAATCCTTTATCTTTGCCGCCGAGTATGACAACGGCGTTTTTCCCGGCGAACGACCTGAGCGCGCTTATTACCGCCGCCGGGTTAGTAGCCTTAGAATCGTCGTAAAATTCAATATTTCCAATATTTCCTACATATTCGACCCTGTGTTTTAAAAGCCTGTATTCTTCGAACGACGAAACTATAGTATCAGGAGAAATACCGTATAGCATTAACAAACAGGCGGCGGCCATCATGTCTTCTATGACGAATTTTCTTTTATCTATAATGTTTTTTAACGATATGCGGGCATCAAAACCGCAGATTTCTTTAAGCCTTAAATTAATTGAATCGTCTTTATAGTAAACATCGCATTTACTCTCGTCGAATCCGAATAAAACAGACTTGGAACCGGTAACCCCCCTTAAAATTCTCGAATTATAATCGCCGTAATTTAGCACGGCAATATCCCGGCTCCTGAGATTTTTAAACAATTTATACTTAGTAAGGCGGTATTCGTCGAAATTTTCGTACCTGTCCAAATGGTCGTCCTCTACATTAAGCAAAACAGCTATATCCGGTTTAAAATCGTAAATCCATTCAAGCTGAAAACTCGATATTTCGAGAAAAAAATCGTCGTAATCCTTTATTCCGGAAATAAAAGGAATTCCAAGATTGCCTCCTATGAAAGTTTTGCCGCTTAATCCGGCCTTTTCTATCGCGCTTTTACAGAGAGTCGCGGTGGTAGTTTTGCCGTTTGTTCCGGTAATGCAGACTATTTTTGAATCCTTTTTAGGTCTGTTATTATATGCAAATTCTATTTCGCCGTAAATGGGAACATTATATTTTTTCAACATTAAAATCAGTTTATGGTTCCTTTCTATCCCTGGACTTGTTATGCACGCTTCGACGCTTTTTAAATATTTATTAACTAAAACTTCTTCGTTGGATTTATTAAAAAATAAAACGTTTTTATCGCTTTTAACTCCGGCATGCGAAATTTTCGCAGTATCGTCGTATATTATGATTAAATCTTTTTCGCATAAATCTTCCGCAGTATCGATATAATCGTAAACCGCCCTGCCGGTTTTTCCATAACCAAGAATTAAAATACTCATTAAAAAATCCTCAATTTTAACGTAGAAAGAGCAAATATGGTCAATATCAAAGAAATAATCCAGAGCCTTATTACTATCTTAGACTCTGGAATACCTTCCATCTCGAAATGATGATGTATAGGAGCCATTTTAAATATCCTTTTTTTGCGCAGTTTATAAGAACCCACCTGAAATATAACGCTCAAAGCCTCCATAACGAACACGAACCCTATGATAACTAGTAAAATTTCCTGGCGGGAAACTATAGCTACGTATCCTAGGATAGCTCCCAGCGATATCGAGCCGGTATCCCCCATAAAAACCGATGCCGGATAAGAGTTAAACCATAGAAAACCGATTGAAGCCCCGAAAAGCGACGCGCATAATATAACCACATCTCCTATGTTTTTTATATAAGGAATAGATAAATAATTTGCGAATTTATAGTTGGAAGAAGCATAGGAAAATATTAGATATCCGGCTATAGCGATTGCAAAGACCCCTATCGCGAGCCCGTCGAGCCCGTCGGTTAAATTAACCGCGTTAGAAGAACCGACTATTATAAACGCCGAGAAAATTATAAAATAAACGCCGAAATTAAAATAATAATCTTTTACGAAAGGAATTACGACCGTGCCGAAAGATTTATCGTGAAAATATAAAGCGGCTGAAACAATAACGGCTATTAAGCTTTGTATTCCGAACTTATATTTGCCTTTTAATCCCTTTGACGAACGCCTCCTGATTTTTAAAAAGTCGTCGATAAAACCTATAATACCGAATCCTAAAAGTATCGATATTCCCGTAAAAAGATAAAAATTAAATAACCGCGTAAGGACAAGCACTGGAATTATAACGCTGAATAGAACTAAGAGCCCTCCCATAGTAGGAATATCTTTTTTTTCGTTTATATGCGATTTAGGACCATCATCCCTAACGACTTGACCTATTTTCATTTTTTTTAACATTCTAATGAACGTCCCGCCGAAAGCGATGGATAAAATTAAAGATAAAATTATAGCGTAAGACGCCCTGAACGTGATATATTTAAAGAAAACCGCATCAAAATTGAAATTAAGCATAATTATTTTTATTTCACGTTAATTTCTTTATTAAAATATTCCTCGAGTTTCATTCCCCTTGAACCTTTGACCAATATCACGCTGTTCTTTTTGTCCAATTTCTTAAAAATATCCGTAAAGGTCTCTTTATCCCTGATTATAAAAAATTTACCGGAAAATCCTTTTTCTTCCAAACCTTTTGCCACGGCATCCGAATAATCCCCTTTGTAAAATATATATGAAGCTAAGTCCCCGATATCCCGTCCCATTAGCATATGCTCTGATTCGGCAGACTCGCCTAATTCCAACATATCTCCGAGGACGAATATTTTTTTTTTATCCTTGTAATTTGCTTTTATAAAATCAAGCGCGGCTTTAAACGAATCGGGATTTGAATTATATGCATCGTTAATTAGTGCGTATTCGCCCTCGACGTTATCGATTACCTGCATTCTTCCTCTGGGAAGAACAAAATTTTCTGCCGCCTTTAATGCCGCTTCTATTTCTATCCCGCTTGTTAAAGAAATGGAAAGAGCGCATAAAAGGTCGTAAATCAAGTGCGTGCCGTAAAAATTAATATCTGCCGTATATTTTTTGTCCCGGCATGAAATAACGACGGCGGCCTTGCCGTTTTTTTCGTCTACGCTTACGCTTTCGCATAAAACGTCTGGAATTAAACTGCTTTGTTTTCCAAATCCGAAAGAAAGAACGCGGACGCCGGACGGCATCTTGTATTTATATTTTTCGGACAGTATCGCATCATCGGCATTTATTATCAAAAACGAATCTTTCCTCAAACTTGCGGCAAGTTCCGACTTTTCCTCAAAAACGCCTTCGAGGTTTTTAAATTCCATAAGATGAGCTTTTCCTATAACTGTAATAGCTCCTATATCCGGAGATATAATTTGTGACAGCTTCTTTATTTCGCCTTTTTTGTTCGTTCCTATTTCTAAAATAAGGTATTCATGATTTTTATTTAACCCGAAAATAGTTTTTGGAACCCCTATCAAGTTATTATAATTATAATCATTTTTGAGAATTTTTTCCGCGCCGTATTTTAAAGAAAACATTTCGTAAACCATTTCCTTAGTCGTGGTTTTTCCGCAAGAACCTGTTATCGCTATTTTTTTCTTTAAATCAAACCGGCTTAAATATAGTTTGGCAATACTGCCAAGAGCCGATACTGTATCGGATACGGCTATAATAATTTTATTACCGTATGCCGAAATATTACAATTTTCCAAAAAACCCCACGAAACGACGGCACAGTATCCGCCTTTTTTGAAAACTGTTTCGACAAAATTTTCTCCGTTAAAATTTTCCCCTTTTAAGGCTACGAATACAGAATTTCTAGAAAAATCTTCCCTCGAATCGGTAAATATTTCGTTAAAAACCAGCGGCCCCGTTCCGTCTCCCGCTATCACGGCTTTTCCCCCCGTGCAGTCCAAAATTTCGTCTAACGTCAGGTTATATTCTATTTTCACAATTTTTTGTTTTTATTTTATTATAATATTTCAATACTTCTTCCCTGTCGCTAAAATGAAACTTATTTTCTTTGACTATCATATAATCTTCATGCCCTTTTCCCGCTATAAGAACCGTATCTTCATCCGTTGCGACGGAAAGAGCAAGTTTTATAGCATTTGTCCGGTCTTCCTCGACGGTATAAACATGTCCGTCCCTCTTTACGGCTGCGCCGCCTAAACCTTTTTTATCGGCGAACTTTGCGTCTTTTATGCCGGATTCTATTTCCTTTATAATCGATAAAGGGTCTTCGCTTCTCGGATTATCCGACGTAATTATACTGATATCGGCTATTGTCGTAGAATGTTCGCCCATCAAAGGTCTTTTGCCCTTGTCCCTGTCGCCGCCGCAGCCGAAAACGCTTATAAGTTTTCCCGTTTCCGTTATATTTCTCAAAACGGATAAAACCCTTTTAAGCGCATCGTCCGTATGGGCATAATCTATGCAAATCAAAGGCGATTCTGCGCTTCCGGTGCTTACTTTTTCTATCCTGCCCGGAACGCCGCTTAACGACTCTATTCCTTCGGAAATATATTCAAGCGGTACGGAAAGGGCATATGCGGCGGAAACCGCGGCAAGTATATTGTAAACGTTATAACTGCCTATAAGATTAGACCGGACACTTTTTATTTTATTGTTATCCGGAAGAATAATATCAAATTTTAAGCCGTCCCTGTAATAATTTATGTTATGCGCCGATATGCCGCAGTTTTCGTCAAGTCCGTATGCTAATACTTTTACTTTGCCTAAATAGTCTTTTAATTCCGTTATCAAAATTTTTCCATAGTAGTCGTCGTTATTTATTACGGCAAATTTTTCCGCTTTTCCGCTTTTTAATAATATTTCCGTAAATAGCTTTTTTTTTGCCCCAAAATATCTTTTCATGCTTTTATGATAATCGAGATGGTCGCGGGTCAGGTTGGTAAAAACCGCGACGTCGAATGGAATGCCGTAAACCCTGTCCTGCGCTAAACTATGCGACGAAACTTCCATAACGCAACTTTTTTCGGCTGCCCCATTCGTGAGCGCAATATCCGAAAACATCTTATTTAGTTCGTAAGGGTCTGGAGTAGTATTTTTAGATTCGATTATGCGTCCGCCTATTTCATAGCCTATCGTTCCTATTAATCCGGCACTATGTCCTGCCGCGTTTAAAATAGATCTTATTAAAAAAGTAACGGTGGTTTTCCCGTTTGTTCCCGTTACTCCTATAACGTTTAACCTTTCCGCCGGATTGCCGAAAAAATTTCTGGAAATAACGGCATATGCTTTTAACGGGGCTTTTGCAATGATTACGGAAACTCCGCTGCCTTCAAATTTTTTTACCGCCAGGACGTCTCCCGTTAAAATTGCGGAAGCTCCGTTTCTAATAGCTTCTTCTATATAAATATTAGAATCGACGTTAACGCCTTTTTTTGCGGCAAAAAGATATCCTTTTTTTATTTTACGCGAATCGTTCGATATTCCTATAATGTTTATGCCGGCGCTTCCGTAAACGGAAAATTTTAAATCTTTATCTTTTATAATATCCTTGATTTTCATAAATTTTTGTATTTGCAGGTATCCCTCTAAGGTTTTTTATTTTTATTTTTCTTAAAATAATAATACTTATAGGGTTCGAATTTTAAAAATAAGGCTTTTTCGCTGCCTGTTTTGCCTAAGTTCGTTCCAGGCTTAATACTCTGGTAATACAAATATCCGCTTCCTATAATTTTAAGGGAAAACCTGAATTTTCTTAAAACCGCTAATGCCCGATAAACCGTTAAACCCTTTAAATCCGGCATTGTTATACTTCCAAAGTCTTTTATCGAAGCATTTTTAACGCCGGAGTCCGTAGTTTTGGAACCGCCGCGCAAGATTAAAACACCGGAGTTGTCATATATGTTCGCGCCGGCTTTCAATTGTTTTTTATATGCTTTTCCGCCGGGGTATATGTTTAATATATTCACCGCGCTTTTGAAAACATCGCCCGCTACCGGAGCGCTTACGGCTCCTCCGTAATAACTTATCTTCGCCGGTTTCTGCTGAACTACCAGCATCGCTAATTTAGGATGCCTGTATGGAACAAAAGCCATAAAAGAAGCCGTATACTTATTTTTATAATATTTTCCGGTTTTAGGGTTAGTAATCTGTCCCGTGCCTGTTTTTCCGCAAACTTTAAAATCTATAAGCCTTGAATACTGTCCGGTACCGCCCTTAACGACTAACCTCATCATATATTTGATTTCTCTATCGACCTTATGCGTAATTATTCTCCCCAAATATTCAGGTTTTGCTTTATAAATAATTTTCCCGTACGGGTTTACTATTTTGTCTATAATATAAGGCTTTATCCTAAGTCCGCCGTTTGCGATTGCGGAAAGGGCGGTTATCTCCTGCAAACCGGTAATGGCGGCGCCCTGTCCGAAAGCCTCTTCGCATGGGCCGACTTCCGACCATTTGCTTAATGGCCTGTCTATCCCTGCCGATTCGCCGAGCAAACCGGCATGCGGCCGGGATAAGAAACCCCATTTTTTTAACCAGTGCCAAACCCGGGGTTTCCCCATCTTCATTCCTACCTGGCATGCGCACACGTTGCAGGAATACTCGATTAACTGGTTAATAGTCATGCGTCCGAACCCGTTCTCGACATCGTGCACGATTATCCCGTCTATATAATATGCGCCGTGATGGCCGTTTATCACGGTATCCGGCTTTATTATTCCATCCTGCAATGCTCCAGAAATTATGAACGGCTTCATAGTCGAACCAGGCTCAAAATCGTCGGTAACGGCTCTATTTCTCCAGTATCGCGCAGAATACTTCCAATAGTAATTCGGATTGAAATCCGGATAGTCAGCCATAGCAAGAATCGCCCCCGTGTTTGGATTCATAACTATCGCAAAAGCGCCTCTGGAATCTGCCGCCTTTGCCTCCTTATCTAAATAATACTGCGTTACAAACTGAAGCTGTTTATTAACAGTCAAATAAATATTATCGCCGTGCGTCGCTTTTTTGAAACCGAAGCCGCGTATAAAAATATACTGCCCCAAACCGTCTTGTAAAATTTTTAAAGCCCGTCTGTTTCCTTTTAAATATTTGTCGTATTTATATTCTATCCCTGATAAGCCGTTGTCGTTTATTCCTACGAATCCTAAAACATGGGCTAACAACGAACCGTTGGGATAATACCTTACGGGCTGCTTAACCAAAACAACGCCGGGAATACCTAATTTTTCCACTTCTTTCGCCGTCCGTCCGGATACCCTCCGTTTAATCCATGCAAATTGAACGTTCCGGTTTAATATTCTAATTATTTTGTCGTAACTTATGCCGGTTATTTTAGATAATTTTTCGGCATTTTTAAGTTTATGCTTCACCATAAAAGAATCTACGGCAATTCCAGGCACATTCACGCTTGCTGCGAGTATGCTTCCGTTAGACGAATAAATATTGCCCCTTTCGGGCATAAAATATATTTTTGCGTGAAATTGCTTCCGTGCAAGCTTTTTTAATCTCGAACCTTCCATGATTTGAAGGTCGAATGCCCGGCTTATAAGCATCCCTACAAAAATTAGAATTACGATAAAACCGATTATCATTCTCAGTTTTAAAGTCGTCTTCCATACTCTAATCATGAACCATTATAATTTCGCCCTCTTTCGGATAAATAAAACCCATTTTTTTTGCAACGGCATATATACGCGAAGGAGAGTCTAAAGCGGTTTTTTTTATTAAAAGCTCTTTATGCTTATGCTCTAATTTTGCTTTGACGGCGTTAAGCTTTGAAATATCGTAGCCTAATTTTATGCTTTCCATTGATGTCCATACGTAAAAAATTCCCAATACCGTAAGCACAATCACAATAACGATAAAATAAGGCCTTATTTTAGACATAGTAAAAAACCCTCAATTTTGCGCTTCTTGACCTGCCGTTATTTTTTATTTCTTCTTCGCCGGGCACTATGGGTTTTTTGTTTACCGGTTTAAAATCTAAATTATTTTTTAAAAAATTTTTAACTATCCTGTCTTCTCCTGAGTGAAAAGAAATTATAGCCGTCCTTCCCCCTTTATTTAAAACGGTCCTAAGTTTTTCTAAAAATTCCGTTAAGGAATCGTATTCTTTATTTACGAAAATTCTCAATGCCATAAAAGTCTTAGTCGCTGGATCGGTTCGAAACCTCTTGAATTTTCCGTAACCTTTATAGACGGACTTTCTGACAACCTCCGCTAATTCTAAAGGCGTTTCCAAAGGCTTTTTTTTTCTATAAGCGATTATGTTTTTTGCTATTCCTCTAGAAAACTTTTCGTCTCCGTATTTCCAAATTATATCGGCTATGGTTTTTTCTGGATAGCCGTTTATTATATCGCCTGCCGTCAATCCGCTTTCGGGATCCATCCTCATATCCAATCCGGCGACGGCGTCAACATCCTCGCCGAAACTAAACCCCCTTCCCCCTTCGAGTTGAATGGAACTAATTCCTAAATCTAGCACCGCGCCGTCTATTCCTGAAAATCCTTCGCCTTTAACTATTTCGTCTATTTTAGCGAAATTAGCATGGAACAGCTTAAAATTTTTTTTATCGAATTTTTCTTCCAATGCTGCTTGCGCATTTTTTACGGCCGATAAGTCTCTGTCTATCCCAATCAAAAAACCTCCCCGCGAAAGCCTTTTTAATATTTCTTCAGCAAATCCCCCTCCTCCAAGCGTTCCATCGACATAAACATTTCCCTGCTTAATATTCAAAACGTCTATGGCTTCCTTCATAAGAACGGGTATATGCCTTGTTGACATAGCCATGCTAAAAACCTATCTGCGACATTGTAGCCGCAATGGATTCGAAATTGGACTTTGCACCTTCGAAATTAGCGTTCCACAGACCCTTGTCCCATATTTCGAACCTGTTTATAATCCCCACCAAAACCGCTTCTTTATTTAAATTTCCGGTAATTTTAAGCGACTGCGGAATATGTATCCTGTCTAATTTATCAAGTTCCACTTCCTCCGCGCCGGAAAAAAAATATCTTAAAAATTCTAAAACGTCTTTTTGCATAGAAGGCAGTTTAAGCGCTTTTTCCTCTAATTTACGCCATTCTTCCATCGGATACGCGACGAGGCATTTATCTAAATTAGTAATCACTAAGGATGTGCCATCATACGCGGACGTCAAAGAGTCCTTTATCTTCTGCGGAATTTTTATTCTTCCTTTATCGTCTATAGAATGATTATATCTGCCGCTAAACATAAAATAAATAAATTAATTTTTTAATATTTAATTTAAAGTAGTTACCACTTTTTACCACTTTTTACCACAATTAAATAATATTATCGATTTTAATAAAAGTCAAGCATTTTCCTAAAATTTTCCTAAAATTATTATTTATATCAATTTCCCCTCCCTTGATGCGAGAAATTAAGAGAGAGTACGCCGTCTTGGGAATTTAAAAAAGCCGGAAAGTCAGATATTTTTGCGATTAGAAAAAGTATGCATGGTCCGAGGTTTGTTTTAAATTATGCAGGGTAAGCATGCCGGCTATTTGAAAGGGCTTTACAAGCATGCTTTCGTCTATAGACAGGAGTTCCTTGCTTTTAGAGCATATATATAAGGATACCGAAAGCGGATATTTCAGTAATTCGTTTAAATTTTCGGTTATTAAATCCCTATTTTTTTTTTCTATATTATGATTGTCTTCCAAACTTTTAAGGTAAAGCAGGGGGGATTTCGCCATGCTGAATATATAAATCTTGTTTTCCATAACCGCGAGCGTTCTTGCAAATATCAGGCTTGCTATAGATTTTTCCGGCTCTTTTTCGGGGTCGGCAAGCTGGACTATTAAAATTTTTTCATTTTCCGTTTCCATCTACTATTTTAAGATTATGATAAATATTATTTAAGCCAATTTTATTTATCGTAATAAATATTCTTTTATCCACTGTTTCAATGGTTTCCTATTTAATCCAAGAATAGAATCTGTTTCTTCCATTCCGTCCGAACACGCATTATCGTGATTTAACATCTTAATCTGGTCCGCCGTTACCGGAAAGCTCATAGATAAGGACGGCGACAATTTTTCGATTACGTTTAAAGACTTTTCGGCAATAAAAGAAGGAACATGTATTTTTAATTTTTTCGGGGGCATAATTTCCATAATTAAATCTAGTATGCCTTCGAACGTAAATATATCCGGACCGCACAGTTGAAATATTTTATTAAGGGCTTTTTCGTTATACAAAGAATTATTAAAACCTTCTGCGACGGAAAAAACGTCTATCGGTAAAAATTTAGTTTCCCCGGTTCCTATAACCGGGATAAAAGCTCTCGTTTTAACTAAGTTTATAAGGTCGTCGAAAAACGCCGCGTTATCCCCGAAAATCAAAGACGGACGAAAAACCGTCCATTTTAAACCGGAATTTTCGACAAGCTTTTCGCCTTCGTATTTCGTCGAAAAATATTCGGAATCGCTGCCTTCCGCAGCGCCTAATGCACTCATATGGATAAATCTATCTATGCCGTTTTCCTTAGCTAAGTTTGTTAGCGTATTTACGTAATCCACATGAACTTTTTTAAAGGAAAAGTCCGGAACGCTTCTTATTATTCCAATTAGATTTATTATCGCATCAAATTTGCCTGATGCAAGGAAATCGCTAACCGCGTCTTTTTCTTCGAGCGTTCCTTCGAATACTTCGAAACCCAGTTCTTTTAAGTGCGGAATTTTCTTTTTATTGCGTTCCAACAGCGCAACGGAAGCTCCAGACGATTTAATTTTTTCGGTTACGACCGAGCCTGCGAATCCGGTTCCTCCGGTTACAAAAACCTTCATGGCTCTATTATCTCCGTCTTAATAAGTTAACACCGTTTAATCCGGATTAACGTCGATTAAAGTATATCCTTATAATTAAAATAGTGGTTTGCTTCTATATATCGTATGGTTCCGGTTTTTGACCTCATAACAACGGAATAAGTTTTTGCCCCGCCTTGAAAAAATTCCACCCCTTTAAGGTAATCGCCGTTAGTAACGCCCGTCGCTACAAATATCACGTCCCCCGCCGCAAGCTCTTGGATGCCGTAAACCTTATTCAAATCATTTATTCCCATTTTAAGCGCCCGCTCTTTTTCCTCTTCGTTTCTGAACGCAAGCCTGCCCTGCATATCTCCGCCTACGCATCTTAAAGCGGCTGCTCCCAGAACTCCTTCCGGAGCTCCGCCTATGCCCATAAGAACGTCTATTCCGGAATCTTCTTTTGCCGTCGCTATGGCGCCGGCTACGTCGCCGTCTTGAATAAGCCTGATTCTTGCTCCCGTTTTTCTTACCTCGCCTATTAAGGATTTATGTCTTTCGCGATTAAGAATTATAACGGTTAAGTCTTCCACGTACCTGTTTAAAACATCGGCTATCCTGTTAAGATTTTCGGTTGGAGAAAGATTTATATCTATGGCTCCTTTGGCTTTAGGCCCTACCGCTATTTTTTGCATATAAGTATCTGGGGCGTGAAGAAAATTGCCGTTATCGCCTATGGCCATGACCGCTATAGCATTTGGAGCGCTGGTAGCCGCCAGTGTAGTTCCTTCTAAAGGATCGACGGCTATATCGACTTTCTGCCCTTTGCCGTTTCCGACTTTCTCGCCGATATAAAGCATCGGAGCTTCGTCCCTTTCGCCTTCGCCTATAACGATAGTTCCGTCGATATCTATATAGTTAAGGGAGTCTCTCATGGATTCGACGGCAGCTTTATCGGCCGCTTTTTCGTCGCCTCTGCCGATAAACCTTGCAACCGAAATCGCCGCATGCTCAGTGACCCTCACAAATTCAATAGTTAACGCCTTATCGTCCATAACCGCCTCCTCATAATAATCTTAGTACGATTATTATATCTTGTCCTGAGCAGAAAAACAATGTATGAATAAAAAGGTGCTACATGTTATAACAACAATGTTGTGAGGTACCCGATTTAAAATCGGGTACCTGTTATAGACTGCGTTCGGGCACTCCGTCGTATTCGTGGAGATTAGCGGCTAATCTCCTGAAAGGTTTTTCCCTCATCCATTCCTCAAAAACCTGACCGACGAGCCCGGCGGAACGGGCAATAATAAAGAAGCCCTTGCCAAGCCTGTAATCGAAGCCCATATCCGAAATTATTGCGGCGATACAGCCGTCAACGTTAAGAGGAAGCTTCTGTTCGGGTTTTTTTACTTTAAATTCGCCGGCTATTCCGACTGCAAGTTTTATATAATTTCCGCCGAAGTTTAAGCTGTCGGCCACCTCGAGAAGTCTTTTCGTTCTTGGATCGACCGTATGAAGTTTATGTCCATATCCGGCAAGCCTTTTTTTGTTTTTAAGCGCATCATCGACAATATTTGCAGCCATTTCTTTTATATCCGTTTCTTTAATTCCTTCTTTGCCTTTTAAATAATCCTGAAATAATTTGGCGGCTTTTTCTATCGCCCCTCCGTGCGCATCTCCAAGGGTCAATACCCCTGCAGCAACGGCGGCATTAAGCGAATTGCCGCCCGAAAAAACCGTCCTTGCGGCAACGGAGGAAGGAGCGGCAATTCCGGCGTCTATACAGGAAACGAATATGGCATCGAGCATTTTTGCTTCGTTTTGATTTGGAAGTTCTCCTTTTAATAGCAAAAAACATACTTCGGCATACGATTTATTTCCTATTAAACCGTCTAAATTGTATCCTCTAATGAGAATTTTTCCGTCCTGGTTGGAAGTGATAGCAGTACGCCATTCTTTTTGAGAAACATTTTCCGACATAATAAACTAACGCTCCTTATTTTTTATTGCAAAATTAAATTAATTTATAAATTAGACCTTCTTTATTCTATATATTTATATTATTATGAGCTTTTTACTTTAAAGTGCTGTATAAAGGCATTACTTCATCGGACGAACCGTCTTCGAAATCCCTCTTTACTCCCATAGAGACCAGAGCATTTATAAGCTCGTGGTAAAATTTGGCAACTTTGATAGTTCCGGTTTTTTTAC
Organism: bacterium; assembly: GCA_027319095.1. Taxonomy (GTDB): domain Bacteria; phylum SZUA-79; class SZUA-79; order Acidulodesulfobacterales; family Acidulodesulfobacteraceae; genus Acidulodesulfobacterium_A. The sequence continues at coordinate 7,785 of DAHVNW010000015.1, read as the reverse complement.
CCGCTTCTTCAAGCATTTTTATCTTGTTAGTAGCCTTGCCCATGCCTCTTTCTACAATGGCGCCGGCATGACCGAAAGAAACGCCTTCCGGCATCATCTCCTGAAAAACTCCGGCTATAAATACGGCAAGCGGTTTGGTATACCCGCCTTTAGCCACAAGTTCCGCAACCTGCTCTTCATATGTGCCGCCGGGTTCTCCCATTATAACGCAAGCCTGAACGTTTTTGTCTTTTTCAAGTTCTGGCAGGACATCGGCAAAAGTAGTGCACGCTATAACGTCTCCGCCTACTGCAAGAGCCATATATATGCCGAACCCTCTTCTTTTTAACATTTCGGAAGTCGTAACGGTAAGCCCGCCGCTTTTGGAGAGAACGACTATGGACCCGTCCTGAAACGCAGTGCTAGGATCCTTGCCTCCAATTGCGCCTATTCTGCCGACGGAAGGAACATAACATCCTAAGGACGTTCCTCCTACTATGGTAATACCTTTTTCTTTCGCGAGTTCGTATATTATTATCGAATCCCTGATGGGAACGTGCTCGGTAATAATATATATAAGTTTAATGCCGTTGCCTATTAATTCGTCAACCGCATCTAATACCGAGGTCGGAGGAACATATACAAGTCCGGTATTTACCGACTCCTTGAGTTCTTCAATTTTTAAAGCATCTTTTACCGTATCGAAAACCGGAACCGGACAATCCTCTTTTAAAACAGAGCCGCCTTTTCCGGGAGTAACTCCGCATTTTACTATGCCTGGGAATAATTTTTCGGATTCGATAACAACCTGGGATGCCTCCCTTCCCGTTATTCCTATAACTATAACGCCGGTGCCTTCGTTTAAAAACTTAGTGCCTTTACCCATGAACGACATGCCGCCTATATGCTCCCGGCCCTCGGCATCTTCGGCACGCAAGGACGGCGTGCTCCCTTCGACGCATGCCGAAGATATGTGAAGTTCCTTCGAAACGCTCATATAAATTATCTCCAGTTTAAATCTTTATTAGGTTAAATTTTAATAAATTAGATTAAATTTTTAGATTTTAAAATTTCGTAAAGTTTTTGCGGGGCTTCCGTAAGCGGAAGCTCGGAATCGTATATAACCCCTTGGATATTATTCCTTTGAAAACATTCGTACAGCATTTTCAAGCCCTTTTGATACTCAGGACCGCTTCTCCTAACCACCCATATAAGCCCTTCTGGAAAAGTTCCGTCTTTTTTCATTTCTTCTATTGCGGAAACAAGCCCTTCTCCTATAGTGACATCTATTCTGGTATTGCTGGCAGTTCCGCCGCAAACTAATACCGCTTTTAACCCCGGTTTAGAAAGAATAATTTTAGAAATCTTATTCATTTTTTCGGCAGGCGGATTTCCTCCGATATCCGTAAGGTTTGCAGGGTTCATTCCAAGGGCAAAAACCGTTTCTGCCGTAATAGTGGAACCGCCGCCGCCGAACGTCATCATTCCGATATTTCCGTCTAATTCTACGTAGGAACCGGCTTTACCCCTGTGGTCGTCCCTGTCGATTAAATGGGCGGCTTTTTCCCTTTCCGTAAGCGGCCTGCCCATTGCCCCCCTTGCGGTGTATATTTTGGAAGGGGCTATTCTCGCATCGTCGTCTATCATCGTAACAGCGTCTATTGCAAGAACTTTTTGCTTGTCGGGGTTCGATTTGTCGCCTGCTATTATTAACGGGTTTACCTCTAAAAGCCTTGCTTCCGAATTCCAAAAGCCTTTATACATATTTGCTATAACTTCGGAAAGCAGCCTAAGCACCGATTTTTCTTTAAATCCGATTTCGAGGAGATATTCCCTGACTTTATAGGGAAAAAGGCCTTCGAGCGGATTTATTCCAAAGGTAAATATTTTGGACGGGTCCTGCGCCTCGACGTCCATGCCGCCTTCGAGGGAAACTACGAAAACCGGACGTCTCGGCTTAGAAGAGTACATGAAGCTGATATAAAGCTCTTTAATTATAGAGGCTTTTTCCTGGATAATTACGCTTACTGGTTTTTCGCCGTAAACTTCGGCTTCCATTAAAGCGGCTACATAGTCGTTGGCTTCTTCTCCGGTCGTCGCAACCTTAACTGCTCCGGCTTTTCCTCTCTTCCCTACGAGAACCTGAGATTTAACCACGACGTCGCCGTGTTGTTCTACAAAATCTTCGACATTCTCGCCGGGATGCTGAACTACCAAATATCTTGGGGTCGGCACGCCGTATTTTTTAAATATAGTATCATAAGTCTCGTATTCGTAAAGTTTCATAAAAAACCTCTATATTAATAAATATTAAAACGTCAAATCCCTTTATTATGATTGTATAAATTCAAATTATTATTTATGTTTTTACTCTCCGATGTTTAATAAAGCATCGTCAGGCGTAATATTATCTCCGACCTTAACATAAACCTCTTTGACGGCGCCGGATGAAGGCGCATGAATTTCGTTTTCCATTTTCATGGCTTCTACCATTGCTATAGTCTGTCCTTTTTCTACTTTATCGCCTGCTTTAATAAGGATTTTGGCAACTTTACCGGGCATAGGAGCGGTGACGTCCCCTTTTTCTAATCTTTTTTTTCCCGTCGATTTTGCGGCGCCTTTCTGAGAAGATTTGCCGAAATTATTTCCCACTACGGCTTCTCCTTTAACAAAAAGCTGTATTTCTTCAAGTTTTCCGCCTACGCGAACATAATATTTTCTGGGCTTGCCTTCTTCCTGATTGGGCGTCACGCCTTCTATCTTAACGTTAAATTTATCGCCGTGATAAGTAATGTCGAAATCCACCGGGGCAGTGCTTTCTATTACGCCCGCACTTGTTTCGACTATTGCTTCGGCTCCCGGCGTCACTTCCGGCGTGACAAGCTCGCCGCTTTCTCTCGCCTTTAAAAATTCCATGGCCTGCATTGGGAATAAAACATAGAGCAGTATATCTTCATCGGATTTTGCAAGCGGACCAAGCTCTTTTACCGCTTTATCCCATTCGGCTAAATCCGCCGTATCTCCCGGACGTTTGGAATAATCAGGCTTTCCGTCTTTCCCCATAATTTTTTCGATAAGTTCTTTCGATACGGGGCCAGGAGGCGTTCCATATTTTCCCTCCACGTAATCCCTGACCTCTTTTGTTATCATCTTGTATCTTTCGCCGGTTATGACGTTCAAAACCGCCTGAACACCGACTATCTGCGACGACGGAGTTAAAAGCGGAGGATAGCCCAAATCTTTTTCTACGCCGGGAGTTTCCTTTAAAACATCTTCCATTTTATCGGATGCGCTTGCTTCTTTTAACTGCGCGGCCATATTAGAAATCATTCCGCCGGGTATTTTATGAATTAAAACTTTGGCGTTTACGCCGCCGTATTCGGTTTCGTATTTTTTATAGTTTTTTCTTATTCCGGAAGTTATTGCGGCGGCTTCTTCCAAGATTTTTAAATCTACCCCGGTATCGTAAGGCGTTCCCTGAAATGCCGCAACCACGCTCTCCGTGGCAGGATGGGACGAACCGAAAGCAAGCGGCGAAAGGACCGTATCTAACATATCTACTCCGGCATATACGGCCATTATATGATTCATTATGGCCGTTCCGCTCATATCGTGGTTATGAAGCAAAACTTTTATATTATCCCCTACTTTTTCCTTTATTCCTTTAATAACATTATAAGTTTCTAAAGGCGTTATTATTCCGGTAGCATCTTTAAACGAAATCCAGTGGGGCCCGATTTTCAACAATTCGTCTGCATATTGCATCCACTTTTCATGAGTATGCACGGGACTTTGGGTATAGCTTATTTCTACGTGGCATTCTCCGCCGAGGTCTTTTATGGCCTTACATGCAACTTCGATATTCCTGTTGTCGTTTAAAGAATCGAAAACCCTGAATACGGCAATACCGTTCTTAATGGCTTTTTCTACGAATTTATACACTACCTTATCCGCTCTCGGCCTGTAACCAACGATGCTTTGGCCCCTAAAAAGCATCTGCAGCTTAGTATTCGGCATTACGGCTTTAATTCTTCTTAACCTGTCCCACGGGTCTTCTTTTAAATATCTTAAACAGACGTCGTATGTGGCGCCGCCCCATGCCTCGAAAGCATATAATCCGGCCTTATCCATTTTTTCGCATAACGGCAATAAATCGTCTGTGGTTACCCTTGTTGCCAATTTGCACTGCTGACCGTCTCTGGCGGTTAAATCGGTAATAAGAATCTTTTTTGGTTTTGCTATTTCGATTTGACCGTCTTTTAACATTTCTTGAATAGTTTTCATGATAATATTTTTCCTCCTATAAACTATAAACCATGATATGCCGCTAACGCAGCGCTAATAAAAGCGACGAAATCTTCCTTGTCCTTTGGAACTTCATATTCAAAAACCTCCGGATGCTCTTTAAGGTAACTCGTGGAAAATAGTCCGGTTTTAAAATCGTCTCTTTTGATGATTTTTTTTAAAATAGGTATGGTCGTTTTGATGCCTTTTATTTCATAAGAATTTAAGGCAACTTTGGTTCTGGCTATAGCATCGTCGAAAGTTTTTCCCCAGCATATAAGTTTACCTATCATTGAATCGTAATACGGAGTAACTTCGAAACCGACCGAAGCCGCGCTCTCCACCCTGATACCGTTGCCTCCCGGGACGTAATAGCGTTCGATAACCCCTATGCTTGGCCTGAAATCGTGTTTTGGATCCTCGGCATTAATTCTGCATTCTATAGCGCAACCATTAAATTTTACGTCCTCCTGCTTTATTTCTAATCTATGCCCTGCCGCTATTTTTATCTGCTCCTTAACGATATCTACTCCGGTTATGATTTCCGTAACTGGATGTTCAACCTGCACCCTCGTATTCATTTCTATAAAATAAATATTACCGCTTAAATCGGAAACGAATTCCATTGTGCCGGCGCTGTAATAACCTATATCTTTGCAAGCTTTTACGGCAGCGGCCCCATAAAACTTTCGTTTTTCTTCGCTTAAAACGACGGAAGGCGCTATTTCTATCATCTTTTGGTTTTTTCTCTGGATAGAGCAGTCTCTTTCGCCGAGATGAATAACGTGCCCGTGTTTATCTCCAAGAATTTGAAATTCTATATGTTTAGGATTTTCTATAAATTTTTCTAATAGTAATTCTCCGTTTCCGAAAGCCTTTAGGGCTTCGGAATATGCGTTTTCGTAATTAGCCATTACTTCGCCGGCGTTTCTGCAGAGCCTTATGCCTCTCCCCCCTCCTCCGGCAGTCGCTTTAAGAAGGACGGGATATCCTATTTTTTCGGCAATTTCTACGCCTTCTTCCGCCGATTTCAATATTCCGTCGCTGCCAGGAACGGTAATAACGCCTGCTTTTTTCATAATTTCTTTAGAGCGGGCTTTATCTCCCATAAGCCTTATAACCTCGGATGACGGCCCGATAAAATTTATTCCGCTGTCTTCGGCGGCTTTTGCAAAATCTTCGTTTTCGGCTAGAAAACCGTAACCCGGATGTATTGCGTCAGCCCCTATGGATTTGGCAAGGTCTATAATCAGCTGATGGTTTAAATAAGTATCAAGCGGATTTGCGCCTATCATATATGCTTCATCCGCCATTTTTACGTGTCTGGCCGTAGGCTCTACTTCGGAAAATATCGCAACGGTAGGAATATCGAGTTCTTTTGCCGCCCTGATAATCCTGCAAGCTATCTCGCCCCTATTTGCAACTAAAATTTTGTTAAACATAATAAAAAAATACCTCCGCTTTTTATTAACTCTTAATTCTTTAAATTTAATTTAATTAGCATTAGCAATGCTAATTAAATTAGTTTAATGCTATAAGAAATAGGGGTGACTTTATTAACGAGGTATGCGATGCTGCAGGTGCTTGTAAGAGCTTCTTCTATCGCCTTTTTAGCGTCTTCTTCGGTTATATCCTTTCCTTTAAACGAAAAGCTAAGGATAATCTTGGTAAAAACTTTAGGCTTGGATTCCTGTCTTTCACTGTCGGTATCGACTATGACGTCTTCGACGTGTTTTCCGATTTTGTGTAATGCCTCGTATGCGTGTATTCCCATGCAACCGGCTATCGAAAACAAAAATAACTCTGGGGGCCTTATTCCCCTGCCTTTTCCGCCCACATAACCTGCGGCGTCGATATTAATTTCGCCCGATTCGCTTTTTCCTACAAAATGAAAATCTTCTTTTTGCTTAACGCTTAATTTCATAATAACACCTCCCGAGTTATTATTTAATTATATATTATAATATTGATATTGCACGGCTTATATTTCTTTAATTATGTGCTTGCCGAATTCTTCGGTGCTTAATTCTACCGCCTTCTTGTCTAATTTTTCGAAGCCCGTGTAAATGTCTCTTGTCCCGTTGCCTTGATAAATGGCCCTTTTTACGGCATCGTAAACTAATTTTGCCGCCTCGTTAAACCCAAGATATTCAAGCATCATGGCGCCTGAAAGAGTTATGGAAAGAGGATTCGCAATACCTTTTCCTGCTATGTCCATGCCTATGCCGTGCGTACTTTCAAACAAAGCATAGCCGTCTCCGATATTTCCGCTCGGAACAAAGCCGGGACCGCCTACCAATGCCGAAGCTAAATCGGAAATATAATCCCCGTTTAAATTCTGCGTAATTATTGTATCGTAAGCGTTAGGATTTAAAACTAACTGCATAAGCATCTGGTCGGTTATTACTTTAGACAGTTTTATTTTTCCGGGGGCCGGATTAAATTCCATGGAGATGACGTCTTTAAACTCGTCTTCTTTTGCCACTTCGAAAGCCCAATTTAAAAACGCTCCCTCGGTAGCCTTCATAATATTTCCCTTTCCGGCAACCGCTATGGATTTTTTATTATTTTTAACCGCATATCTAAACGCTTTTCTTACATGTCTTTTAGTCTTAAATTCGCTCATGGGCTTTATGGTTATTCCCGCATCTTCGGGAATAGAACTGCTTTTAACACCCATTTCGTTTATAAAAAAATCCCGCACTTTTTTTGCTCCTTCCGAACCGGCCATATATTCTACAGCCATATAAACGTCGTCGGAATTTTCCCTGAAAATAGTCACATCTACCCTTTCCGGATCAGGAATAGGCGTCGGCTGCCCTAAATAATAGACCGGCCTGATAGCAGAATAAAAATCCATAGACTGCCTTAATATGGAATTAAGGGATTTGCCAGGTTTTCCTACGGGGGTTCCAAGCGGCCCTTTAATGGAAACTACGCTTTGCTTTAAGAGATTAAGCGTTTCTTCGGGCATCCTCTCGAAGCCTTTTTCTTCAGCCTTGTCCCCTGCGAGAGCTTCTACCCAGTATATAGTCTTTTCTCCGTTATATGCTTTTTCCACGGCGGCGTTTACTACATTAAGCATAACGGGCATTATCTCGAAGCCTATGCCGTCGCCGGCTATGAACGGAATAATAGGATTATCGGGGACTTCTAAGGTCTTATCCTCTTTTAATTTTATAAACCCGCCTTCTTTCGGTATGTTTATTTTTCCGTCCCATAAAAAAACATTTTTATTTTTCATTTTAAAAATATCCTCTTTTTTTAATTTTGAGAAAACATAAAACGTAATAGATTATAATAAAACATTTTTTTAAAATCAAGCAAAAAATTAATTCTATTCAATAAAATCTTTAAATTCGTTCAAAAAAGCTTTAAATAATAAAGAACCTGACGAACATTACGGTGTTTGTAAAATCATTTAACCTATCAAAACTAGCTAGAATCCTCGTCATAAATGACGAGGATTATGTCAAAGGTTTAACTATGAAAAGGAATGTAGGAGATAATAAAGTATATTTA